>NZ_SIHJ01000005.1:0-346487 GCF_007859765.1 Posidoniimonas corsicana
CCCACCCGCTACGGGCAACGCGCCCAGGCCGAGACCACCATCAGCATGCTCAAACGCCTCCTCGGGCCCCAGCTGCGAGCACGAAAAAAGCCCATGCAGCGACGCGAAGCCGCCCTCAAGACCCTCACTCTCAACCTCATGATCCTCTAAACATCTAGAAGCTTTCTACAGAGCTACTTTTGTCCACCTGCTGCGCGCGATAGGGACAAAAGTCTCCCCGGCCACAGCCACCGCGCACCACGCCGCGTACCCTCATTTCTAAGGCGTCAGGTGGCCGGTTTCTACTCGAAAGTGGCGAGATACACGGATGCCAAACAGGCTGCCGCAATCCGCAGCAACGGCCAACGAACATCGGCCGCGGGGCCTTAGCCCCCAGTTCCGCCCCGCCACGCAACGCCGCGTTGGATCACGCGTTCAGCCCAACAACCGGACGCAAACGCGTTCCGGCTGATGCGTTACGCAGTCGGCGAGAGTGGCAAACCCGCCGTACGGCCGCTACTTCGTCTCGTCGATCCGCCGGGTCAGCGCGAAGTAGATCACGTAGAACCACGACAGCAACCCTGCCACAATCGCCCACAGGATCGAGCGGTTCCGCTCCCACGAGCTGACGACCGCGATCGCCGACCCCAGGCTGATGCCGCCCTTGGTGACGGTTTCAGAAACCTGGTCGGCGAGGAGGAGGATGTCCATGGTGAAGCGCCTGCGTCTGCAAGAGTTGGTCATTGCTGACCGGGTGGGTCCGCGGGGGAGTATAATCGTCGCCAACGTTCCGTCGCAATCTTGCAACTCTCCGCCGCTATGCCCGCCCTTACTGACCTGGCCAAGCAGATCGCCACCGACGCCCACGCCGGGCAGTTCCGCCGCGATGGGGTCACGCCCTACATCGAGCACCCGCGGGCGGTGGCGTCGCGGGTCGGCGATGACCCGCGGCTGGTCGCGGCCGCGTGGCTGCACGACGTGCTGGAGGACACCGACCAGACCGCCGAGTCGCTGCTCGCCCAGGGCGTGCCCGCCGAGGTGGTCGACGCGGTCGAGCTGCTGACCAAGAGCCCGGCGGTCGCGTACGGGGACTACCTGGCGCGTGTGGCCGACAGCCCGATCGCCCGGCAGGTGAAGATCGCCGATATGCTCTCGAACCTGTCCGACGGCCCCACGCCGAAGCAGATCCGCAAGTACGCTGAAGGACTGCTGCGGTTAGTCCCCGCCGGCTGACCGGCGCCGTGGTGTGCCGCCGTTCGGTTTAGGCTATAACAGGCACGGCCACCGCCTGTAGCTCCTCCCCGGCGTCAACCGGAACGCGAACCATGGACCCTATTCTTGTCGGCATGCTGCGCACGGTGATCGGGTACAGCGTGTGCGGATCGGTTGTGGCGTTCGTGATCCGCTGGTGGAACCGCACGCAACCGGGCCCCCCACCCGACCAGGCGGCCGCCGTCGGCGCCCTGATCGGGGCCGGCCTGGGCGCGGTGGTAGCCGTGTTCGGGTCGATGCTCGACCGGGTCCCCTAAAGAATCGGCAACCACCTGTATCCATGCCCCGCCTGGGAGCGGGGAAGCGTCACGGGATACTGCCTACGCGGAGGCGATTGAATGCCGCGTCCGTTCTGTGGCGTTACCGGAAGCGACGCCGGCCGGCAACGCCCGCGACCAGCAGCAGTTCCACCAGGGTCGCCGCTCCGGGCTCGGGCACGACGGTAAGGTGGATCGGCGCGCCGTAGTGGATGAACGTAAGTGTGCTGTTGAACGCCGCAGGATCGCTGCCCATTAGGTTCGCCACCGGCAGCGGCGCCCCGGTCCATTGCGACGCAAGCAACCCGAGCACACCGCCTTCGGGATCCAACGCCCCATCGATCGTGAAGCGGGCCGCGCCTCCCCCTAACCACTCCGAGGAGACGCTTACTTCTTGCGATGGGAGTTCGTACCGGAACGAAGGCGGCTCGACCGTCGTAGCGACGTCGAAGACCCGCGGAACGACCTCCCCATCCAACGGCGACAAGATTGCGGGGGCGTCGCCCCACAGGGTTGGGTTGGTGAGGTTGGGCAGTGTGAATTGGTAGGTGTGATCCTCTACGGCGCTCCGTTCGAGAATCGTCCACGAGCCCGCCAACGCCGCCATCGCCGAGGGCCGCAGGTCGTCTAGCTTCGTGGCGACCAAGCCAAGACTCCCGACCTCTTCGTGCCGGAAGCCGTTGGGCATGGTGATCGAGAGCTCGACGTCATCGTCCCGGTCGACGGAGCCCAGCAGGGTGGGTGAGAGCGTGAACTGAAAACCGTACACCGCGCTCCCGTCAGACTGATCAAACCGACTCGCCCGCACGGCGAGGGAATAATCCGACTGCGCCAGCGCAACCCCCGCCCACGCAAGCACCCAAACACACGCCAAGAATCGAGCCATCATTGTTTCGCCCGCTGCTGCCGTAGATTGCGTCGCCCGTCTAACGCGGAGGGCGTCGCTTGCGGCTGGTCTATCGCCGCGTCGAGGGGGCATTATTGCGGCCGGCGCGCGACAACCGGTGAAGATCTGATGAAGACTGCACACCGGCTTGGTGAAACCCCAACCGCGCGGGCAGAGTGCATCCGGAGAGCAACTGCGCTAGCCGCGGAGCACGGCCTCGTCGCGCTGCCGCCGGCCTTCCTGCTCCAGCCAGCGGGTCACGCCGGCGCGGGTCGGCATCTTGAGCAACAGCGACACCCACAGCAGCGCGGCCATCGCCAACGTCCAGTTCGACCGCTCCTGCATGTGGGCCACCAGGTTCATGAGGACGCCCCCCTCGAGGATCGCCGCCGACACGATCAGCGCCGTCTGGTACACGCCGATCGGGTAGGCCGAGTTCTGCGCCTTGGCCTGCAGGAGCCGCCGTACCGGCCCGCTGAGGAAGATGGCGCCGAGCCCCATCACCAGGGCGATCTTGGTGAGCGGCCCCTCGGTCGGCTCGCCGCGCGCCGTCAGCAGCGCGACCAGGGCGAAGGTCAGCGGCCCCATGGCCAGCGCGCCGATGATGATCTGCATCGTCGTGACCTGCTGGTTGAAGTCGCCGGAGGTGGGCTGCTGCATCGGTTTCTGCGGGATCGGGGTGCTTGCGTTAGAATAGGGCCCCTGGTTCTACCACACCCGGCGGGGGTGGTCAGCGCTTGGAGAGCGTTTGCCGAACGCCTGTTGCGGGGCAGCGCCCCGCGAGCCACCCGCCGCCCACCACTCGCCGCCAGCCACCAACCGATCCCCCTGCATGCTCGACACGATCCAAGGCAACCTCTACGACCACCCAAAGTACTACGACCTTGTGTTCGGATCGGACTGGAAGGCCGAGATGGACTTCCTGGAGGACGTGTTCGAGCGGCACACCGACCTGGTCGTGGAGCGGCTGTTCGAGCCGGCCTGCGGCACCGGGCGGCTGCTGTACCGGTTCGCCCAGGCGGGGTACCAGGCGGCCGGCAACGACCTCAACCCCGCGGCGGTCGAGTACTGCAACGAGCGGCTGGCCAAGCACGGCCTGCCGGAGACCGCCGTCGTGGGCGACATGTGCGACTACCGCGTGGCCAAGAAGGTGGACGCGTCGTTCAACACGATCAACAGCTTCCGCCACCTGGCGACCGGGCAGCAGGCGCACGACCACCTGAGTTGTGTTGCGCGGTCGCTTAAGAAGGGGGGGTTGTACGTGCTGGGCCTGCACCTCACGCCGGCCCGGGGCCAGCCCGCCAGCAACGAGGAGAGCTGGGCCGCGCGGCGCGGAAACCTGAGCGTGCTGTCACGCATGTGGTCGATCAAGGTCAACCGAGCCGCCCGCAAAGAGACGGTCGGAATGACTTTTGACGTTTATACCCCGAGCCGCACGTTCCGACTGCAGAATCAGTTCGATTTCCGAACCTACACGGCCGAGCAGATGGACGATCTTATTGCCAGCGTCCCTTCGCTCCAGTGCGTCGCGACCTACGACTTTGCGTATGATGTCGATTGCCCCGTTCAAATAAACCGAAGCACCGAGGACGTGGTGTACGTGCTGCAGAAGCAGTGACGCCGCCCCCTCGGCCGGACCCGTGACGCCACCCACCACCCCCAGCATCACGCCCCCCAGCGCCTGCGGATGGCAGGAGCCCTGGGGCGTGTTCGCCAACTGGGCCGCCGCCCGGCTCGGCCTGGTGATGGAGTTCGACGGGCAGGCGTTCACGCTGCGGCCGGTCGCCGCCGACGCCGAAGACGAGCCGCCCCCCCAACGCAGCGGGCTGGGCTCAGCGTTCCTCTCACGCCGCCGCGCCAAGGACGACCCGCCGCCGGGCGAGAGCTTCGCCAACGCCGCGGAGCTTGCGCAGCAGCTGCTCGCCCGGCTGGCCGCGCTCGACCCGCCGCCCGACCTCGCGCCGGTCGACCAGCCCGAGCGCGTGCACGACCTCGCGCCCGCGCTGCTGGCCGCCTACCGGGTGCAGGACGGCGGCGTGCACATCGCCGGCTGCCACTTCGAGGACGTGCCGTTCGTGCGCGGCACCACGCTGGTCGAGGACGCCGCCGAGCCGACCTTCCGCCACACCCTGCACGACGCCGCCGGCGACGAGGTCGCCGCCCAACTGGCCGACGCGCTGCACCTCGCCCACACCCGCGACCTCGACTACCACCCCCACGCGCCGGCGCCCCGGCCCGCCGCCGACGACGCGCCGCCCACCACCGCGGTGGTGTGGGCCAAGCGGGTGGTGGGGCACCTCCAGTTCACCATCGGCGACGCCACCCTCAAGGCGCCGTTCGAGGGCTGGGCCAGCACGCTGGAGCCCCCGCTGGTGACCTGCCCCAAGACCGGCCGGCAGACCCGCAGCCTGGCGGCCGTCGAGCTGCCCGGACAGGGGAAGACGGCCATCGTCGCCGCCGAAGAGATCGCCCGCTGCGAAGAGAGCGACCGCCCGCTGCTGTCGCGTGACCTGGTCGACTGCGGCGCGACCGGCCGCCGCGTCGCGCCCGACCTGTGCGAGAAGTGCCCCGTGTCGGGCGAGTGGACGCTCAAGTCAGCGTTCACAACCTGCAACCGCTGCGGCCAGCGGGTCGGCCGCGGCTCTCAGCAGGGGGGCCGGTGCGAGGGCTGCCGCCGGATGCGCCGCGTCCGCGGCGGCGACCCCACGCTGCTGGCCATCCTGGCCGCACACCCCACGCTCGCGGCGCTCGGGCGGTGGCGGCTGGCCGAGACCAGCAAGGTGTACCTGCTGCAGGGCTCGCGGATGCTGGCGCGGTACCTGCTGGTGCTCGACCGTCAGGACCTGAGCGTGCTGCGGTCGTGCCGGCTGCAGCCGCTCGGCGGGACGACCGACCTGACGCCGGCCGAGAAGCTGTCGCTGCTCGCCTCTTAGCGCTACGCCTGCTTGCGTGGCTTCAGCTGGGTGAACAGCAGCAGGCTCAACACCGCGACCACCGCGCCGGCGATCACCAGCGTCGTGCGGACCAGGCGCATGTGCCGGACGTGGTCGATCGCCGCCTGCGTGCGCGGGTCGGTCACCGGCGCCAGCGGGCGGTTGAGCGAGTAGAACTCGACCCACTGCTTGTAGGCCTGCTTCGCGTTCATCTGATCGACCAGGCCTTCCATGCGCTGCGCGGTGGCGTTGGGGTCGAAGCCGCCGGGCATTGGCGGCTCGGTGGCCCACCACCAGCCGCCCAGGCCGGCCAGCACGGCGGCGATCAGCAGCCCGGCCGTCAGCACGCCGGCGCGGAACGACCACTCGCCCCCGCCGCGGGCCGACGGCGCGTCACCTGGTTGCACATCGAGCGGCAGATCACGCAACTGCCTGAGCGGCGGCACGTCGAGCTCAGCGCCGCACTCGCACACGACACGGTCGCCCGCCTGCGAGGGTTCGACGCGGATACTCTTGCCGCAGTCGCAGGGGAGCAGGTGCTTGGTTGCCATAACTTTGAGAACAGTCGCCGCTGGGGCCGCGTAGAGCAGGTAACAGGGAAGCACGCCGCCAAGCGGGAGAGCGGCTTCCCAGGCGAGCAGGAACGGACGGCGCCGCGTGCCCCGCCGAGGCTGCCTGCCAGCGTGATAGCTTATCTGCCGGGGCCTCCCTAGGGGGGCGGTCCTGGCGTGATTCGTCCACCGGTTTGCATTCGGGTGGCCGGCCGAGTCGGTCTATCGTACGGATTTTTCCGGTTTTGGCTATGGACCGGCGGCTTGGGCTGCTTAAAATTTAGTGCAGACCATTGACATCGCCCTAAAGACGGTATGCCCGGGCATGGCCTCCCCCCGCTTGGAGCCCACTGCAGCCGGCGACCAGGCTTTGTGCACAGGACGCGGTGATGAACGGTGGCTGCTTGCGTTCCAATAATCCGCCCCAGCGGGGGCAACTCCCTAGGCGAGTCAAGCTCGTCGACGGGCCGCTCAAGAATGAGCACTGCTGGGTCAGCGGTTGGTGATGCCCTGCAAGGTCACAACCAACAACAGACAGAGAAGAACGCGAGGGGTTGCGAGGCGGTGTCCGGCAGGACACGCCAGCGGCGTGACGGGATGGGTTTCGTCACGGCCGCCGCGCCGAGCAACCAAGATTAAGGGCGTGGCTGCCTGCGGGTCTTGGCCCGCGGCGCAGGCGTGTTGGGCAACTTCTATTTGGGTGGCATTCACGACAATGCACGAGTGAGACGACGCCGCGGGCGCGACGCCAGAGGGTCTGGGCAGCAGCCGGGATCGTTTGCCGAAGCGTCGGACTTTGCGCCAGCGTAATCTCCTCCCAAATAAGCTGCCCCACCCGGCTGGCGGTCACGGGGTGTTAGAATTATTTATCTCTACGCGACTTACAAAAGGGGTTGGCACTAAGGGGTTGGCAGACAACGGGTTGATGAGCACGCAGGCGGTCCTGGGATCGCCGACCTGCCACGACGGGACGGCCCACCGGCCCGCCGCGACTCAGCCCGCTTGCCCGGCTCGGGCCGCAGCTTCGCCGCTGCCGGCGCCCGCCGGGCTTGGCTCCGCTGCAGACGCACGGCTGCTTCCACATCCACGGCGAACGCGACGAACCGGCGGCCCTCCCTACCAGGGCGCCTCTCGCGAGCGTGTCTCGGAAGCATGGCGACAACACGGACGCTGCGGGCCACGCGTTGGCGCCGTCCAGCGGCCGGCCGCGTCGACGGACCGAGCACAAGCCTGCGGGGTTTGAGTCCCCACCCCCGACCGCCAAGCACTCCGGTCGCGAGAGCGAGCTAAACCTTCGATTGGTAGGAGTAAACTAAGTTGTACGAATCTATTCTGGACAACGACCTGGATGAGGATGGCGCCGTTGCAACCGAGGTCGCGACCGGGCTGGGCTCGGGGCTGAGCAAGTCCAGCGACGAGGACGACGACGACGGCATCAGCGCCGTGAGCTCGGACGACTCGTCCGACGACGACTCCGATGAGGAGGGCCTGCTCGACGGCGACGAGAACGAGTCCTGGTCCGACGACCCGGTGCGGATGTACCTCACGCAGATGGGCGAGATCCCGCTGCTGACCCGCAAGGAGGAGATCTCGCTCGCCCGCAAGATCGAGACCACCCGCACCGCGTTCCGCCGCAAGCTGCTGGCCTGCGACCACGTGATCCAGAACGCGGTGAAGATCCTGGGCCGCGTGCACCGCGGCGAACTGCCCTTCGACCGCACCGTGCAGGTCAGCGTGACCGACCGGCTGGAGAAGGAGCAGATCCTGGGCCGCATGCCGCACAACCTGCGGACCCTCGAGACGCTGCTCGCCCGCAACGCCGACGACTACCGCATCGCGACCAGCAAGTCGTACAAGCTGACCGAGCGTCGGGCCGCGTGGCGCCGGCTGGGCCAGCGCCGCTGCCGCGCCGTGCTGCTGGTCGAGGAGCTCGGCCTGCGGACGCAGCGCATCGAGCCGATGATCGAGCAGCTGGAGCAGTTCAGCCGCCGCGTCGACGAGCTGTGCGACCAGCTCTCGCAGATGAAGAAGGACCGCCGCCCCATGGAGGAGCGGAAGCCGGTCATCATCGAGACCCGCAACATCCTCCGCGCCCTGCAGGAGACCCCCACCAGCCTCCGCAACCGCGTGGCGGACCTCAAGCAGATCTACACCGAGTACCAGCGGGCCAAGCGCGGCCTGTCCGAGGGCAACCTCCGGCTGGTGGTGTCGATCGCCAAGAAGTACCGCAACCGCGGCCTGTCGTTCCTGGACCTGATCCAGGAGGGCAACGCCGGCCTGATGCGGGCGGTCGACAAGTTTGAGTACCGCCGCGGCTTCAAGTTCTGCACCTACGCCACGTGGTGGATCCGCCAGGCCATCACCCGCGCGGTGGCCGACCAGAGCCGCACCATCCGCATCCCGGTCCACATGGTCGAGACCATGAGCCGCGTGCGGAACGTCAGCCGCGCCCTGCTGCAGAAGCTGGGACGCGAGCCGACCATCGAAGAGACCGCCCGCGCCGCCGAGTGCACCATCGATGAGGCCCGCCGCGTGCTGGCCATGAGCCGCTACCCGATCAGCCTCGACCGCCCGGTCGGCAACAGCGAGGACAGCCACTTCGGCGACCTGCTGCCCGACTCCGGCGCCGAGAGCCCGTCGGTCGGCGCCGCCCAGGAGATGCTCCGCGGCCGGATCACCTCGGTCCTCAAGACCCTGTCCTACCGCGAGCGCGAGATCATCAAGCTCCGCTACGGCCTGGGCGACGGCTACAGCTACACGCTGGAAGAGGTGGGCCACATCTTCAAGGTGACCCGCGAGCGTATCCGCCAGATCGAGGCCAAGGCCGTCCGCAAGCTGCAGCAGCCCAGCCGCAGCGCCGAGCTGGTTGGCTTCCTCGACTAGAGTCCGCTGCGAATCCGATTACCCCAAGAGCCCCGCGTTCGGTTGAACGCGGGGCTTTTTTCGTCAGGTCCGCGCCGCGGTGTCTGAGGCAGCGAACGGAGTGGAACACTAGTCGACGCTGATAGCAGCGATCCGGGTTTCTGAGTCTTCCCAGCTTCCGAACGCGCCGACACGATCCGAGCTTTACCCCCGCCAGGCCCCGTGCTCGAATGCACCCGGGGCTTTCTTCGTTTGAGGGGCGCGCATGGGTTTGTTCAGCATGAGCTACCGGCGGTTCTCGCTCCGGGCGCTGCTCTGCCTGACGACCGTGGCGTGCGTCGGCCTGGGCTGGTGGACCTACCGCGCGCGGGAGCAGCGTTCCGCGGTGCGGACCCTCACGGAGCTTGGCGCCAACTGTGTGTACGACCGCCGCTCCGGCACGGCGCCCGGCTGGCTGCTGACCGCCCTTGGTCCCGACTACTTCTACGGGGTCGCGCTCGTCCAGCTCAACCTGAGCCCGATGCCTCCGCCCCCGCGTCCAAACCTAACGTCTGGCCTGCCGCTGCCAACGATGCCCCGGGGCGCCCCGCTGCAAGACCACGAGCTAGCGGCCGCCGTGCAAGCGGCGCGCAGCCTGGGATCGCTCCGCTCGGTGTGGCTCAGGTTGCCCGCCGCGTCCGCTGCGGCGCGGGCCGACACGCTCGCTCCGATCTTCGCCAAGATCGACACGCTGATGATCTGCCGCGAGCCGCCGGGCGATGAGCAGGGCTCGTCGCCCACGGGGCTGTTCGGCCTCCCGGAGCGCGACCCGGCCGCGCTCTCCCTCCCTCCACTGCTGCCCAACCTGGAGCTGCTGGTGCTAGAAGCCTGCGAGCTGAACCCCGCCGACCTGCGTCAAATCGCTTCCTGCGATCAGCTTGCCCAGCTCGACCTCTACCGCTGCGCGGTGCGGTGCAACAACCTGAACCGGCTCGCCGGCGCCATGAGCCTGCAGAACCTCCACCTGTTAAACATGGACTGGGTCGAACTGCCCTACAACTCGAATGGTGATCTGATGGGAAAGCAGTTTCTGAAACCGTCCGACCTCGCCGCTAGGGCCGGGCGAGAGCAGTTCTTCCCGGCCGATCGAAACCAGCGACTGCGAGAGCTCTTGCCTGGGGTGGCCACGCTACACCAGTACGTTGTGGACGATTACGTCATCCAGAGCATCCCACTGGCGCCGTCCCGATAGCGCGCGTGTCTTTGCATCATCAAACGCCGCGGCTACTTGATACGAACGGCGCGAGTTCAAGGCCGCTTGCTGCGGTTGACTGGGAACGGTCCGTTCTGCTACCTAGCCCCGCCGGCGCCGGATGTCGCGCCGACGCTGCTTACTCCCCGGGGCCGACGATGCGCGCTACAGGATTGATTGCACTAGCGGTCTGGCTGCTTGGCGCGGCCGGCTGCGCCCGGCTCGGACCGCTGTCTCCGCTGGCGCCGCTGGAACGCGCGGCGCTGTACCACCCGGCGGAGTACCCGATCGGCGACTGGTTCCCCGAGGACCTGGAGTACGAGGACGCCTGGTTCCGCGCCGCGGACAACGTGCGGCTGCACGGCTGGTACGCCCCGCACGACGAGCCGCGCGGCGTGGCGCTCTGCCTGCACGGCAACGCCGGCAACATCACGCACCGCGCCGCGATGCTGCGCACGCTGAACGGCCTGGGGCTGTCGACCCTCGTGTTCGACTACCGCGGCTACGGCCGCAGCCAGGGCAAGCCGAGCGAACACGGCATCCTACAGGACGCCCGCGCCGCGAGGGCGTGGCTGGCCGAGCGGGCCGGCGTCGTGGAGCGGGATGTCGTGCTCATCGGCGGCTCGCTTGGCGGCGGCGTGGCGGTCGACCTGGCCGCCCGGGACGGCGCCCGCGGGCTGGTGCTCAGCAGCACGTTCACCTCGCTGCCGGACGTCGGAGCGCACCACCTGCCGCTGCTGCCAACCGGCCTGCTGATGACCAACCGGCTCGACTCGCTGTCGCTTATCAAGCAGTACCACGGGCCGCTGCTGCAGTACCACGGCGAGGCGGACACGGTGGTTCCCTATGAGCTGGGGCGCGAGCTGTTCGACGCCGCGCCCGGCCCCAAGCGATTCGTGTCGCAGGAGGGAGCGGGCCACAACGACGACCTGAGCGCCGAGTTCTTCGCCTCGCTGGACGCATTCCTCGACTCGCTGCCGCCCGAAGAGCAGCCAACCGCGGGCTAGCAACCGCCCAGCAGCTGCCGGCGGAAGCCCGGCGGTTCCGAGGCCTACAAGTGTTGGCGCAGCGCCTCGGCAGGCAGCCCCAAGCGGCGAGCCGCGGCGTATCCGGCGCCGCCCGCGCATCCGGCGCCACCCGACACCGCGACGGCCAGACGCGGCGGCCGCGCCCGCGGGCCGCGCGGGCGGTGGGACGTACGTTTCCGGTGGACCCGCACTGGCCACCCGCCCGCCACGCCGCATGCCCCGTCGACTGTTTTTCCTGCTGACCGCCGTCGCGCTGCTCGACGCGTGCGGGCTCCGCCGCGCCGTCGCGGCCGACCTGCTGTTCGTCCGCACCAACTCCGGCGCGTACACCAGCGAGGAGCAGGCGCGGGTGACGCAGCTCGAGTCGTGGGGCTACACGGTCACGCCGATCTGGGACGGCGACTCGCAGGCCAACTTCGACGCGGCCGTCGCGGCGGCGGACGTGGCCTTCGCCGGCAGCACCGTGGACGATCACGAGCTCCTCTACAAGCTCCGCACGGCAGGGTGCGGCGTCGTAAGCGAGACGCACGGCCTGGACGAGGAGTTCGGCTACGTGAGCGCCGAAGGGTACAACGTTTCGGCCAGCACGATCGAGTCGGTGGACAACTCGCACACGGTTACCGCCGGCCTCGCGCCTGGAACGGTGACGATCGTTTCGTCCGCGCAGGAATTGTCCGCGAACAACGGCACGATCGCCACGGGGATGACGGTGCTGGCCAACCAGAACTACGGGCTGTCGCTCGGCGTCCTCGAGGCCGGCGGCGCGCTGGCCAACACCCACAACAGCAACAGCACCGCCAGCGGCCGCCGCGTGCGCATGCCCTGGGGCTACACGTTCAGCTGGTCGTCGCTCAACGCCGACGGCCTGCTGATCCTGCAGAACGCGCTGAGCTGGGCCTCCGCCGGCGACGACACCGACCTGCTGCTGCACTGGAAGCTCGACGAGACTTGCGGCGCGACGGCCACGGACTCCTCTCCCTACACCCGCGACGGAACCGTTTCGGGAACGACCGCCTGGACCGCCGCGCCGCGGAAGAACGGCCTGAGCACCGGCGCCGGCGGCAGGGTGGCCGTGACGGACGAGCTGGGCGAACCGGCAAGCTGGACCGTCGCCGGCTGGGCCGACACCACGGGCACGGAAGCCGACGGCGCCGCCGTGGTGAGCGTCGGCGACTGTGTGGCGCTGCTGTCCCACTACAGCGGCAGCGGCTCGCCGGCCGTGGCGTACTGGAACGGCTCGGCGTTGCAGTACGTGACCGCGTCGGGCGGCAGCCAGGTGGGCGCCGGCTGGCGGCACTACGCCGCCACCTTCGACAACGCCACCAAGTCGCTGCGGATCTACATCGACGGCGAGCTGGCCGGCAGCGGAACCACCAGCGGGTCGCCCGTCTACGACGTGGGGACCCGGACGGTCGCCGGCGACGTCGACACCACCTACTACGCGATGCAGCTGACCGGCGCCCTAGACGACATCCGGGTGTACAACCGGCCGCTGTCGGACGCCGAGGTGGCCGAGCTGTTCGGCTTCATGGGCCACTGGCGGCTGGACGAAGAGAGCGGCGCCACCGCCTACGACTCGTCACCGAGCGGCAACGACGGCGACTACCTCAACGCCCCCTATCTGGGCAGCCAGGGGGCGCGGACCAACAGCGTCACGCTGGCGGCCGACACCGGCCACGACCGGGTCCGCATCCCCCACGGCGCCATCGACGGGCAGACCGAGGCGACCGTGGCGTGGTGGATGCGGACCTCCAAGACCGGCGAGCAGGCGGTGCTCAGCGGCGCCAACGCGACGTTCTCCCAGGCGAACTCGTTCCTGCTGTTCTTCAGCAACCACAAGACCTTCACGCCCTACCTGGATGGGACCAACAAGTCACTCGGCATCAACTCGATCGCCGACGACCGCTGGCGGCATTTCGTGTTCACGCACGACCGCGCCAGCGGCGCCGCCGAGCTGTTCATCAACGGCCAGTCGGCCGGCACGCTCTCGTACCCCGCGCGGACGGGGACTTTCTCCGTCAGCGCCAACGGCCTGATCCTCGGCGAGGAGCAGGACTCGGTCGGCGGAGGGTTCGTAGAGTCGCAGGCGCTGGTGGGCGACCTGGACGACGTCCGGATCTACAACCGCATCCTGTCGCAGGAAGAGATCGCCGCGCTGTACGGGCTGATCGGCCACTGGCGGCTCGACGAGGCCAGCGGGACCACCGCGGCCGACTCATCCGGCGCCGGCAACGACGGCACGTACAACGGCGGACCGGCGCTGGCGGCCGCGGGGCCCTACCCCGGCGACGGCGCCAACTCGGCCGAGCTCGACGGCGCGGGCGACTACGTCGACCTGCCAGACCTGGCGGTCGACTTCCAGGACGGGTGCACCCTGTCGTGCTGGGCCCGCCCAACCTCCAACGGCGTGTGGGAGCGGTTCGTCGACCTCGGCAACGGCGCCGGCGGCGACAACCTGCTGTTCGGGCGGCGGTCGACCTCCAACGACCTGACCGTGCACCTGTACGGCGGGTCGCTCGGCGGGTCACAAATCATCACCGCCACCGATGGCCTCACCAACGACCAGTGGCGCCACTACGTCGCGGTGGTCGACCACCAGGGGCAGGCGACCCTGTACCGCGACGGCGTCGAGCTGACCACGGCGACCATCGGCGTGCCCTCGAGCGAGCAGCGTGCGGAC
This sequence comes from Posidoniimonas corsicana, assembly GCF_007859765.1. NCBI lineage: Bacteria > Pseudomonadati > Planctomycetota > Planctomycetia > Pirellulales > Lacipirellulaceae > Posidoniimonas > Posidoniimonas corsicana. Next base: position 13,680 of record NZ_SIHJ01000005.1, read on the forward strand.
AACTTCATCGGCCGGAGCAACTGGGGCGCCGACGCCAACTTCCAGGGCCGGCTGCACGACGTGCGGCTCTACAACCGACCGCTTTCGTTGAGCGAGATCGGCGAGCTCTACGGGCTGGTCGGGCAGTGGAAGCTGGACGAGTCGAGCGGCTCGGTGGCGGTCGACTCGTCGCTGATGCAGCAGCACGGGACCTACGCGGGCGGCGTCGCGTTGGGGGGCGCCGGGCCGGTGAGCAACCTGCAGGCCGCGTCGTTTGACGGCGTCGACGGCCACGTGCAGCTGCCGAGCTACTCGACCGACTTCTCGCGCGGCGTCACGCTGATGGCGTGGGGCAAGCCGTCGGCGGCGCCCTACTGGGCCCGCTTCCTCGAGCTGAGCAACGGCGAGGACGTCGACAACCTGGTGCTCGCCCGCGACGAAACGACCAGCACGCTGGCCGCCACCAACCACGACGGCAGCCTCAGCGCGGTCGAGCGGATGTACGCGGCCGACGCCATCACCAACAGCACGTGGCAGCACTACGCGTTCACGCTCGACTCCACTGGCCTGGGCACGCTGTACGTCAACGGCGAGTCGGTCGCGACCGACGTCATGGGCACGCCGAGCGACGCCGTCCGCGCGACCAACTACATCGCCCGCAGCTCGTACGGCGTTGACGGCTACTACCAGGGCCAGACCTACGACGCCCGCGTCTACAACCGCCCGGCCACCGCGGAAGAGATCGAGGCCGCCTACCAGTCGGGCCGTGTGCAGGGACTGCGGATCATCCGCTGGGTCGAGTCGCGGTAGCGCGAGTACGCACTGGCGGGCCGACCAGCGAAGGCGCTGTCACCTCGATTTCCCGAACGCTAGAAACTCCAGCGGACCTGGGAGTGGAATCCGGCGCCCGAATTCTCTGGCAGCGACCGGTAGATCGTTTCACGCCAGGTGAACTCGAAGCCGACCCGGCAGACCTTGTTCGCGTCCCAGAGCAGGTTGGCGAAGTAGGTGTCGTTCTGCACGCGTCCCAACGCCAACGGGTCGGCGGTCACGTCGGCGTCCCGCGGGTCGTCGATGCCGTAGCCCCAATGGCTGTGCAGGCAGGGCGTGAGGTACACGTAGGCCTCGCACCATCCGCCGCTCGTGCGGATCGAATTCAGGGTGTCGACGTTCACCATCTGGAGGATGCCGCCGTTGTAGGTGCCGAGCCCCCGCCCGGTGTGGTATTCGGCCGCGAAGCCGAACATCGGGCTCACCCGCCAGCGGACGTCGGCGCCCAGCCCCCACACGTCGGCCACCACCTGGGGGTCGGGCGGGAGCGGGGTGGTGCGGACCTGTCCGACGATGCCGGACACGCCCACCTCGAATGGCCGCGGCGCCCTGCGGCGCGCCAAGCGCCAACGCCAGGCGCCCCTCGACGTTGGGCCAGCCGTTGTCTTCACTGATGCCGAACGTGGGGTCGACCGTTGTTGGAACCGGCTCGCTCAGCGCGCCCTGCACGGTCCACTGCACCTGCTTGCTGGGGTTGAAGTACCGCTCGAGCCGCACCTGGCCGCGGAACGCGTTGCCCGAGTTGCCCGAGGCGGAGAGCGCTGAGAACGGGAGGATGGTCGGCAGCAGCGGGTTGAACACGTCGAACTGCAGGCCCGCCGCGAACCGCCAGTCGTCGTTCCGCACCTCGCCGAACGCCAGCATCGGCAGGAAGCCGTACTTGTCCGCCAGCACGTTGTCGTTGTAGAAGATGCCCAGCACCTGGCCGCCCGTCTGCCAGCCGCCGATCCGAGGGCCCGTGAAGGCCGCGCCCAGCGAGCTCTGCCGCCCGTGCAGGTCGAACGTGTTGTCGTCCCGCCCCGCGATGGCGCCCGGCGCCAAGAAGTAGGGCGTGCCCGGCGAAACAGGGCGGGCCTCGCTGAACAGCATGTCGGCGGTCAGGGTCCCGAACACGCTGACATTGTAGAAGGGGTTCAGCGTCGAGACCCGCGGGCAGTCGACGCAGGGCGCCTCGGGCGTGGGACACAGGCAGGAGTAGCAGCCGCTGCAGCCGCAGCAGCAACCGGCGCCGCACGTTCCGCAACAGCCCGAATCATCCAGGCAGCTCCCGCAGGTAACGCTGTCGCAGCCGATGTCCGTTCCCCAGCTGCACTGCGACGTGAGCCAGCTGTCGTCGGCGTCCAGACGCTGGATGAGCGCGTTGTGGTCCGCCTCGCGCTGCGCATCCCGCTCACGTAGGGACTTCAGCTCCTCCTGGATCGCGTCGAGCTGCAGGCGGGAGACCTCGACCATGTCCCCAGCCTCATCGGGCGTCGGCGCGGCGCCCAGCAAGGAGCACGCGCAAACCAACACCTGAGCCAACGCCATTGAGCCGTGTTTCACCACAATCGCCTCCGCGAGTGCTCTCAGGGGGTCTTCCCGCCGGCTGCGCGGCGCAACCTGCATTACTCCTGCCACAGGAACCTTAGGAGGGATCGGCGCCACAGTCCTGCAAACCGCTCGATCTAGCAGGATTAGCGGTTATGACGACCGACGATCTTCCCGCACCGTCAAAGTCCAACAGGGCGGCGGGGGTCACCTAGGATGTGCGAAGCAGGTTGGGCGGCCCGGTCGATCCGCCTTGACTCCGTTTACATATGTAATCTATGGTGCCCCGCAGACGAAGGATTCGCCCCCGCACCTGAGGAACCCGCCGTGGCAGACAGCGTCGCTATCTCCGATGCGGAGTGGCTGGTGATGAACGTCGTGTGGGACGACCAGCCGGTCGAGGCGCAGCAGGTGGTTGACCGGCTGTCCGCCGCCAACGACTGGTCGCCCGCCACCATCAAGACCATGCTCCACCGGCTGGTGAAGAAGCAGGCGCTCACGTTCGAGCGGGATGGCAAGCGGTACCTGTACCGCGCCGCCGCCCGCCGGGGCGACTGCGTGCGGCGGGCCAGCCGCTCGTTCCTCGACCGCGTGTTCGGCGGCTCGGCCGCGCCGGCCCTGATGCACCTGGTCAAGAACTCCAAGCTAACCGACGACGAGGTGGCCGAGCTCCGCCGCCTGCTCGACAAGAAGTCCGCCGACTAGCGGGGAGTCGCCCCCAGGTTCCCGTGCGATCCTACTAGTACGCTCTCCCTAAAATGGCTTCCTGTGATGCACTCGGGCGTGAGCACGAATCCCGCAGTTTACGAAGGGTTTCGTGCGGACCCAACGGCCCCGCTACAGGAACGTTGTTCGTGCCACTGGCACTAGCCGCAGGGCGTTAGCCCCCGGTTGCCAACCCAAGGAAGGTTCGATCATGCGAGGTTTCATCCACCCTGTCGAAGAGCTCTTCGAGGGGATCGCCAACGCCGCGATCGCCGCGGTGGCGGTTGTGCTGCTGGTGTGGCTGGTCGACCGGCTCGCCGGCCGGCGCCTCTCGCCAGGGATCCGCGCGGCGCTGTGGCTGCTGGTCGCGGCCCGGCTGGTGATGCCCACCGGCCCCGACAGCGCACTGAGCGTGCAGCGGGTCTGGAGCCTGTTCGAACGAGCGCAGCCTGCCGCCGCGGTCGCCGAGGCACAGAACGGAACGCAGGCGAGCCCGATGACGGGCGATCAGCCATCGAGGGCGGCCGAATGGGAGCGAGCCAGTTCCGGCACACCGGCAAGCGCTCAGCCGGCGCGCCCCACGCGGCGGAGCGGCCCGGACTGGGACGACATCATCTTTTGGACCCTGATGTTCGCCTGGCCCGCCGGCGTGGCCTGGGTGCTGCTGCGGGCGGCGTACGCGTCGGCCCGGTTCGCGTGGCGCCTCCATTCGAGCGCTGAGGAAACCGCGGACGCAACGGTCGACGTGGTGCTGCACGCGTGCGACGAGGTCGGCGTCTGCCGCCCCCGCATCAAGCGCGTGCCGGGCCTGGGTGCGCCGGCGCTGTTTGGGGTGCTGCGGCCGACGCTCTGCCTGCCCCTCGATAGCGAACTCTCCACCGCCGAGCTCCGCATGATCGCGCTGCACGAGGCGGCCCACCTGCGACGCCGTGACTGCCTGGTCGCGTGGCTGCTGACCCCGATCCGGGCGCTGCACTGGTGCAACCCGATCGCGTGGCTCGCCCTGGGCCGCTACGAGCGCTACCGCGAACAGGCGTGTGACGAGGCGGTCCGCCGCCGTTTGCCCGCGTCGCAGCTCACGTCGTACGCCGACCTGCTGCTCCGCTTCGCCTCGGCCAAGCCCGCGCCGGCGCCCGGGCTGGTGGGCCTCTGGTTCGCGCGGTCGGCCCGTGAACTCGGCGCCCGCATCGAGGCGCTTGACGAACCCACGCCCGGCCAGCGCCGCGTTCCGAAGCTGGTGGGCGTCGCGTTGCTGGCGGTGGTCGCGGTCGCGACGCTGACCGATCCGGCGGTGTCGCGTTCCAACGCCCCCGCGGCGGTTCTGCCGAAGCAGGTCAGCCCGTACAGCTGGACCATCCCGCCAGGTACTGACGCGGTTGATGATGAACTGCTGCACGAAAGCTACGACCTCACCGACGCGGTCGCCAAGATCGCCGAGGTTCGGCCGGAAGAACAGGAACCGCAGCAGTGGCTGCTGAAGTACCTGCACCTGTTCGACGGCGAGCACCGCGTGCTGCGGCCAGCGGGCTCCAACCGGGTGTTGGTGCGATCAACCAGGGAGGGACACCGGTTCTTCGCCAACCTGCTGGGCGATGCCGAGCGGTTCGGGCACACCTGGCAGGTGGTGGTCTCCACGCGGGTGTTCAGAGCCGAGGACGTCGAGAGCCTGCCCGATGTCGACTGGAAAAAGGTCACCGTGTTCCCCCCGACCGACAGCACCGTGGACCCTCCCCTGCCGTCGTCGGGCGAGTTCTCCGGCGATGAGCACGCGGCCGAAGAAATCTCGCTGTCGACCGAGTCAGTTAGCTTCGAGTACGCGCCGCACCTGGCGGTGCGGCTGTCGTCGGCTGCTACCGACCGCCTGATGAGGGCCGCCTCCACCGGTCGGGGCGATTCTCCCTACAGCGCGCCGAAGGTGACCCTGTTTAACGGGCAAGAAGCGATGGTGATCGACCGCTCTCAGACGCCCTTCGTCGTTGGGGTCGAGTACGTCGAGGGCGAGCACGCCACCGCCGCGCAGCCAACCATCGCCGTGCTGCCCGAGGGCGCCCGCGTCGACGTGCGGCCCCGGATGGTGGACGCCGACACGGTTGACCTCAACTGCCGGCTCGTGCTGACGCACATCGGCCGCGTGGGCGAGGCCAAGCTGCCGGGCCAGGACATCGTGGTTCAGACCCCCCGCATCGACCGCAAGTCGCTCTCCGCCCGCTGCCGCCTGAAGAAGGGGCAGACGCTGCTGCTGGCGCCCCTTACCGGCTTCAACGGGGACGCAAAGCAGCCGTCCGATCGCTCGTTCTATTACGCCGTGACGGTCGACTGGTTCGCCGACCCGCTGGAGCCCGCCAACTGACGCCCCGCCCGCACGCCACTTGCGGCCTCCTGAATCGCAGGGCTATCATCTAGCGCAGCGGCGCGGCGCCCGGCCCGACCGCATTCCCCACAAGGCATCCGGAGGGAGTCTGACATGCGTGCTTGTGTTCTGGCGTTGGTGCTTGGCGCCCTCGTTACCGGTTGTTCGAGCGACACCTCGGCGCCCGCCGCCGGCGCCGCGGACGGTGAGACGTCCGAGGTGATCGTGGTGGACGGCGTCTGCCCGATCAGCGGAGAAGCGGTCGACGAGGCGGTTACGGTCGACTACCAGGGCAAGACGGTCAAGTTCTGCTGCAAGGACTGCCTGGCCTCGTGGGAGAAGATGACCGACGAGGAGAAGCAGGCCAAGCTGGCCGCCGCCGAAGCGAAGCTCAACAAGTAGCCGCGGAGCTGAACAACCAGCCGCGGCGCATCACCCGCCGGGCGGCTGGCTGGCGAGCTGCACCATCGCCTCGATGGCCCGCGGCCGCGTCGCCTCGTCCACAATCAGGTAGCGGTCGCGGCCCCCGCCCGGCTCGAAGCGTGTGAGGCCGTCGTCGGCGATGCTCACCCGCCCCGGCTGCGACAACCGGAAGTAGCCGCGGTCCGGTCGGACCGCGTACAGCACCGACGTCAGGTCCCAGGTGGGGCGGTCGTGCGGCGGCGGGTTGTACAGCCGGTACGCCTCGGGCAGCGGGTGGTGGTCCGCGTAGCGGTAGTCCCGCTCGATGCTCTCGTGCGGGTAGCGGAGGTTGAGCCCCACCTCGAAGCCGCTCCACACGATCGGCGTCGGCCAATTGGCGCACAGCTTCTGAGCCGCGGCGATGTCCATCACCACGTTGTACTCGTAGTGCTCACGCGGCTGGCCGGTGGAGTCGTCGGGGACCTTGGCGAACGCGCCCGCCATAACCGACAGCAGCCGCACCTTCTTGGCCGCCAGCTCCCGCCCCGCCAGCGGGCTGTGCTGATCGGGCGCCGACTCCAGCAGGTCGGCCAGGTTGGTCGAGAAGCCCACCTGGCAGACAACCACCGAACCGTCCTCGGCCGCGGCGAGCGTCCTCCGCAGCACCTCGACCGCCGGCGGCGCCTCGCGCCCCGAACCGAGGTCGTGCGGGTAGCGAGGTCCGTCGGCGTCGGCGGACTCGCACAGACCGTTGTACTTCCCCTCCTCCGGCGTGACCCCGCTGCCACACACGCCGATCGGCACATCGCCCCGCCCGTAGAACGTGTTCACCACGTCGGCGAAGGGGGCGGCGTACGGGTGGTCCTTGGTGATCGTGACGGCCAGCAGCTCACACTCGCCCCGCGAACAGAGCGCGTGGATCATCCCGAGCGGCAGCACGTCGTCGCAGTCGTTGCCGAGGTCCGTGTCAAAGATCAGCGGGATCGCCGCGCCGTCGTCGGCCGCGCAGGCGCCAGGCAGGCCCGCTGCCAAAAGCAGCATCAGGATCACGCGGGCGGGTGCGTTGTTCGCCATTGCCGACTCCCCAACTACCACAGGAACAGGGCCCCCAGTATAAGCCAACCCGACGCGCGGCGCAGACGTTGCCCCGGCGGCCGCCCGCGAGTACCCTGAACCTAGTTACGCAGGGCCGCGTCTTGAGGGCAGAATGAGTCAGATTATCGGCATCGACCTGGGCACGACGAACTCGCTGTGCGCCGTGTTCTCCGAGGGCGAGCCAAGGCTGGTCCCCAACTCGCTGGGCAAGACGCTCACGCCGAGCGTCGTTGGCGTGCTGGACGACGGCCAGATCCTGGTCGGCGAGGCCGCCCGCGAGCTGCGCGTCACCCGGCCTGAGCGGTGCGCCTCGACGTTCAAGCGGCTGATGGGCGGCGGCGACAAGGTGACCCTGGCCGGCGCCGAGTACACCGCGCCGGAGCTGTCGAGCCTGGTGCTGGGCTCGCTCAAGCACGACGCCGAGAGCTTCCTCGGCGAAGAAGTCACCGAGGCGGTCATCACCGTGCCCGCCTACTTCAACGACAACCAGCGCAAGGCGACCCGCCTGGCGGGCCAGCTGGCGGGGCTGAAGGTGCGGCGGATCGTCAACGAGCCGACCGCCGCGGCCCTGTGCTACGGCTTCCACGACCGCCAGGCAGAGAAGAAGCTGCTGGTGGTCGACCTGGGCGGCGGCACGTTCGACGTCACGCTGATGGAGGTCTTCGAGGGCACGCTGGAGATCATCAGCACCGCCGGCGAGAGCATGCTGGGCGGCGAGGACTTCACCAACCGGCTGGTGGCCACCATCCTGGCCAACGACGGCCAGCAGCTCGAGGTGGCCGAGATGCGGTACCCGCTACGCACCGCGCGGCTCCGCCAGCAGTGCGAGCAGGCCAAGCGCGAGCTGGCCGCCAACGACGACGCCCGCGTCCGCCTGCCGGACGACGACGGCGTCGTGCCGCCGGACGCACGCGGCGTGAAGATCACCCGCGAGGCGTTCGCCAAGGCCGTGAAGCCGCTGCTGGAGAGAATAGAAGGCCCCATCGCCAAGGCGCTGCGCGACGGCCGCACCAGCCGCGACGAGGTCGACGAGATCATCCTGGTCGGCGGCGCCACGCGGATGCGGCCGCTGCGCGACTTCGTCTCGGTGTACTTCGACCGCGAGCCACTCACCCGCTTCGACCCGGACCAGGTGGTCGGGCTGGGCGCGGCGGTGCAGGCCGCGCTGATCGCCGACGACCGCGCGGTCGATGACATGGTGATGACCGACGTCTGCCCATTCACGCTGGGCGTCAACTACTCCAAGGAGCTAGGCGCCCAGCTGCGGGACGGCTACTACCAGCCCATCATCCACCGCAACACCACCATCCCGGTCAGCAAGGAGCACCCCTTCTTCACCATTGTCGCCAACCAGCCGACCGTCCGGTTCGACGTCTACCAGGGCGAGCACCGCATGGTGGAGAAGAACCTGAAGATCGGCTCGCTGGAGGTGACCGGCATCCCCCCCAGCCCGGCTGGACACGCCGTGTACGCCCGCTTCACGTACGACCTGAACGGGATCCTCGAGGTCGAGGCCTACGCCGAAGGCGCCGCGAAGCGGTTCCGCACGGTGATCACCTCGCACGCGTCGGAACTGGCCGAGGACGAGCTGGCCGAGGCGCTCGAGCGGATGCAGCGGCTCAAGTACTACCCCCGCGACGACATGGTCAACCAGCGGCTGCTGCGGCTGGGCGAGCGGCTGGTCGGCGAGGTCAGCCCGTTCCAACGCGAGCAGCTGGAGTCCGCCATCGACGCGCTGGAGCACGCGATGGCGGCCGGCGAGCGCGAGCCGGTCGAGTCCGCGCGGCAGACGCTGCTGCAGACCCTCTCGGCCCTCGGCTTCAACCCCGAGGCGGACCCAACCGCCGACGGCGAGGAGGGTCCGCCGCGTGAGTAGCCCCGCCGACCCGAAGGTCCGCGCGTACCTCAAACGCCAGCTCGCCCGCAACCCGTGGGAAGAGAGCGAGCGTATTGTCGCCGAGCGCGCCCGGGCGCTGCGGCTCAGGCCCCGCGCCGCGGCGTCCGCCGGCGTCGACACGGGCGAGGAGCGTCAGCGGCTCCGCAGCGAGCTCGACGCATTGCGGACCACGGCGTTCACCGCGCCGCTGCCGGAGCTTTCCGAGCGTCTCGCCCGGCTCAAGCTAGACGACTACCCCGACCTGCGGTCGGCGGCCGAGCGGCTGCGGACTATCCTGGCGTCGCGGAGTGTGCTGCCGCAGCTCACCGGCCACCGCGACTTCAACCCGGACTTCCTGGCGTGCTTTAAAGAGGTGCTGGTCTCGCCCGCCCGCGACACGGCCGTGCTCCGCGAGCGGGTGCTCAACTCGTTCGGCAACCGCAAGCTCCGCAAGTCGGGCGTGCGGATGATCCGGCTGCTCGAGAAGCAGGCGCCCGCCCTGTGCGCGCTGGAGCGGCCGTGGCTGGACGCGCTGACGAAGCAGAAGCACAGGTCCGGCGGTGCGGCGGCCGCAGGCAGCGCCAGCGAGAAGGCGACCCCCGGCTGGGTAGTCGCGGTGATTGTAATCTTCATCGTCCTGCCGGCGCTGCGCGCACTAAGCCGCTTCGGCGATGAAGAGCAGCCGGCGCGCAAACCGCCGACGGTGACCGTGACGCCACCCGACGTGACGTTCCCAAGACCCGACCTGCGGCTCAGCCCCAACACAGCGGAGCAGACCGAGCTTGTCAGCTGGTTCTCGACGGACGCCCTATTCGGCGCCCAAACCTACCAGTTCTCATTCCAGCCCACCCCGTCCAACCGCAGAACCGGCGAGTACGATCCCCTCCAGCAGCCTGAGGTCATTGCTTTCTACATGGCGCCGCCGGCCATCGATGAGGAGATCCAACGTCTGATTGCAGACTACAAATACCCCCTGCCAACGATGCCCGGCTTCAACCGAGCCGACCGACGCGAGATCGCGCGTCTCCGGTTCTACTACGGCCTCAAGAAACTGCACGACCAGTACATTGCCGAAGCCCAGAAGCGGGTGGAGACCGCGGCCAATGACCCTCCTCCCCAGCCCGCCGCAACGCCACTCGATGATGAGGCGAGCGGGAGCCCATGGGACGGCATGGCGACTGCGGGTGAAGAAAGTTTCAGCGACCGGCTAGGTCGTGGACGCTTCCCTCGACCGCGTTACGCCACCCCACCACCACCGCCCCGCGGCTCCCCGTTCAGGGTAGACCACGGCTCGCCGTGGACTGTTGGTGGGCGACGAAACGCCAAGATCACCCGCAGCTCGGCGACCACCGGTGAGATTCGGATCAGCCTGGGCGAGAAAGACGGCGTCCGCGTGTGGAAGTTTCGTTTCAAGCCCACCCCGGACGGCGTTGATACCGAAGACCAAGAGCCGCTGCATGAAACGGTCTTGCTGGAGTTCGAGGCCCCAGGTCCCGTCATCGCCCAAGCGCTCGACAATATTGCCGACGAACTCGCAGGGCAGCAGTTGCGTCGTCCCCCAAGCTTGCGCGAGGACTCCAACGAGTCCTGGGGGCGAATTAGCAAGCGGCTAAGCATCCCCACCGAGGCCCAGCGCTTGCGGCACGTCCAGCAGCTTAGCCTCCTTCACGCTCAGCACCGTCAGGACGCGCCGAAACCTGACGAAGCTGAGGCCTCCTCCCCGTGGGACAGCGAGTAGCCTCCCATCAATCCCCCACGATCCCTCGCAATCGCCCTGTCGTCTGGCGCCTCCCACCAGCCACGCCCCCATGGCTAGCAGACAGATCGCTGCCGCGCCGCTTCACCCCGCCCCGTTCATAGCCACTTGAGCCCATCCGACGAACCGCCGCCCGACTGGTCGCTACTGCCGCACGACGCGGCCGGGTTCTTCGGCCTGTCCAACCCTATCGACCGCAAGGACCTGAAGCGGGCGTACAACAAGCTGCTGCGGCGGTTCAAGCCGGAGAAGGCGCCGGAGGAGTTCCAGCGGATCCGCGCCGCGTACGAGTCGCTGGACGAGCGGCTCCGCTACGGCGACGCCTCGGCCGCTGCGCCGCAGGCGCCGATCAACTGGAACGCCGCGGCCAACAACAGCCAGCCACCCGCCACAGCGGCCCCCGAAGGTTCCTCGCCCTCGGGTGACGCGCCCCAGTACGAGATCATCCACCAGCCGCCGGATACGCCGGCGGAGAAGACCCCGTCTGAGGTTCTGGACGAGCGGCTCGATCGCGACTCTCCCCAGGAGCTGTACGCCGAGCTCGCGGCGGCGCCGGAGAAGAGCCCGTACGAGTACTACGCGCTGGCGGTGATGTCGGACGTTGTCGACCGGGGCAAGCCGCTCCGCTTCGCCGAGTGGCTGCTGAGCGGGCTCACCAAGCACCCGGACAGCGGCCCGCTGTGGCGGCTTCTGCACGACTACCTCCGCGGCCCGCTGCCCGACGGCGCCGAGGAGACGCTGCTGCCCGCGCTCGCCCGCGTCGCCGAGGACGACTCGTTCTACCCGCTGACCGAGCCGCTCTGGCTGGCGTTGCTGCGGGCGCCGACCGACGGCGACCCGGTGGAGCGCGTCGCGCGGCTGCTGCAGCAGTGCGAGCGCGAGCTGCGTGACGAGCGGATCGCCGGCCGGATGGCGTTCTACATCCAGCTGGCCAAGGCTTCGCTGCTGGCGAGCGACCACCCGTGGCCCGGCGAGGCGCTCGACTTCCTGGAGTCCAACTTCGAGCACGCCCCGCCCTGGCTCGAGGCCGACCTCGACATGCTGGGCGTGATGCGCGACTACCGGGCGGTGCGGCAGCGATTTGCGGCCAAGCACCCGCTCTGCCGGCGGCTCGACGCGGCGCTGCGCGACTACTTCCTGCAGGACCAGCAGGAGGGCGACCGCGCGGTGGTGGCGGCCCAGGTGGCGATCACCGAAGACCTCGACGCGCTGATGGCCGCCTTCCCGCTCTCGGACAACGACCTGCACGAGCACTTCTTCCCGCTGTGGAGGTGGGTGTCGTGGGACGTGGGGGAGCGCAACGCCCCGCCGCCTAAGGAGGAGAGCGGGCCGCGGCCGAACTGGCAGAACCGCGTGTACACGCTCATGGCGCACCTCGACCGCGACACCAACGGGGGCTGGGAGGGCTGGAAGTGGACGCTGCTGACCATCGTCTACCGCGCGGCGCAAGGGGCATGCTACCTCGGTGCGGCGATGCTGGTCGTGTCGCTGCTGGTTGGCTTCGAGCAGGCGGTGTTCCCACGGAACGCGCCGGAATGGTTCGTCGCCCTGCTCATCCTGGCGCCGATCGCCGCCGCGGTGCCGAGCGGCATCAAGCTGAGCCGGATGATAACCGACCGGGTGTGGCACCCGTACTGCCTACGCAACAGCCAGCGGCTCTACCATCAACTCTGGCGGATGCCGGTGCTGCAGCTGCAGGAGCGTAGCCACCTCGACGACCGCGAGTTCCGCGAGTGTTTCGCCGCCAGCGTCAGCGGCGAGGCCCAGATGTCCGCCTACATCAACATGTACGTCCAGCAGGACTACGCGCCGGCGGTGCTGTCGACGGCGCAGCGGTTCCTGGCCTGACCGCTAGCCGATCCGCCGACGACGGCGCAGCGACGCCAACAGGCCGACCGCCAGCAGGCCGGCCGCGGCCGGTTCTGGCGCCGACGAAGCAGCGGCGGCGGACGGAACCTGGCCGCCGTAGTTGGACCGCCAGTCGTCGTAGCTGGTGAGTCGGTCCTTGAGCGGGCCGTCGGCGTCGCGCCACACGGTGTAGTCGGCGGAGTCGACCTGGCCATCGGAGTTCATGTCGCCGCTGAGCGTCTGAGTCAGCAGGAAGTAGGGCGATGAGATGTCGATGGCCAGGCTGTAGCCGCCCACCGGATCGCCGAGCGGCTGCGCGAGCGGCGGAGCAAACCCCTCCAGCGAGAGGCCCTCGGCGGGGCCCGAGTTGTCGAAGATCAGGTTGGTGAACGAGCCGGTCTCCTGCGTGACGGCGCCGGCCGCGGCTTGGCTGACGAGCGCGCCGTCGGCCGCGTCGGTGCGGACCTCCCAGCCGCCGGCGTAGAGCACGTCCGGGCTCTCGAGGTAGATCCAGATCGCGTTGTCGTCCAGCACCCCCAGGTCCGCGACCGGGGTGATCTCGCCCGCCGACGAGACGTATAGCGGCGCCGCGGCGCCGTCGGGCGTGAACCGCACGTCCTCTAAGTCCCAGCTCACACGGTACGAAACCGTCTGCAGGTCGGTGACCACTTCGATGCCGACCGGCACGGTCTGGGCGTACGTCGGCTGAGCGGCGCCGGGCGCGTGGTCTTGCAGGACGAACTGCGCGTCGAACTCGGCGGTGAAGGTCAACGCGGCGGCGCTCTGGGTCAGCAGGAGCACCGCCATCAATGAGCGGAGGGGCATCGCGGCGGGGGGGATTAGAGGCGGGATCAACAGCAGCCCAATCCAGTCATTATAGTTGCGATAGTCGGACGGCAGAACGAAATGGCAAGATTCGCCGCCGCGTCCCGAATCTGCGGGCAATACGGCTTTCCCCTCTACGCGAACGGCCTGGTAGGGTAGGCTTCTGCAGCGTTTGCCGGTTGCCCGCATGCAGCCCACTCATCCACGGCCCGACCCCACCGCCATGGCGAGCAAGAAGCCCAACCAGAACGAAGGCGGACTTCAGCTCGGAGCGGGCTGCCTGGCGTTGTTCGCGCTGCCGTTCGCCGGCTTTGGGCTGATGGTGGCGTGGTGGTACGTGTCGGCGATCAGCACGTGGCTCGACGCGCAGCAGTGGGACGAGACCACCGCCGTGATCGAGTCGGTTGACCTCAAGGTGAAACGCGACAGCGACAGCACGTCGTACCGCGTCGTGGCCAGCTACGAATACACCTACAAGGGCCGCCGCCTGCACGGCGACCGGGTCGGCGTGTTCACCGGATCGGACAACATCGGCCGCTACCACCACCGGATGCACAGCCGGCTCCAGGAAGCGATGCGTCGGGAACGACCGACGCCGTGCTACGTCGACCCGGACAACCCCGAGCGCGCGCTGCTCGACCGTTCGATGCGGCTCGGCATGCTAGCGATGTACACACCCTTCGCCACGCTGTTCACCGGCGTGGGGGTGGGCCTGCTGGCGTACGGGCTGCCGATGGCGGGCCGCGAGCGGGCGGCGCTGCGGCTGGCCAAGCTCCACCCGGACGAGCCGTGGCGGCAGCGCCCGGCCTGGCAGGGCGAGTCGATCGCCCACAACAACGCCGCCAAGGCGTGGGGGCTGACGGCGGCCGCCGCCTGGGCGCTGGCGTTCACGCTGCCGTCCGCCTGGATCGCGTGGCAGGTCGACGACGGCGGCACGGCGCCAAGGATCGTCATCGCCGCGATGACCGCCATCGCGCTGGCTGTGGCCGGCGTGGCGGCGTTCGAGCAGTGGCGGACGCTCCGCTACGGGACCTCCCGCCTACGGCTGGCGACCATGCCTGGCGTGATCGGCGGGAAGCTGACCGGCGTCGCGGTGATCCCCACCCAGGTGAAGCCGGCCGAGGGGTTCCGCGTGCGGCTGCTGTGCCAAGAGAAACGCAACGTGAAGCGGAGTGGCAAGTCGCAGACCAAGACCATCACACTCTGGCAGGACGAACGGCTGGTGCTCCACACGCTCGACACGGGCGAGCCCCGCAGCACCGCCGTGCCGGTCGACTTCACGATCCCGTCCGACGCGCACGCTACCGAGCTAACCGGTCGGACCAAGCTGACGTGGAGGCTCCTGATCTCCGCCAAAGCGGCCGGCCCGGACTACCGAGCCGAATGGGAAACGCCCGTCTTCCTCACCGAAGACTCGCGGGACGGCGTCATCGCTGAGCTTCCAACGGCACACGCACCGGACACCCCGCAGCCAGAGGTCCCGCTGGCGAAGCTCGCCCGGCACGACGGCATCCGCGTGCAGGAGTCGGTCGGCAGGCTGGAGGTCGGCGTTCCCCCCTTGCGCGGCGGCAAGCTGGCGCTGCCGCTGATGGTGTTCGGGCTGATCACGGCCGGCTCGGCCTACTGGCTGTACACCGAGGCGCAGTGGATCTTTGTCGTGGTGTTCTCCCCGATCGCGGCCATCTGCATCCTGAGCGCGGTCGGCGTGCTGCTCGGCTCCAGCCGGTTGACCATCAGCGGCGACGATTGGACCGCCCGCTCCGGCTGGTACGGGCTGCGCCGCGCGCGGCGGATGCGGGTCGGCGACATCAAGGCGATCCGGCTGCGGACATCGTTCCGGGCGAGCTCTGACAACGGCGAGACCTACCACACGCAGCACGTGCTGGCCGACCTGCGGTCGGGCGGCAAGGCGACGCTTGTCACCGGCGTCCGCAACCCGCGGCTGGCCGACCTGCTGCGGGCGGAGCTGACCCGCCGCGCCGGGCTGGAGCAACCCGTACGCGACCAGCGGCCGCTCGACTCGTCCGGCTGGACGGACGCGCTCGACCTGCCGGCGGACGACCATGCGTCGTAGCGCAGTGGGTCACAGGTCGAGCGTCATGATAACGTTGACCCGCCGGTAGTCCGGGTGCGGGCCCTCCCGCGACACCCGGAAGCCGACCGAATCGTACAACGCCCTGGCGGTGGTGAGCTTGGTGTTGCTGTACAGCTCGAGTTGCCGGGCCCCGTTCGAGCGGGCGTAGGCGATGGCTGCTTCGATCAGCCGGCGGCCGATCCCCAAACCCCGGTACGCGGGGTCCACGGCGAACCGGATGAACTCCTGCACCTCGTCGTCTTTGGCGACCACCGCACACACGCCCGCGACCGCCCCATCAACGGTCGCCGAGAACACCACGCCGCCGGCAGCCGCGATGGCGCCCGGGTTGGCGGCCAGCCGGCGGTCGGCTTCCTCGATCTCGAAGTGCTCGGAGATCCAGGCCTCGTTGAGCGCGACAAACGCGGCCAGGTGAGCGGGGTTGTTGGTGTGAAGCGTCGTCATGATATGCCCTGCGGGGTGGATTCTCTCGTAGGTCACCTCTGCTGCGTGGCGGGTTCGGGACTTAGGCGGCGGCCAGCCTGCTGCGGACGGTCGCAGACTTGACCCGGCCGCCCGAGCGGGCGAACGTTACAATAGCCGAGTCTCCTTCTACCGTCAGGCAGGCGCTGTGCAGACCGCGATCCAATTCTTTATCGAGTGCTGGAGCATCACGCTGGAGCTCGCGCCGTGGCTGCTGCTCGGCGCTCTGGCGGGCGGGCTGCTGCACGTCGGCCTACCCGCCGGCTGGCTCAACCGGCAGCTGCGGGGGCCCTGGGGCGTGGTGAAGAGTGTCCTCCTGGGCGTGCCGCTGCCGCTCTGCTCGTGCGGGGTGATCCCCGTGGGGCTGAGCCTGCGCAAGGGGGGCGCCTCGAGCGGGGCGTCGGTCGGGTTCTTGATCAGCACGCCGCAGACCGGCGTCGACTCGGTGCTGGTGAGCGCCAACATGCTGGGCTGGCCGTTCGCGGTCTTCAAGCTGGCGGCCGCCGCGGTTACCGGCGTGGTGGGGGGCTGGCTGGCCGACGCGGCGGACAACACGCGGTCCGCGCCGGCGCTGCCGATCGCCCACGACGAGGCCCCGCCCGAGCGGAGCGTCCGCGAGGTGCTGAGCTACGCGTTGATGCTGCTGAAGTCGCTGTGGCGGTGGCTGGTGTTCGGCGTCGTGGCGTCGGCGTTGATCTCGGTAGCGCTGCCGCAGGACGCGCTGACCGGGCTGTCGGCCTACGGCGGCCTGGGCGCCATGGCGGTGACGCTGGCGATTTCTGTCCCGCTCTACGTGTGCGCGACCGCGTCGGTGCCGATCGCCGCGTCGCTGGTCGCCGGCGGCCTGCCGACCGGCGCGGCGCTGGTTTTCCTGATGGCCGGCCCGGCGACCAACATCGCGACGATCGGCGCAGTGCGCAAAGCGCTCGGCGGCCGCGCGTTGGCGGTCTACCTGGGCGTCATCATCGTGGGGAGCGTCGCCGCGGGGCTGCTGTTCGAGGCGGTCATCTCGGCCGAGACCGTCACCGCGATGCTGCACCACCACTCCCCCACGTGGTGGGCGGTGCTCAGTGCTGTGGTGCTGCTGGCGCTGATCGGCAGGTTCGCCGCCGAGGAGGCTGCCGCGTGGCTGGGCGGCCGCGCGGCCCACCCGGACGCCGCTGACGCGCAGGCGGTCGGCGTCGATGGCATGACCTGCGGCGGCTGCGTGCAGAAGCTCGAGTCGACCCTCCGGGCCGACGCCGAGGTGCGGGGCGCCAGCGTCACCCTGGAGCCCGGCCGCGCCGTCGTCCAGGGTCCGATCGCCCCGCAGCGGCTCCGCGAGCTGATCCGCCAGGCGGGGTTCAGCCCCCGCGCCTAGTCGCCGCGGGCCTACCCGAGCGACGGCAGGGCCGCCTCGAGGGCTTCTCGGAGCTGGTCCATGTCGACCGGCTTGGAGAGCGCCGAGATCACCGGCTCGCGTTCCAGCACCATCTGGTGCAGGTCGGCGTGGCCGGAGATCAGGATGCACGGCTGCCCCAGCTTGGCGATCTCCTCGGCGGCCTCGAGCCCGTCCATCCGCGGCATGTCCAGGTCGGCCAGCACCACGTCGAACCGCTCCGCGCGGCACCGCTCCAGCAGTTCGGCGCCGTTGGCCACGATGCACGCCACGCGGTAGCCCAGCTTGTCGAGCAGGCGGACCAGCACGGTCTGCGACGCGGGGTCGTCCTCGGCGACAACGATGCGGACGTGGTGGAAATTCGGCGTGGGCATCTAACGGCGGCTTCCTTGCTGCGGAATTCGAGTGGGGCGTGAAAGTCTAGCGGAGATTGCCGCTGCGTGCAGTGGCCATCAGGCCGTGCAGCGTGTTGATGAGCCGCTCCGGGTCCACCGGCTTGGCGATGTGCGACTGGTAGCCCGCCATCATTGCTTGCATCCGGTCTTCCGAACGGGAGAGCGCCGTGAGTGCGACCGCCGGCGTCTGGCCCCCCTCCGACTCGGGCAGCTCGCGCACGTTCCGCATGAACTGGTAGCCGTCGACGCCCGGCATGCCGATGTCGCTGATGATGACATCCGGGCGCGTGCTGCGGAGCAGCGACATGCCCTCGTCGGCGGACCCGGCCGCGGCCACCCGCGCGTCGGCCTGCCCGAGGATCCGCTGCAGCAGGGCGCGCGAATCGATCTCGTCCTCAACGATAAGCACCTTCAGCCCGTCCAAGCCGCTGTGGCCGTTGGCCTGCTTGTCGTCCCGCGACCGCTGGCCCGAGTTCAGCGAGCGTTTCAGGGGCAGGCGGACGGTGAATGTGGCGCCCTGCCCCTCGCCGCCGCTCGCGGCCTCGATCGATCCGCCGTGCAGCTCGACCAGGTTTTTCACGATCGACAGCCCCAGGCCGAGCCCGCCGTACGCCCGGGTGGTCGACGAGTCGGCCTGCCGGAACCGGTCGAACATCACCGCCAGGAACTCGGGCTTCACGCCGATGCCGGAGTCGCTGACCGCGACCTCCACGTGGCCGCCGTCGCGGCGGAGCGACATGGTCACCCGGCCCCCCTCGGGCGTGAACTTGATGGCGTTGGAGAGCAGGTTCCAGAACACCTGCTGCAGCCGCGTGGGGTCGCCGGACACGACCACCGGGTCGGGATCGATCTCCTGCCGCAGCTCCACGCCCTTCATGTCGGCCGAGTGCCGCACCGACTCGACCGACTGGCGGAGGACGTCGGCCGGGTTGATCGGCTCGGGCTCCAGCCGCACCTTGCCGGAGATGATGCGGCTCATGTCCAGCAGGTCCTCGATGAGCTGGGTCTGCGTCCGCGCGTTGCGCTGGATGATCTCCAGCCCCTCCGCCATCTCGTCCTTGTCCGACGACTCGGGGTCGAGGATCTGGGCCCACCCGAGGATCGCGTTGAGCGGCGTGCGCAGCTCGTGGGACAGGGTGGCCAGGAACTCGTCTTTCATCACGTTGACGCGTTCGGCCTCGGAGCGGGCGGCGCGCTCGGCCTCGAGGAGCCGCAGCCGATCGTCGGCGGCCTGCTTGAGGTTGTCGTAGAGCCGTGCGTTCTCGATCGACACCGCCGCCTGCGAAGCGATGCCGGCGACCACGTGTTCGATCTGCTCGCTGAACCGCCCCGGCTCGGGGTGGCCGAAGAACAACCCGCCGATCACCTCGCCGGAGCGGATCGCCACCGGCACCGCCAGGTAGCTCTTGACCGGCAGGTGGCCCGTCGGGAGCCCGTTGTGCGGCGAGTTCCTGCCGAACCGCTCGTCCTGGGTGATGTCGTCCGAGCGGATGATCTCCTCCCCGCGGAACGTGGGGCCGAACAGGTCGGTCGCCCGGGGCATGCCGAGGCTGTCGAACTCCTCCCGGTCGGCGCCGGAGAGCGCGTAGAGCAGCAGCGCGTCGCCGTGCTCGTCCTTGGTGTTGTAGAAGAACGCGGCGAACTTCGCGCCGCTCAGCCGGCGGCCGATGTCGGTTATGAACTGCAGCAGGTCGTCCAGCTCGAGCACCGAGCCAACCGCCTTGGCGGTCTCGTTGAGCAGCTCGAGGGTCTCGGTCTGGTCGCGGAGCCGCTGCTCGACGCGTTTCACGCGGTCGATGTCGGTGTTGGTGCCGAACCAGCGGACCACGCGTCCGGAGTCGTCGCGGAGGGCCTGCACGCGGGTCAGGAACCAGCGGAAGTTGCCGTCGGCGCCCTTCAGCGGGAACTCCATCTCGAACGGCGCGCCGGTCGCGAGGCTGTGCTCCCAGCGGGCGAGCACGGTCGGCAGCACGTCCGGGTCGTGCACGTCGCGCCAGCCCCAGCCGCGCATTTCTTCCAGCGAGCGGCCGGTGTACTCGTTCCACCGCCGGTTGTACCAGAAGATGTCGCCGTCGGGGTGCGCCATCCAGGCCAGCTCCGGCATCGTGTCCGCCAGGGTGCGTAGGTCGGACTCGCTGCGGCGGATCATCTCGTCGGCCCGCTTGCGCTGGGTGATGTCCCGCGCGATGTTCGACGCGCCGACGATGGCGCCGGACTCGTCCCGCACCGGCGAGACCGACATCGACACCTGCACGAGCGACCCGTCCTTGTGGAGCCGCTCGGTCTCGAGGTCCTGGATCCGCTCGCCCCGACTCAGCCGGGCGAGGATCTGGTCTTCCTCTTCCCGCCGCTCCTCGGGCGTGATCAGCATGACCGTCTTGCCGACGATCTCCGCCTCGGTGTAGCCGTACAGCTGCTCGGCGCCGGCGTTCCAGCTCACAATCGTGCCGTCGAGCGACTTGCTGATGATCGAGTCGTGTGAGGTCTCGACGATGGTCGCCAGGTGGTTGTGCGCGCGCTGCGCCTCGATCGCGTAGTTGCCAAGGTTCTTGGCGGTCCACCACAGCAGCGCCACGAACACCGCGACGCCGATCAGCACCAGCATCGCGGCGTTGAACTGCGCGTCGTAGTAGCCCGCGTCGGCGCCCCGCACCAGCACCCAGCCCAGAATCGGCGGGACGATCAGCACCGGCGCCAGCATGCGTCGGAACAGCCGCCCGCCGATGTCGTCGCGGCTCAGCACCGACGACACGCCGCGGTCGGGGAACGCCGCGATCGCGCCCACCGACAGCACCGCCAGGATGGTGCTGCTCTGCAGCGCGATCCCGGTCACCTTGGCGATGCCGAAGAGCTGGTCGGCGTTGAACAGGTACCCGGTCAGCGACAGCGAGGAGATCAGCAGCGGCGCGACCGCCAGGATGCTGCCGATCCGCCGGGCGCGGCGGCCGCGGATCATCAGCAGAAGGGTCACGCCGAAGATGGTGAACGAGATGCACGCCGGCGGCCCCATCCGCATCTTCGACGTGGTGGCGTCCTGCCCCCAGTCGCGGTTGGCCAGCAGCGTGTCGATGCCGAGGTTGGCGCCGGTCACGTGCTCCAGCAGCGTCAGGCCGCCGATCAGGATCGACAGCCACGCGGCCCCCTGCCCGATGATGCGGGCCCAACGCTGGCGGTACTGCGTGAGGAGGATCAGGGCCAACCCGCAGGCCATCGACGCGACCGCCGTGTTCATCAGCATCGAGATGCCGTCGTTCACGCCGTCGCCGTTGCCGTCGCCCCACCAGTTGGTGAGCTTGGGGACGTCGAACACCCAGCCGACGACCGTCACGGCGCCGCCGGCCAGCGCGTACCCACCGGCCGCGCACACCACCGCCTGAGACACCGCTTTGGGCGACAGGTTCCAGGTGCGGACCGGGGGAGAAGAGTCTGACTGCGGCATAGAAGATCGGGTCGCAAGCGCGCAACGGGAGTACGCCCCGGGAACCCCGGGAGCGGACACACGTGCAGACCGCGTGCCGGTGGGAGAGCGTTTACCCGATCGCTAGGGGCCGCCTGCGTTGCAAGCAGAAGCCTGGCAAGGCGGTTTCCCCGCCCGGCCTAGCCTAGCTGGCGGCCGCCACCTCCTCAAGAAGCCCGCCGGCGCCGTCCCGCCTGGTCCGCCAACGACCAGACTGCCACACTCAGCGCCAGGGTGATTGCTAGCGGCTCAGGGATGCTGGGCGTCTGGTTCACGCCGATCACCACCCGGTATGAGCCGTCGTTGTCGTCGTACGCGCCCGGCGGACCGTTAAAACCGAAGCCATCGGGGATCCCCAGGAACAGCCGAGTCGCCCCGGTCGGGGCGGTGAACTCCTGGAACACGCCGCCGCTGGTGACGCCGTCGCCGATAAAGAACACCTGGCCGATCTCGGGGCTGAGCGACAGGAAGTCCTGCCCCAGGCCGCCCGGGCTAAAGTCGAGCGCCGAGGGCGGGCCGCTGACGGGGATGGCGTCGTCGAGGAACACGCCGGTCAGCGGGCCCTGCGGACCAGCGTACCCGCTGAGGCCGCCCAACGCCGTGAGATTGCTGCCGGCCGCGGTGTTGCCACTCGGACCAAAGTAGGGCGGGCCGAACCCGTTGAAGAAGTTGATGCCGCCGATGGTCGGGTCGAGCACGCGGACGACGTCGCCCGCCACGACGCTGATCACCGACGGGAAGGACTCCTTGGCTTCCTCTGGGGTGGGACCGCCGTGGCGCACCAGGTAGTCGCCCGGACCGGTCCACGGCGCGGAGGGGTCGGGGACAGTCAGGTCGGTGCGCCCCGCGAGGTAGATGGCGTCGGCCCCCTCAACGGTAACCACGAAATTAGCGGCGCGTCCTTCGCCGCCGACAACGCCCCACAGCAGGGCGACAGCAATCGCCCCGGCATGGCGCCCGATCCGCCAATCAATCGGTTTCATTAGTCGGCTCCCCCTGGGACCCCGGCGTCGCAGCCGCGACGCGTTCATCCGGGATGATACGGCGAGGCCAACCACCAAACAACCAACCAGTGCGTCGGCTCGCGGTGGGTGGACAGCGGCGCGCCGCCTGCCCCGCGGGCTTGCCCAACGCGAGCGTCAGCGGTTCTTTCTGGTCCTGGTCCCCAGTTCGTTGCTGAAACCGGCCACCCCGCGCGGATTAATGAACGGTTGCCCGCTTGCCCACCGCACGCCAGCTGGAGGGGCCGCTGCGCGCAGTTCGAGGATTCGAGCGCGGCAATTGTCCCCGCAGCGCGCCCAGAAACGGACAAAACCCCGCGGCCTGTTCCCAAGGAGGATTCCGCAATGGCTTAATACGAAACCACTTACGAGAAAACGGGGCGGCGGCACGCCCCGAGTTTTGTCCCCTGCGCGCGTGTTTTTGGACAAAACAAAGCGGTCAGAACCCGCTACGCAAAGTGCGAAACGAATATCGGTTCGCGATCACGGGGCGGTTATCGACCTAGGCGGGCTGCGGCATTGCGCCTGTCGCCGATTCAAGCGAGCGCTTCTTCGACAACCCTCGCCGGCTTCACGCCGGTCAGCTTCTGGTTGAGCCCCTGGTGCGGGTAGATCAGCCGCTGGTGGTCCATGCCCAGCTGGTGCAGCAGCGTGGCGTGGAGGTCGCGCACCTGGATCGGCTCGGTGAGGGGCTCGTAGCCGATGGGGTCGGTCTCACCGACGTGGGCGCCGGCCTTGACGCCGCCGCCGGCCATCCAGATGGTGAACGCGTGCGGGTGGTGGTCGCGGCCGATGAACCGCATCTCGCGTCCGCCGCGGTTCTCGCGCATCGGCGTGCGGCCGAACTCGCCGCCCCACACGACGAGCGTATCGTCGAGCAGGCCGCGACGCTCGAGGTCGGTCAGCAGCGCGGCGATCGGCTGATCGATCGAGCGGCACTTGTCGGCGAAGCCGCCGTTGAGGGCCTCGCTCTCGGCGGCGCCGTGCGAGTCCCAGCCCCAGTCGTAGAGCTGCACGTACCGCACGCCGCGTTCAACGAGGCGCCGCGCCAGCAGGCAGTTGTTCGCGAAGCTCTCGACGCCGGGTTGGGCGCCGTATTCGTCCTTGGTGCGTTGGCTCTCGCGGCGGACGTCCATCGCGTCGGCGGCGGCCATCTGCATCCGGTACGCCATCTCGTACTGCGCGATGCGGGTGACGGTCTCCGGGTCGCCGAGCTCCTGGTGGGTGCGTTGGTTGACCCGGTTGATGGCCTCGATCACGCGCCCGCGGAGCTTCGCGTCGACGCCGTCCGGGTTCGAGAGGAACAGCACCGGGTCGCCCTTCGACCGGCACTGCACCCCCTGGTAGACCGACGGCAGGAAGCCCGATCCCCACACGCTCTTGCCGGCGCTAGGCACCTTGCCGCCGGAGACCAGCACCACGTAGCCCGGCAGGTTCTGGTTCTCGCTGCCAAGCCCGTACGTGACCCACGAGCCGATGGACCCAAAGCCGAGCCGCTGGTCGCCGGTGTGCATCAGCAGCTGCGCCGGCGCGTGGTTGAACTGGTCGGTCCGCATGGTGTGCAGGAAGCAACACTTGTCGATCACGCGTTCGAAGTGCGGCAGACGGTCGCTGAGCCACACGCCCGAGTCGCCGGTCTGGTGGAACGGGTAGCACGGCCCCAGCAGCTGCGGCGTGCCCTGGATAAACGCGAATCGCTTGCCTTCGAGGAACTCCTGCGGGCAGTCCTGGCCGTGCAGGCGTTGGAGGTCGGGCTTGTGGGTGAACAGCTCGAACTGGCTTGGCGCGCCGGCCATGTGAAGGTAGATCACGCTCTTGGCGCGCGGCGCGAAGTGCGGGCGGCGGGGCAGCAGCGGGCGGGCGGGGTCGATCGGGGTCGGGCGGGCGGAGCTGGCGGCGGCCGGCTGCGCCAGCTGGTCGGCCAGCCACAGCGATCCCAGCCCCGCCATCCCGCCGGTCAGGAACGTCCGCCGGGTCTGGCTTTGCAGCTGGTCGTGCTGGAGCTGCTGCAGCAGGTTCATTGGCATGGGGTTCCGCCTTACTTGCTCAGCGTGGCGTCGAGGTTCAGGATGGCGTTGGCCAGTACGGTGCGGGCGAACGCGTCGGCGTCGGGCGCCAGCCGCTCGGCCGACGCGGGCTCGCCCTCAAACCGCAGCCGCGCCGCGGTGTACAGTTCCAGCAGCGCCGCGAGGCTCTCTTCGTCCGCGGGCGAGCCGGCCGCCGCCTGGTACGCCCAGGCGATCTGGTCGGCGGGCGTGTCGCCATGCTCGGCCATGCGGTCGCCGAACCCGCCGGCGAGCTCGACGTAGGCCGGGTCGTTGAGGGTCACGAGCGCCTGCAGCGGCGTGTTGGTCGTGAGCCGCCGCGGGGTGCAGACCTCGCGGCTGGTCATGTCGAAGGCGACCAGGCTGGGGTAGGCGCTGGTGCGTTTCCAGAACGTGTACACGGCGCGGCGGAAGCGGTCCTCGCCTTCGGAGGTCCGCCAGTCGGCGCCGTTGTACACGGTGCGCCACACGCCTTTGGGCTGGTAGGGCATCACCGGCGGGCCGAACTGCTTGTCGGACAGCTTGCCGGAGAGGGCGAGCGCCTGGTCGCGGATCATCTCGGCCTGCAGCCGCGTGCGTGGTCCGCGGGCGAGCAGCTCGTTGCGGGGGTCGCGGCGGGCGAGTTCGGCGCTCACCCGCGCGTCCTGCCGGTAGGTCGATGACAGCACGATCTCGCGCAGCAGCCGCTTGCACCGCCACTGCATCTCGCCCTGGAATTGGACGGCCAGCAGGTCGAGCAGCGGCTGGTTGGACGGCCCCGAGCCGCTGGCGCCCAGGTCCTCGACGGTCTCGACGATGCCGAGGCCGAAGAGCTGCTCCCACACGCGGTTCACCAGCGCGCGGGCGGTGAGCGGGTTCTGGTCCGAAGCGATCCAGCGGGCCACGTCGAGCCGGGCGCCGGCGTCGGTGCGGGCGAGCGGCGGCAGCGACTCCGGCGTGCCGGGCAGCACCCGCTCGCCCCGCTCCAGCCAGTTGCCGCGGATGAAGGTGAAGGTGTCTCTCGAGCCCGCGGTGCAGCGTTCGGCCATCACCGGCGTGGGCGCCGAGGGGATCTGGGACCTGGCGTCGGCGATCTTCTTGAGCCGGGCGTTGGTCGAACTGAAGTCCTTGTCGGCCAACAGGCCGGTCCACCGCTCGTCGGAGCTCACGCTGTACCGGGAACGCTGGAGCACCAGCGGCAGCTGACCCGAGCCCTTGCGGTCGTGCCGCAGCTTGAGCTGCAGCTCGGCGCCGGGAGGGATCGTCAGCGGCTCGTCGAGCAAGAACACGGCCCAGCGGGGGCGGAACAGCTTGCTCAGCGCCGCCCAGCCGGCGACCGACTTGTTGAGGCTCTCCTGCGGGTCGAACTCCGGCTGGGGCTCGTCGCTGAAGGCGTAGCGGAGCTTCACCTCGGTGGGCGGCCCGCCGTCCGGGGGGATCAGCGACAGCTTCAGCCGAGTAAGCATGAAGCCATCTTCGGGGATGCGGAGCGCCCGATCGGTGTCCTTCGGCAAGGCCTCGATGCGGAGGGCGGTGATCGGGCCGGCGTCGGCGGTTGGCTGCGCAACCAGGGTGTACGCGGTCTGCGTCGCGACGGTGCCGGCGGTCCACACCTCCGTGGCGCCCGCCGCCGGCTTGATCACCAGCTCGGTGCTCTGGTTGGCGTCGGCGGAGGTGACTTCGAGCGGCGCCCATTGCGAGTTCTCGGCGGCGATCTGAGCGCAGCGCTCGTGCCGGGCGCGGCGGAGACGCGACGCTTCCCTGTCGAGCGCGGTCGCCTCTTCGCACGCGTCGGGGTCGGTGGGCACGGCGAGCAGCGGCTCCTCGCCGTCGAGGTCGCAATCGGCCGTGTTGTTGAACACCGCCAGGAACTCGTAGTACTCGTGGTGCTTGATCCCGTCGTAGGGGTGGGCGTGGCACTGAACACAGGCGAAGGTCTGCGCCTGGAACACCTGCCAGGTGGTGTTGACGCGATCGATCACCGCCGCCAGCCGGTACTCCTCGTCGTCGGTGCCGCCCTCGGTGTTGTTCGCCGTGTGGCGGTGGAACGTGGTGGCGAGGCGGTCGTCGGTGGTCGCCTTGGGCAGCAGATCGCCGGCCAGCAGCTTCACGATGAACTGGTTGTACGGCAGGTCGGCGTTGAGCGTGCGGATCAGCCAGTCACGCCACGGCCAGACCGTGCGGCCGAGGTCCTTCTCGTAACCCATCGTGTCGGCGTAGCGGGCGAGGTCCATCCACATGGCGGCCCACCGCTCGCCGAACTGTGGCGAGTCGAGCAGGCGGTCGACCACCCGCTCGGCCGCGTCCGGGCGGTCGTCCGCGATGAACGCCTGCTGCTCCGCCACGGTCGGCGGGAGGCCGGTCAGGTCGAATGTCACGCGGCGGAGCCACTGCCCGCGGGGCGCCGGGTCCGCCGGCGCCAGCCCTTCGCGTTCTAGCCGGGCCAGCACGTGGTAGTCCAGCTCCCGCTGGGGCCAGTCGTCGTGGGTGACGCCGGGGCGGGTCGGGCTGTTGGGCGGCACGAAGGACCAGTGCTCCTCCCACGGCGCCCCCTGCCGGACCCACTCGGTCAGCAGCTCGACCTCGCGGTCGGAGAGCCGCGGGCCGTGCTCCTTGGGGGGCATGCGGAAGTCGTTGTCGGGGTCGCTGACCCGCTCGATCAGGTACGACCCGGCGGGGTCCCCCGGCGCCAGCGTCTGGCGGCCGCTTTCGCCCCGAGCGAGCAGATCATCGCGGTACAGCACTGATACGCCGCCCGCCTGCTTAGGGCCGCCGTGGCAGCCGGCGCAGTGCTCGACCAGGATCGGCCGGATGTGGTCGTTGAAGCCCACCTCTCCCCTGGCGGCCGTCAGCGGCCAGAGCGGCGCTAAGCAGAGCGCTGCGAGCGTGAGTCGGCGTGGGCGGAACATGCCTGCGTCGGGGACAGGGGACGGGTCCGGCCGCCACGGTTGGCGCCGGGCGACCTCCGACAATTATAATGCCGCTTCGCGTGACGGACGAACCTCCGTCGCGCAAAGCAGCACTCCTCGGCTTTTCGTCTCGCTCCCCCCCGGTTGGACACCACTATGACCCGAACGATCATCGCGACCCTCCTGCTGGCGCCCGCCGTGCTCGCCCCCACGGCCCTGGCCGCCGATCTGCACCCGATCGCCCAGGAGGTGTCCGGCAAATTACCCGACGCCAAGAGCCCGTTTCTGCTGATCGTCAACTTCACCACCACCGACAAGGCGGCGGCCGGCGAGCTGATCGAGGCGTTCAAAGAGCCCGTGGTAAAGACGCGTAAAGAGCCGGGCAACCTTGGCTACGTGCTCAGCCAGGACGCCGCCGACCCGACCAAGCTGATGGTGCACGAGCAGTGGAAGTCGCTCGACGCGCTCGACAGCCACCTCAAGCAGCCGTACCTGGCCGAGCTGCTGGCGGCGTTGGGCCCCGTGCTGGCCGAGCCGCCCGCCCTGTCGGTCCACGTCCCGGCCGCCGAGCCGAAGAAGGACTAGCCGCCGCCGTTGGGCTGGAGGTTGCCCAGGTGGTGGGCGGCGTGCACGCACATCAGCCGCTGCCACTTGGGGACCGTCATCCCGGTGCTGAACATGTGCGTCGGCAGCGGCTCGGGGAAGCTGGCTGCGCGGTCGATCGTCGCCAGGCAGGCGTCGATCACGGCCGGGTCGTCGGCGGCGTGTTCGGCGGGCACGATCTCCGGCGGCGCCGGCGCGCCGCCGGGCATCTTGCCGGTCGCGAGGATCACCTCGGTCATCGCCCGGAAGACCGTCGCGCGGAGGATCCAGGGCATCGGCTTGATGCTCCCCTCCATGCCGGCCTGCATCGTCTTGTCGAGGTGCTCACAGCACTGGGTCAGGTTCCAGTTGACCAGCGGCGTGTAGCCGCCGGAGCGGAGCCGCTCGATCTCGGCGGCGACCTCCGGCAGCGAGTCGAACGACAGCTTGCGTTTGCCCATCTCATTCCTGCGTGTTCCAGGGATCGTAAGGATTACCCGCCGCAGCACGCCTCGGCGATGGCGGCGATGTGGCGGTGATCGGTGCCGCAGCAGCCCCCCAACACGTTGAGCTGTGGCAGGTCCTTCCGCAAGGCGCCAAGTCGCTCGCCAAGGTCTGCTGGGTTACCTTCGTCAAGGGTTGTCATCTCGTCCAGCTCGGCGTGGCTCTTGGTCGAAGCGTTTGCGCGGACGCCGCCTAGGCGTTTGGTCCATGGATCGCCCTGCGCAACTACGGCCGCGAAGTGCGTGGGATGGGCGCAGTTGATCATGTAGTAAGCCGGCCGAACAGGCGACAGATTGTCGCACTGCTCGATTGCCTCGCCGAGCGGCTGGCCGGTCGGCAGCCGGCCGTCGGTCTCGACCGTGAACGAGATGGCGCACGGCATGCTGGCCTCGCCCGCCGCGCGGGCCAGGCCGACCGCCTCTTCGACGTAGTTGAGGGTCAGCGCCGTGATCAGGTCGGCCTCGCTGCCGGCGAGGGCCTCGACCTGAGTGCGGTGGTAGCCTTGCGCCTCGTCGGCGGTCATCGCGGCGCCGGGGACGTAGCCGTCGCCACGGGGTCCGATGCAGCCGCTGATCACGGTCGTGACGTCGGGGTTCGACGCGCGGGCCGCCGCCAGGAGGTCGATCGCCTCGCGGTTAATGTCGGCCGTGTCCGAGTCCTTGAAGCCGAGCCGGGCGACCCAGTCCGGGCTGGCCCGCCAGGTGTTGCTCTCCAGCAGGAGCGCGACGCCGTGCCGGCGGGCGATGGCGAGGTAGTCGTCTAGGTAGGCGGCCACGGCGCGGCGGCCCTCCTCGTCGCGCAGCAGGGGAAACGCACAGAACTCGGGGAGCTCGAAGCCCTTCTGGAACAGCAGCACGGTCTCCAGGCCGCCGTCGGTAAGCACGGTCTGGTTGTTGAGCTGGGGGAGGGAGTCTCGGTGAAGGGGCATGCTGGCGGCCTCATTGGTTTGAGAAGCTGGGTTCCGGTAGCGGCTCCTACGCCGGAGCGGGCCCGTTGTTACAAACGGCCCCGCAGATGCGCCAACGGGGCGCCCGCCTCGTCCTCCAACGAGCAGCCGAGAAACGGCGGGGTTCGCGGGCATTCTACAGCCGCCGGGAACTTTCGCCGAAATACCTCGCCGGGCCGTCCGCCGACCTCCGCGGGTGGTGTGGCAGGCTAGGTTTTCAAGGTAGCCCCGCCTAGAGCCACCCGAGGTACCCGCGGATGAATTGGCACGTGCTTGCTGTGGTTGTCGCGTTGGCGGTGGCCGGACCGCCCCTGGCCGAGCAGTTGGGCAGCCGTTTTCGCCACGCCACGCCCGAACGGTGCGCAGCGCCCAGCGATCTGCCGGTAGTCGTCTACAGCGCCGCGGCCGACCACCGCCACAGGGACGTCGAACTGCTCCACTTCTGGCGTCCCAACTGCCCCGTGAGCGTGAAAACCCAGGCCCGCGTCCGCGCCCTGCAGGCGCAGGGCTACCCGATCCGCACCATCAACACGCTCCGTCAGCGTGAGCTGTCGAGCCGCTACCAGATCAACGCCACGCCGACCTTCATCACGCTCGAGGATGGCGTGGTTGTGGGGCGCGTGGCGGCAGGGTTGGGTAAAGAGCAGATCGCCGCGCTGATCGAAGGGTAAGACTACCGGAGAAACAGCTCCGCCTGAGCGCGGCTCGCGGCGTTGAGGTTCTCTAGCGGCACGTACAACACCTGGCCGTCGCGCGTGCCGAGCTGCAGCTCGGTGGGCGTGCGGGCGACGAGCTTCGCTTCTATCGAAACACCGGTCGGGCCGGTCCAGATTAGAAATTCGTCGACAGGCGACTCGGCGCTGGCCAAGCTCACACCGCTACTGTGCCGTGGGTGATGCTCCTCAAGCCACCGCCGCCCGTAGGGAGATTCAACAAAGTGGGCGAACTCCGGTCTCTCACGGAGGTCCCCCCAAGCCGGCGAGAGCCGCTGTTCATAGGCGTGCATCGCGTTGTACAAGGCCTCGTGGTCCCGCTCAATGATCAGCACTGCCAGGAACACGTCGTGGGCGAACTCGGAGCTCGGGTAGTTTGCAATCGCGACCCGGGCGAGCCTGGCGGCCGGTTCGAGCTCACCTGCCCGCAGGTAGAGCCGTGCGCGAATAATGTCGAGGTAGCTGTCTCCGCCCAGCCGACGATCCAGCCGGTCGAGCGCGGATAGCGCCTCGCGGTACCGCTGCTGCACCCGGAAGGCGCCGATCGCGATCAGGTCGATCGCCGGGTCGTCCGGGAACAATCGGTCGTAGTCCGCCGTTGCGGCCTCGACCAGGTCGGCGTCGTTGCTCACCACCGCCGAGTGGTATCGCAGCAGCTGTACGGGCTTCATCTCCTTCATCGCGGTTGGAAGCGTGTCGAAGAGCTGGAGAGCGGCCGCGGGGTTACCGGCCTTGATGGCGTGCTGGATCGCCGCCAGCGTCTCAAGATCCTGAAAGAAGTAGTCGCGCTGCCAGGGGCTAGCTCCCGCGTATTGATCGTGCTGATGGAGCAAAGGCTGCAGTGTCTGCAGGAGAGTTTCGGAGATCAACTCGCCCTTGGAGTAGATCCGCAGGTCGCTCGCCACGACCTCCGCGCCCTGCTTCTTGAGTAGAAATTCGTGGTAGTCGAGCTGGCTTGTTCCCGCCAATCGGAAGAGGGCCCGGACGCCCTCGGGACCTCGACGGAATCGGACTAGCCGATAGGCGCCGCCGTCCACTTGGCTGAGGATCTTCCGGAGCAGACCACCATTGGCCGTTATGGCGGTGCGGACATCGACGTCAAGTGAGTCCGCGAGTTCCTCCCCGCCGTCCAACGCGTCCCCGATTTGGACCGCCAGGCCCTCCCAGTCGACGCACCGGTTGATCTCGGCCCAATCGGCGTTGGCCGCCGCGTGCTCCAGGCGGGACGCGAAGCGGCGACACGCGATCTCGG
This sequence comes from Posidoniimonas corsicana, assembly GCF_007859765.1. Lineage (NCBI taxonomy): Bacteria > Pseudomonadati > Planctomycetota > Planctomycetia > Pirellulales > Lacipirellulaceae > Posidoniimonas > Posidoniimonas corsicana. The sequence continues at coordinate 44,592 of NZ_SIHJ01000005.1, forward strand.
TTGGCAGGTCGCCCTTCCCGAAATCGATACGTGGCGCACGCCCCACCCGGGGCCTAAGCCGATCAACTTCCGGAGTCTCGCCCCCACGGTTGCAGCCGGCTAGCAGTGCAGCCAGCATCGTGACAAACGCAATCGTCTGGCGGCGGCGCATCAGCCCAACCCCTCGGGAGCGTAGTAGCGACAGAGTGGAGAGGGGACTCTATCGGCAAACCGCTAGCGGCCGAAGGGCAGTTTTAGCTAGCAGTTCGGCGCTGGGCTCCGGCTTCGTAGCGTAAGCCACGTCGCAACCCAGGGCAGCAGCACCGCAATCGCTACCGGCTCGGGAACGGCGCCGCTGCTAGCCGACCCGGGCGTGAAGTCCTCCCAGCTGGCGCCCAGGTTGTCGCGCCACAGGGTGTAGTCGGCGGCGTCGACCATACCGTCGGCGTTGCCGTCGGCCCAGTTGTCGCCCGTAGCGCCGAACTGGTCGCGCCACAGAAGGTAGTCGTCTTGATCCACAACGCCCGAGCCGTCGTAGTCGCCGGGCAGCGAGACGAACGGGTTGCTGAACAGATCGCTGGTGAGGAAGGCCTCGTCGGTGAGGGTTTCCATGAAGGCGACCAGCGCGTCGATCTCTTGATCGGAGAAGTTGAACACGGTTGGCTCGCCGTTGGTCTTCAGGCGGTTGTCCAGGTACGGATTGTCCTGGATGCCGGTGCTGTAGAACTCCACCACTTCTTCCAGCGTGGTGTGGCGGCCGTCGTGCATGAAGCGGCCCCGCACCGCCACGTTGCGGAGCGATTGGGTCTTGAACGTCCCGTTGCCGGCGCCCTCGTCCGCCGTGTTGTCGGCGTCCAAGCCGATATTGCGGGCGCGGTCGCCCACCTGGGCGTGCGTGGTGTGGCACTGACTGCACTGGCCGGCTCCGTGGAACAGCTCGGCGCCCTGCTGCTCGAGCGGGGTAAAGATCGACGCGTAGTCGGGGGCTTCTGGCGTGCCCGCCTCGACCGCCTGGTCGTATTTTGACTGGTACGAAACCATCGACCGCACGAACTGCCCCAGCGCCTTGGAGATGCGGTCGTTGGTGATCTGGGAATCGCCGAACGCCTGCTGGAAGAGCTTGGGGTAGTAGTCGGTGGCGGCCAGCTCGTCGCGGAGTTGGTCGAGGTCGGTGCCCATCTCGACCGGGTCCTGGATCGGCATCAGCACCTGCTCCTCAACCGAGGCGGCCCGCTCGTCCCAGAACATGCGGCCGTTAGCGTAGTAGGCGGCGTTCGACAGGGCCGTCGAGTGGCGGCCGGTCAGCCCGCCCTCGAACCCCTCGCTGAACTGGTTCTCGTCGCCGAAGCCGGTCGCCTGCTGGTGGCACGAGGCGCAGCTTGTGCCGTCGTTGTGGGAGAGCCGCGGGTCGTAGAACAGCACCCGCCCGAGCGTGGCGCCAGGGTTGGTGATCGGGTTATCGACCGGCGTGTTGTCTGTGGCCGCGACCGGGCCCGACTTGAAGTGCTCCGGCAGGTCGGTCACCGCGTAGGCGACAAAGTCCTGGTACATCTCGGGCAACGCGGGCACGCCGCGGTCCGCGGCGTGGGCCGTAGCAAGGCTAAGCGACAGCGACAATGCGCAAGCGCGCACCAACAGGCAGATGGTTCGTTGCAAGGCCTTCTTCCTCTGTTTCCCACGAGAGCGGCCGTCAGTGCTGTTCCTGCAATACCGACGAGCCGGCTAGATGATACTCACACGGCGAACCAGTGTCGAATGTAAAGATTCTGTGAAGGACCGTGTGGGGCGGTCCCTCCGATGCATTGCCGCGGATGTGTTCCGCCTAGTCGGCGATACCAATCCGCTGCCGCCACCTCGGGTAGCTTCTCGCCAGCAGCCGGTCGGCGTACGGCCCCAGGTAGCTGTAGCCGAGGCGGCGTTCACGCTCGATCGCGTTGTAGTCCTGCTTCACGACGCCGTCCCGGCCGACAAACATCGGCTCGTTGGTTTCGATGTCGTAGAAGCGGGCCCACAACGCCGGCGCCGAAGCGTCCTCCACCAGCACACGGTCGCGTCCGCCCGGCACGTCGGCGCCGCGGCGGTACTCGACGCGGACCCCCTCGACCTTCGAACGCTCGAACCAGTCGACCGCCGCCTCAACCGCGCGGACCACTTCTGGGCTCGGGTCGGGGATGCCCATCAGGAACTCCACCACGCCGACGCTCTCCTGGCCGCTGATCGAGGGGAGCTCGTACGAGCGCGCCTTGGCGGGCGCCAGCGTGTGCTCGTCGTGCTGCGCGCACCACGCGGTGAGCTTGCCGTCGACCTCGATCTGGGTCTGGAGGATCGCCTCAACGCCGCGTTGCACGGCGTCCGCGGCTCGGGCGCGGCGCTGGTCGTCGACAAAGGCCCAGTCGCCTTCGCCGTGGCTGGCGTCGCGGAGCGTGCGGAGCACGCCGACCATGGCGCCGTCGTTGTAGGTGATGTGGGTGTAGTAGCCCCGCCGCGGCGGGTGCATCATGGGCCAGCCGCCGCCCGGGTACTGGGCTTCTAGCAGGTAGTCGACGCCCCGCAGCGCAGCTTCGCGCAGCTCCTCTCGGCCGGTGGCGGCGTAGACGCGGGCCAGGTAGCGGATCTCAGTGTGCGTGGCGCCGTTGTCGATGATTGGCTGTCGTGAAGGCGCCTGCCGGCGAACCTCCTCCAGCGCCTCCGCGGAGAGGGGCCGCGCCTTGTCGATGTTCTTGGGCCAGCCCCCTGTGGGGTGCTGGTAGGCGAGCACGTTGCCCGCGATGCGGACCGCCTCTTTGCTGGCGTACCAGTCGTCCGGCTGGCGGAGCACACCACGCCACGAGACGGCCACTGCCGACGACGGCGCCACGGCGAACGACAATACGAGCGCGACGACGACCAGGAATCCCCAACGGGTCACGACCGACCTCCTGAGCAAGATGAGCTGATGAGCAAACCCCGGTGATTCTACCCCGATCGCCCGGCGGGGGACCGCTGGCGCCACGCCAAAACTGGGGCGGAGACTTGTTTTGAGACACTGCGGGTGACCCCCAATTGCAACCCCGTATCCGGGTCTTGCAATCCCTCCGTTACAGCCTCAAAAACCGTCGACAAGCCGAGATCGGCCGTATTATCCTGGCTTCTGCCTTTTCTGTGTTGGCCCGGCGATGCTGCCCCGTTTACGTGGCGCCGCACGAGCCGCTTGTCAAAGTCTCTAAGCCGCGGTCGTGGAATAATGAGCTCCAACTTGGTTTGGCCGCGGCGTTGTCTGTTCTCTTGGGAGGTTACCTGCTAATGACTCGCTTCCTCACCCCTTTGGCGCTGTGCACCGCCATGGCCTTTGCGGCGTCCGCGTCGGCCGAGTTGCTGCTGTATGAGCCGTTTGGATACACCGCCGGCGCCGACCTGGTTGGACAGAACGGCGGCACAGGATTCACCGGAGCTTGGCGAGATGGCGCCGCTGGCGGTGGCATCATTCAAGCAGGCAGCCTGCCGGCTCCCGCCGGCGTTCCGACCGCGGGCGGCCACGCGATGCTTTCTGGCGCCGCGGGCACCTACCAGGTGTACCGCGACTTTACGAACATTGAGGGCGCCGACGGTGAGACCACCTGGATCAGCTGGATCGCCCAGCGGCAGGGTGATTCGATCCCGACGCCGGACCCCACCTACGGTGACAACCCGTACCCGCGTGGCGTCAACGCCGGGTTCTTCAACACCGAGCACCCGACCCGTCCCGAGCGTGTCGGCATCGGCAACTCGTCCAACGCGACTGAGAACGAGTGGTCCATCATCCCCGAAGGCAGCGGCGGCCTCCGCGAAGGTTCTGGCGTGCCATGGGATGAGATGCACTGGGCCGTTATGCGGCTCGACCATCACGGTGACATCAACACCCCGGACGACGCCTACCTGTGGCTTGACCCCGATCCGAACGTCGAGCCCGACATCATGAACGCCCTCGCTTCGTCGGTCGGCGTCGTTGACTTCTCGGGTCTCGACTTCATCCGCCCGTTCGTCGGCAACGAGAGCAGCGGGCGTCCCGCTGGTCAGATGGTGATCGACGAGATCCGCGTCGGCACGACCTACGCCGACATGAGCGCCGTCCCCGAGCCGGCCGCTCTGTGCCTGGCCGGCCTGGCGGCCTGCGGCCTGGTTGGCCGTCGCCGCCGCTAGTCCTCGCCAGCGAGGGATCGGCTAGTTGATAAGAGCCGGCGGTCCGAAAGGACCGCCGGCTTTTTTCATGCGCTGCCGATCAGGCGCCACGGCTACTCGAACGGGCGGTCGATCGACTCGGACGGCCGCGACAGCCAGCGGGGGCCATCGGGCGTCACAACGAAGTGATCCTCCAGCCGCACGCCCAGCTCGCCGTAGACGCAGATCATCGGCTCGATGCTGGCGATCATCCCCTCTGCCAGCGGCGTCTGGTTGCCGCGGACCAGGTAGGGCGCCTCGTGGATGTCCATCCCCAGCCCGTGACCCGTGCGGTGCGGCAGGCCGGGCGTCTGGTAGCCTGGGCCGAGGCCATGCCGCTCGATCACCGCCCGGGCGGCCGCGTCGACCGCCTCGCACGGGGCGCCCGGCTGCGCTGCGGCAAATGCGGCGGCCTGAGCCTCGTGCTCGATCTCCCAGACCTCGCGGTGTCGCGCGGTCGGCTCGCCAAACACGTAGGTCCGCGTCAGGTCGGAGTGGTACCCCTCGAAGGTGCAGCCGGTGTCGACCAGCACGATCTGGCCCTCGCGCAGGCGTTGCTCGCCCTTGGGTCCGTGCGGGTACGCGGTCGATTCGCCGAAGGCCACGATCGCGAACGTGGAACCGTCGTCGGCGCCCGCGGCCCGGTGCTCGGCGTCCATCCAGCGGACAATCTCGGTGTTGGTCATCCCTTCATTGAGGCGTTCGCGCACTCGGCGGTGGATGTCGAGCGTGACGCCCATGGCGTGCTCAATAATCGCAATCTCCGCCGCCGACTTCTGCATCCGGCAGCCGTCGACCACGGGCGCAGCGTCGGCCAGTTGGACGCCCGGCGCAGACGTGCGGAGCGCGTCCGTCATGAAGAACGGCGTCGTGCCCTCGACCGCCAGCCGCCCGGCGCCCTGCTCCTTCAGCAGCCCGGCGAGCAGCTCAAACGGGCTCTCGTGCTCCTCCCACACCTGCAGCGGGCCTTCGATCGAGATCAGCTCCCGCACCTTCGGCTCTTCGAACGCGGGCGCGACGTAGACCGGCTCGCCCTCCCGCGGGAGGAGCAAGCCGAGGAACCGTTCGCTCAGCCCCCACCCCACGCCGGTGAAATACCGCAGGCTCGTGCCCGCCGGCAGCAGCAGGGCGTCGAGGTCGTGCTCGACGAGCAGTCGCTGGGCCTTGGCCAGGCGCGACTGGTATTCGGCAGGAGCAATCGGCATCAAGCTGGCATCCTCAGAGTTGCACCAAGCACGGAAGGTTTGTCACTACCGTCCTCCGCCGATCGCGATACGCCAAGTCCGCTACGGCCAAGAAGTGCCTACGGTTTCCTTCGGCCGAAACCTGCGGCGGCGACAAGTGTGCAAGCAAGCGCGGCAGCAGTTGGCTCAGGCGCCAGTTGCTTGACGGCGAAAGACGCCGAGAGGTTTGGCGTTCCAAACCCACTGCTCCAGACCAAAGTCAAATCATTCTCAAGGAATTCCAAGGGCAGCCCTGGCGGGACGATTCGACCCAGCGAATAGTCGTCGTCAATGATTACGCCAGACCCTGCATTCACGACTACGGAGACTCGGTAATCTGTGTCGACAGGAAACAGCCCCCCCGGAAGTGTAGCGTCCTCGAAGCGAAAAACCCCGCTTTGCGACTGCAGATCGATCAGTCCGACTGCGTTCCCATTCGGTACCAGCGTTACTTCACCTGAAAGGGAATCGTACTGGAATTCGACCTGTCCACTTGGGTCACGAGGATTGGTTGGTGGATTGGTTGGTGGATTGGTTGGTGGATTGGTTGGTGGATTGGTTGGTGGATCGGTTGGTGGATCGGTTGGTGGATCGGTTGGTGGATCGGTTGGTGGATCGGTTGGTGGATCGGTTGGTGGATCGGTTGGTGGATCGTAGGGTGTATTGGGATCACTGCTGTAGTAAACTAGATCTGGAACGGTCTCCCGATAGGTAAAGACCGAGTCGTACTGCTCAGGGGTCGCGTATATCAAGTCGGCGGGCCGGGTGGGTGTGCCGAAGCCGCCGGTCCAGTGCAGTTTCAGGTCATTGAGCAACCAGTCCTCCGACAGCCCAGCATCCAGGACCGCCCCGAACGAATAGCTCATATCCAGATAGAACCCGGTTGCAGGGTTCGTAACGACCCCGATATGCTTCGCACTAGCCGTCGGGAACAGTCCTGGAGGAAGCCGTGCGACGTCTGGCGCCAACGACCGACTTTCTGACTTAACGTAGATCAGACCGACATGATTGCCGTCGGTCTCAATCCCGAGTTCCCCGGTCGCGGAGTTGTAGACGTATGAGAGCAGGCCGTCGTTGAACGCGCCTGGGATTGTTACGCCTCGCACGCTCTGGGAACCAAGACCTAAGAGAACCAGCCAAGCAACACAGAATCGCACCATGGCGTGACTCCACGAAACTACCTGCCAATAACCCGGGTGGGGAAACCGCATGCTAGCCCGCCCAGCGGAACTACGCAACCTTCTGGCCTATTGCCCCACCGCGAACTGAGTCCAGGCCGACAAGCGGCAAGGCGGAGTTCACTCGGCTCCGGCCGCCACTGGCTCCATCGCCGATTCGTCCTCTACTTCGGCTTCGGCGCCGGGGGCTTCTTGATCCTCCGACTCTTTCAGCCGCAGGATCAGTTTGTCGCCTTCAACGCGGATGCTCTCGAACTTGCGGATCTTCTCCGCCACTTCAGGCTCGTCAAGCAGGTCCTTGGCCAGGTTCTCTTTGGCCAGGGCGTCGATGAACTGCTGCGGCAGAGGCTGCCCGTTCACCTCGCCCGCCTTGAGGGTGACGATCGGGATGCCGCCCTCGTAGCTGGCGTCGAGGGTCACCTTGGCGTTCAGGAACCGGCCCGCGCCCATGGGCACCTCGTCGAGCGGGATGCTGACGTCGCCCGTGATCTCGCCGTTCTCAATCGTCACGTAGACGCGGCCTTTGAGGTCCTCGTTGCCGGCGATCAGGGCGTTGATGTCGTCTGAGGTGAGCACCAGCTCGTTCTCGGCGGCCGGCGCGTCGTTCTCGACCGCCTGCTGCAGGCTGTCGACCCGGGCCTGGATCTCGGCGATCTCTTCCTCGCTAGCCTCGGACACGGGGATATCCACCGGCTCGGTCGACGTGTACTTGTCCACCTGGCCCTTCAGGAAGAAGTAGCCCCCCACGCCGCCCCCCACCAGGAGCAACAGCATCAGCACAAATCCGATTCCGGCAATCAGGCAGCCGTAGAACAGGCAACCCTTGGGCTTCTTCTCCGGCTGGGTTTCGGGCGAGTCGTAAGCGTTGGGGTTGTCGGTGGGCATCGACATGGCGGATCTCCGGGGCGAATTGCGGGCCAACCAAGACTCGGCGGCGACACGCTGCGGCAATGGATCTAGTCAGTCGTCGTTCGCGCGGGAAGAGCGACTATTGGATAGGACGGTTTTTTTCTGTTCGGCGGCCTGCTGGCGGCTGGCGTCGCTCAGCCGCCCAAGCGGCACGGTAATTACCTTGCCGTTCCGCTTCCGCAGCGTAACGCCCTGGTCGTCAGACTCAACGTACTGGGCTTCCACGTTGAACTTTCCAGAAGCGTCCGACCAAACGAGAAATGTTGGGGCTTCCGCGTACGGCGCGGCCGCCTGTTCCCGCAGGAAACCGGTCTGACGCAGCCACTGCTTGCCCTCGTCTGACGCCACGAAGCTTGCGTACGCTTCCTCGTTGCGGAGATCGCCCCATTCGTAGCCATAGTCCCGATCCATTTCTTGGAGGGCCGCGAGCACTGCGGCATGGTTTTCCTGTGCAAGCAGCACTGAAACGAGTCCGAACTGGAGTTCGGCGTTGTCAGGATCAAACTCGAGCAACTCCCGTGCGTATCGCTCGGCTGCCTCCAAGTCCCCCATCTCCAGGTTAATCGAGCACCTGTACACATCGAGGTAGGGATCGCCGCCGACGCTCCGGTCGAGTTCATCAATCGCCTGGAGAGCCTGTTCGTACTGTTTACGGATCGCCAAAGCGTCCAACGATAACAACGCAAGTGCAGGATCACCGGGGAACAAGCGCTCGAAGTCGTCCAATGCCTCCAGCAGTTCTCGGTTTCCCACCATGCTAGCGGCGTGGTAGCGGAGAATCTGCACCGACTTGATCTCCTGCATATCACGGGGTAGCTCGCGGTAGATCCGCAGGGCTCTGCGTGCGCCGTCAGGTTCCGAGATATTCATCTCTTGCAGTTTTTCAAAGTTCTCGATGAACGCCCGATCCCCTCCCGCTAGCTTCTGCACCCAGTTCTTGGAGAACTGCTGAGCCGCAGGGAGCAGAGTACGGTAGATGGTCTCTGACAAGTACTCGCCAGACATGTAAACGTAGATGTCGTCTGCGAGCACCCGGCCGTTCTGCAGCGAGAGGCGAAAGTCGTGGTAGTTCAGACCATCTCCGCCCGATAGCCTGAACAGCGCGTGCTCGCGGCCATCCCGAGTGTGGAGTCGCACGAGACGGTACTGAGATCCCACCCCGCCCGACTGACATACCTGTCCGGCAAACCCCTGCCCGGAGCTAAGCGTCCGATTGGCTCCCACCCTGATGCCGGCCGCCATCTCGGAATCGAACGGGAGCCGCGTTAGCACCCCGTCCATTACCCCACTCCAATCAATGCAGTCGTTTAACGCATCGACATCCTTGGCTGCGTAGGCTGCGTTAACGCGTTCTACAAAGTCCGCCTGAAGATCGTGGCTAATGATCGATACTGCCGCGGCGGAAGGCCCCGGCGGCGAGGTTTGATGCTGGTATTCAGCCGAACTCTTGGGCTGTTTTGACGGGCTTTCGTCCCGCGGGAGACGCTCCTCCGCACCACCGCCGCAACCGGTGGAGATCAGCAGGAACAGCCCCGCTGGAACTGCCTGCAGAAGAAGCCGTCCGAATCTTTGAGCAACCATATGAGAGACGAGAATTAGCGGTGGATAGGAGATAGCCGCCCTGTGGGGAATACCACACTATTACCCCTACAGCGGTCGACCGCTAGCAGGAACCGTGAGAATAGAGCGAAGAAGTATGGCAGAAACCCCATTGCGCCAGTCCCACCCCTTGCGGCGCGGGCTGCATGAGCTTGCCACCAAGCATTAACCTCACACCCCCTTCTTCGGCCGCGGCACCTTGGCCTTCTTCGTGCGGCCGCGGCCCTTCTTGGCGGACTTCTTCAGCGAGTCCTCCACCGCGGCCACGCTCTGGCCGATGCTCTCGCGCATCTTGTCGATGCGGTCGCGGAGGATGGCGGCCCGCTCGAACTCCATCTGGTCGGCCGCCTCGTACATCTCCTTCTCCAGCTCGTTGATGTACTCCTCGGTGATGTACTGCGTATCGTCCGAGCGGCCGACGGCGGCGTTCGCGGCAGCGTGCGCGGCGGCCTCGGTTTCGATGCCGGCGCGGATCGCCTTGATGATCGTCTGCGGCGTGATGCCGTTCGCCTCGTTGTACTCCTGCTGCAGCTTGCGGCGGCGCTCGGTCTCGTCCATGGCGGCCTGCATGCTGCGGGTCACCTTGTCGGCGTACAGGATCACCTTGCTGTTGACGTTCCGTGCGGCGCGGCCGATGGTTTGCATCAGCGAGGTCTCACTCCGCAGGAAGCCCTCCTTGTCCGCGTCGAGGATCGCCACCAGCGACACCTCCGGCAGGTCCAGGCCCTCGCGCAGCAGGTTGACGCCCACCAGGGCCTCGAATTTGCCCTGCCGCAGGTCGCGGAGCAGCTCGACCCGCTCGAACGCGTCCAGCTCGGAGTGCAGCCACTTGCACAGCACGCCCTGCTCGCTGAGGTAGCTCGACAGGTCCTCGGCCAGCCGTTTGGTGAGCGTGGTGACCAGCACCCGCTCGCCCTTGGCCGCCCGCTCGCGGACCTGCTCCAGCAGGTGCGGCACCTGGCCGCGGGCCGGGCTGAGTTCGATCACCGGGTCCAAGAGGCCGGTCGGGCGGACAATCTGCTCCACCACCTCGCCGCCGGTCTGCTCCAGCTCGTAGTCGGCCGGCGTGGCGCTGACGTACACCACCTGCTTGATCCGCTCCTCCCACTCGTCGAACTTGAGCGGGCGGTTGTCCAGGGCGCTGGGCAGCCGGAAGCCGTGCTCCACCAGCGTGGTCTTCCGTGCGCGGTCGCCGTTGTACATCGCGCCGACCTGGGGGATCGTGGCGTGGCTCTCGTCGACGAACAGCAAGTAGTCGTCCGGGAAGAAGTCGAACAGTGTGTTGGGCGCCGAGCCGGGCGGGCGGCCGCTCAGCGGGCCGGAGTAGTTCTCGATGCCGGGGCAGTAGCCCATCTCGAGCATCATCTCGATGTCGTACCGCGTGCGGGCGTTGAGGCGCTGCGCCTCGAGCAGCTTGCCCTGCTCCTTGAACAGCTCAAGCCGGCCGGTCAGCTCGTTGCGGATGCTCTGCACCGCGTTCTCGATCCGCTCCTCGGGCAGCACGAAGTGCTTGGCCGGGTAGATGTACACGCTCTGCAGCTGGTCGACCGCCTCGCCGCTCGTTGGGTTGATAATCGACAGCTTCTCGATCTCGTCGCCCCACATCTCGATGCGGTAGGCGAACTCCTCGTAGGCGGGCCAGATCTCGATCGAGTCGCCCCGCACGCGGAACTTGCCGCGGGCCGGGTCGTGGTCGTTGCGCTCGTACTGTATGTCGATCAGCTTGGCGAGCATTTCGTCGCGGTCCACGACGTCGCCCACCGTGAGGCCGACCATCATCTCCTTGTAGTCGTCGGGCGATCCCAAGCCGTAGATGCACGACACGCTGGCCACCACGATCACGTCGCGCCGGCTGACGAGCGAGCTGGTGGTCGCTAGCCGCATGCGGTCGATCTCCTCGTTGATCGACGCGTCCTTCTCGATGTAGATGTCCCGCTGGGGGATGTAGGCCTCGGGCTGGTAGTAGTCGTAGTAGCTGACGAAGTAGCTGACCGCGTTCTTCGGGAAGAACTCGCGGAACTCGCTGTAGAGCTGCGCGGCGAGGGTCTTGTTGTGGCTCAGCACCAGCGCGGGCCGCTGCAGCTCCTGGATGACGTTCGCCATGGTGAACGTCTTGCCGCTGCCGGTAACGCCCATCAGCGTCTGCGACCGGCGGCCCGCCTTGAGCTCCTTGGTGAGCTTCTCGATGGCGGCCGGCTGGTCCCCGGCGGGCTGGAACTCGGAGCTGATCTCGAATTGCGGCATGACGAAGCGTAGGGGCGGGGGCGGAGGGGGCTCGCGAACCTCCATCATAGCGCTTCGGCGGCGGGAGGGTAATTGTCAGGTTTGTGCCGGACCGGAATCCAGACGCTGCACAATGAGCCCCAGTTCGTCGACGCCGGTCACCAGCACCTGGGCCCCGCCCGGGATCGGCGGCCCCTCGGTTCTTGCCGGCCGAGACCGCCCCTCCACCACCGCCATGCCGTAGGGGCCGATGTCGCCGTTGGCCACCCCGGTGCACCCCACGAACGACGCGAAACGCTTGGTGTCCGCCTTCTTGATCTGCCGCTCCCACGGCCAGCAATCGCAGCACATACAACAGCTCGGGTCGCAGCAGTTGGCGTCGAGGCCGTCGCCGGCGCAAGCGGGGGCATCGCAGCCGCCACAGTCGCAGGCGCCGATCGGGCAGTCGCAGTCCCCCGCCCTCACCAGGTGCGTTGGTCGCAAGCGAGGCCGGGGTTCTCGTGCTCCCGCCGCGCAGCGTCGAGACTCGATGCGTTGGATGGCGGCGCTTAGCACGCGTTGCGAGACCGATTCTCCGGACGCTTCCGGTCGGCAGTTGGCGGCCGCTACAAGCTGACGCTGAGCCGCGCGGTAGGCCTCGTCCGCGGCGTCGCTGTCCCGCACGGGATTCGGAAGGCGGCGACGCCGGTCGAGGCGCCAGTCGGCGGCGCTGTCCGCCATGATGATCGCCGCGCCGACCGACTTGCCGATACGCCGGAAGGTCTCGCGACTCGCCACGAGCCGCGGCGCCGCATCCGCCAACAGAGAGAACACATCGCCGAACCCCGCGGCCGTGGACGCGGCGAACGCCGGGAGCGAGCACGGCCCGCCCGCTGACTCTAGCGCGACGTGCTGGTCGATGACCGATTGAAACCGCGCAGGCGCCGCCGGGTCGAGGCGCGCGAAGTACGCGTGGGCCGTGTCCACCGGCCGGCGCCAGACTGACAGCGCCAGTCGCGCGGCGAGCGAGCGGTCGTCCCGCACATCGTCCGCCAGCTTGATCGAGGCCAGCAGCATCCCCAACGCCGCCGCGAACTCGCCGAGCGGCGCATCGGCGGCGCCCTCGAGCTTCTTCGCCCCACGCAGCCGGCAGCAGGTCGGCTCTGACTCGGGCAGTAGGGCGCTGCCGAGCGCCTCGCGCGACAGCAGGTACGCGAACACGCCCTCGTAGCTCACCACCGGCGCCGTGCGGGCGCCGAAGAACAGCCGCTGGAACCGGCAGCACCGCGCGTACGCCCGGCGGTAGTCGGCGTCGCCGCAGGGGCCGCGGAGGAATCCGAACATGGAGCATCCGTTGAGGGACCGATTGCCAATCGTCGGTCGCTAGTCTAACGGATATCACGCCGCAGCGTGGCTAGCGCTACGCCGCCCGGCGTTTGCGCTCGATCCGCTTGGCGGTGGCGGCGCCGGCTTCGGCGGCTTCCTGGGGGTCGTGCTCGGCCTCCAGCGCGTTGAGCTGGTCTTCGATCCGCTGGCGGAAGTCGTCGACGCTCTCGCCCAGTTGGTAGAACAGCGGCTCGCCAAAGTAGCCGTGCACGGTGCTGAACGGCTTGGGCACCTGGAACCGGTCCCACGCGCCGCGGATGGTCCAGCGGCTGGTGGGCACGCCGACCACGTTGATCACCGCGCAGCCGGTCTGCTTGGCCAGCACGGCCACACCCTTGTTGACGCGGCCGCGCGGGCCGCGGGGGCCGTCGACCGCGATGATGGCCGGCTTGCCGGCGCGGAGGTTCTCGGCCAGGCCGCGGAGCGCGGCGCGGCCGCCCTTGCCGTCGGCGCCGCTGGAGCCGCACTTCGGCTTCACCCGCATCAGCCGGAAGGCGGGGATCAGCAGTTGTCCGTCCTTGGACTGCGACACCATGGCCGCGGTGCCGGGCTCGCGGTTGATCACTACCGCCACCTGATGCGCGTGCAGAACCGAGTAGGTGTACGGAATGCCCGCGTCGCGGAGCTTGGGGCGGGGGTCGTTGTAGACCCGCACACGGCAGGTGACGCGGAGGGTCACGATCGCCAGGGCGATCAGCCAGGACAGCGCCCAGCGGGCAACAGGCATCTCGGTATCGGGGGCAAGACTAGCGGGTGCGGGGTCGGCTTCTGCGCGTATCGGGTCGGCGCGAGCCGCGGTTTTAGCGGCATCGCCCGCTTGCGGATACAGCAATCGGGGGCCCCTGGTGAAAAGGGGCAGACCCTCACGCCGACCGGCCCGCCTGCGGCCCCCCGGTGGTGCGACGTGGAGAAGATTTACCGCGCCGGTGGTCGTGCTATCATGACGGGCCCCGCCACCCTCTCCTAGGATTGCCCCCCCGATGCGCGCCACCGCCCTCTTCGCCTGCCTGCTAGCACTCACCTCGACCTCGACCGCCAGCGCTGACGATACGGCCCGCGGGGTGGTGTTCCTGGACGCCAACAACAACGGCGCCCGCGACGCCGACGAGCAGCCGCTGCAGGGGATTAAGGTCAGCAACGGCCGGCAGATCGTGAAGACCGACCAGGCGGGCCGGTACGAGCTGCCGGTCACCGACGACACGATCCTGTTCGTCATCAAGCCGCGCGGCTACCGCACGCCGCTCTCCGAGCAGATGGTGCCGCGGTTCTACTACATCCACAAGCCGAACGGCTCGCCGAAGAACTACCAGTTTGCCGGCGTCGAGCCGACCGGCCCGCTGCCGGAGTCGGTCGACTTCCCGCTCTACAAGCAGGACGAGCCGGAGCGGTTTCAGGCGTTGATGTTCGGCGACCCCCAGCCCCGCACGCAAGAGGAGGTCGACTGGATCTCGCACGACGTGATCGAGGAGCTGATCGGCACCGAGGCGAAGTTTGGCGTCACGCTGGGCGACATCATGTTCGACGACCTAAACCTGTTCGACTCGTCCAACTCGGCGATCGCCGTGCTGGGCATCCCCTGGTACAACGTCATCGGCAACCACGACCTCAACCACGAGGCGCACGAGGACCACCTCAGCGACGAGACCTTCGAGCGGCACTTCGGCCCGCCCTACTACTCGTTCGACTACGGCGCGGTGCACTTCATCGTGCTTGACGACGTCGAGTGGCGCCTGAACGAGGCCGGCCAGGGCGGCTACCGCGGCGGCCTGGGCGAGGACCAGCTGGCGTTCGTCGAGCGCGACCTGGAGCTCATCCCCGACGATCAGCTGGTGGTGCTGATGATGCACATCCCGGTCACCAAGATCCAGACGCCCGAGCGGCTGCGGCTGTACCGGCTGATCGAGCAGCGGCCGTTCTGCATGTCGATCGCGGGCCACGAGCACTTCCACGAGCACCGCTTCCTCAAGCAGGCCGACGGCTGGAACGGCCCCCAGCCGCACCACCACGTGGTGAACGTCACGGTGTGCGGCAACTGGTGGGGCGGCATGCAGGACGAGCGCGGCATCCCCCACGCCACCATGGGCGACGGCGCGCCCAACGGGTACTCGATCATGACTTTCGACGGGCACGAGTACCAGCTCGAGTTCCGCGCCGCGGGCCGGCCCGCGGACTACCAGATGAACGTCGACGCGCCCGAGGAGTTCCGCGCGTCCGACGGCGCCGACATCGTTGTGAACGTGTTCAACGGCTCGGAGAAGTCAACCGTCGAGATGCAGGTCGGCCCGGCCGGCGGCGAGGGCCAGGAGTGGACCAAGCTGGCGCACACCCCGATGCGAGACCCGGACTACGTCCGCATGGCGGGCCGCGAGGACCAGGTAAAGGACTCGCTCACCAAGTCCGCCTCCGAGCAGAGCCTGGTGTTCAACCCCGACAACCGCAACCTCTACTCCACCCACATCTGGAAGGGCCGCCTGCCCGCCGGGCTCGCGCCGGGCACGCACTGCGTCCGCATCCGCACGACCGACATGCACGGCATGGTCCACCACGGCTACCGCCTGGTGCGCGTGGTGGAGTAGCGGTTGGCGGTTGGAAGTTGGAAGTTTGTAAGTCGCTATCGTGCGGCGCTGGTGTTGTCGACTGCCACACCAATCGACTCGTAGCCCCCGGCTCTGCCGGGGGATCGTCCTGCGAACATGCATCGCCGTTGTGCAATCCCCCGGCAGAGCCGGGGGCTACGGGCTGTCCGCGCGGTAGAACCACCCACCACCCACCAAGTTCCAACTCCCCAACCGCCCCACTTGGCGTCGGGCGACCGGCAGCCGACAATCACGGCATGTCTGATCTGGTTGTTACGCACGCCGCGAAGAGTTACCCGACGCCGTCGGGGCCGCTGGAGGTGCTCAAGGACGCCGACTTCTCGATGCGGCGGGGCGAGAGCCTCGCCATCGTCGGGCCGAGCGGCTCCGGCAAGAGCACGCTGCTGGCGCTGCTCGGCGGCCTGGAGCCGCCAACCTCCGGCACGATCACCATCGCGGGCCAGGACCCCTACTCGCTGCCGGAGCAGGTGCTGCCCAAGTTCCGGGGGGAGCAGTTCGGGTTTGTCTTTCAGGAGCACTACCTGCTGCCGCAGTGCACGGTGCTGGAGAACGTGCTGACGCCGCACCTCGCGATCGGGTCGGCCGGCAAGCCAGAGCAGGACGCCGCCCGGGAGTTGCTCAGCCGCGTCGGGCTCGCCGAGCGGCTCACCCACCTGCCGCGCGAGCTGTCCGGCGGCGAGCGCCAGCGTGTGGCGATCGCCCGGGCGCTGGTCCGCCGGCCGACGCTGGTGTTGGCCGACGAACCCACCGGCAACCTCGACCAGACCACCGCCGGCCAGGTGACCGAGCTGCTGCTGGAGCTGCAACGCGAGACCGACTCGGTGCTGGTGGTTGTAACGCACAGCGCGGAGCTCGCCGCGGCCATGCAGCACAGCAAACGCCTGGACGACGGCCGGCTGGTCGATCAGTGAATATGTCAGGCCCTCTCTTCCGCCTCACCGGGTACCCACGATGACGCACGCCGAGATCCTTGCCGCCCTGTCGGCCGGCTCGCCCGACCGCCAAGCCGCCGCCCAGCAGGCGATGCACCAGGGCGAGGACGCGGGCCCCGTGGCCGCGGTGCTGGCCGCCCACACCGGCGACTCGGACATCGGCGAGCCCTGCATTGCGGCGCTCGAGAAGTGCGGCCCGCCCGCCGCCGACCAGCTGCCGGCGCTGACCGCGCTGCTCGCCGACACCGAGCTGCCCGCCTACTGGGCCGCCACGCTGATCGGCCGACTGGGCGCCGACGGCGCGGCGGCGACCGCGGCCCTGGCCGCCACGGCCGCATCCCGCCAGCCGCTGGCGGTGCGAGAGAGAGCCGTCTGGGCGCTCGGCAAGATCGGCCCGGCCGCCAACGCCGCGTTGCCCGCGCTCGAGTCGCTCATTGACTCTCCGCAGCCACGGCTCGCGCGACTGGCCAAGCAGGCGGTCGCGGCGATCAGCGGCTAGCGGCAGCGGCAGCTACGCTGCACTGTATAGGCAACAAAAAAACGCCGTGGCCAAGGACGGGAAGTCGCTTGACCACGGCGGAGAGTCTCTCGCCAATGCCGCTCCTCGGCTAATTCCGCGTGCGTGCGAAACCAGCGCCAACGAGCGAGCAGAGGACCAGCAGTGCCGACGAGGGCTCGGGCACGGTGGTCATGTAGTCCACCGCGCTGAGGAACAGCGTCTGACCGTCGGCGGTTAGGTCGAGGAGGCCGGCGGTCTCGCTGCTGACGCCATCGGCCTCGCGCGTTCCGGCGATGAACAGCATCCGGGGCCCGCCCGTGATGTCGCCGTTACCCAGCGTAGCGCCGGTCGGCCACTCGGCAATCACCGGGCCGCCGGGCAGCGTAGCCCCATCGCCGTCGTCTCCAGATACCCTGGCGATCAGGTTCCCGCTAGCGACAATCGGCTCTGTGTTGATTGATGTGCCGCGCTCAGCGCCCACGAGGTCCAGGATCGCCCCCGTTTCGTTGGCGCCACTCAGAAAGAAGCCGTCAAAGATGGGGTGCGACGGGTCGACCGCCTCCAGGCTGGTGGGGCCTGCGATATCCACCATCGTCGTGCCGGTCGTGTAGTTCAGCCGGCTGGTGCGGAGCGTCCATCCGGACATCGCCATCAGCGGGGAGGTGACTTGGGTGTTCCACCAGGCGGTCTCGTTGCCGCCCTGGTAATGACTGCTGCTGATCGACCGGCCGATGATCACCAGGTCCATCGAATTGAGCGCGCTGAGGTACGCCGCCGAGTCGGCGCCGTTCTCTGCCGGAACCGAAACGTCCGGGTCATCGGTCGTGAGGAAACGGGTCACGTTGTGCCCGGCGCTGCTCAGAAGGTCGGTGAAGCCCTTGTCGGGGGCCTCGGTGAACCCTGCCCCAGCGGCGCCCGCCGACGGCGCGTTGTCGGCCGCGTGGAAGGTGATCCACCCGATGTCCGCCGCGTTGGCGGTCGTCGCGGCGGCGAGGAGAGCCACCGCCCCCACCCAAGCGGCGGCGCATCGGCGCCGCCGAGAATCAATCGGCCTAAGTCTCATGAGATGTCACTCCCAGCACGTAGAAGAGAAGAGAAACACGTGTTGCCTTGGGCGCGCCGTCGCCTCCGCGTCAGCGATCACCCGCACGCAGAACAGAATAGTTGCTCACCGGCTATAATCCGGCAGAAGATGAGAAGAGCTACACGCCGCCCGGTCGACCATTGGTCGCCGCCGGTCCAGCCGACGGCTCCTGCAGATTCCCACGCGGACCGCATCAAGTTACTGCAGCTAGCCCCGCCGAGTCAATAAATTCCGGGTCAATGCGTAAATGGGGCGCTCCCGTGCAATCTTGCACGGCTGATAAGGCGACCAGCGGCTAGTTCGCGGGGATTGTCAGCCGCGCCAGCGCCCGACGCCGGCAGCGAGGATTGTGCCCAAGACGAGCGCCGCAGACGTGGGCTCGGGCACGGTAGTCATGTAGTCCACCGCGTTGAGGAACAGCGTCTGGCCGTCGACCGTCAGGTCGAAGACGCCGGCCGTGTGTCCGCTGGCGGGCGGCGCCTCGCGGGAGCCGGCGATGAACATCATGCGGCGCCCGGCGGTGATGTCGCCGTTGCCCAGCACGGCGCCGGCGGGCCACTCGGCGATCACGGGCGCGCCGGGCTGCGTGTCGTCCAGGCCGTCGTCGCCGGGGATGCGGGCGATCAGCCTGCCGCCCGCGACGATCGAGTCGGCGTTGATCGAGGCCCCTCGCTCGCCAGGCGCGACATCCAGAACCGGCGGCGTCAGGTTCACCCCGTTGAGCGACATGCCGTCGAACACCGGGTGCGACAGGTCCACCGCCTCGAGGCTGGTCGGGCCGCTGATGTCGCTGATGTGATCGCCCACGGTGTAGTTGAGCCGGTTGCTCCGCGTGGCGTAGCCGGACATCAGCATGACCGGCGCGGTCACCTGCGAGTTCCACCACTCCGTGTTGGTCCCGCCGTAGTCGCCGCTGCTGATCGACCGGCCGATGATCACCAGGTCCATCGCGTTGAGCGACGCGAGGTACGCGGCGGGCGAGTCGCCGTTCTCCGGTGGGACCGAGGTTGCGAGGCCGCTGGCCGAAACGAACCTCGTGACCTGATGACCGGCGGACGCCAGCAGGTCGGTGAAGCCCTTGTCCGGCGCCACCGTAAACCCGCCCGCCGCGGCGGCCGACGACGGCGTGTCGTCCGCCGGGTGGAAGCTCACCCAAGCGATGTTCGCGGCGTCGGCGGTTGTCGCCATCGCAAGGGCAAGGACGCTTGCCACCGTCGCCAGCGGGGTGAGAGAACGCACGAGGGTTCGTTGTAACTTTGCTTGTTGAGTCATCGTGGAGAACTCCGAGGCCTAGGTGAGAAGAAGAGGAACAACGCGCGGCGGCTCGCAATGACGGCGGCCAACCGCACGCAGCTCAACCTACCGGCGCCCGACTCGCGGTGTCAATCTCGCGCGGCAGTCGGCGCCACCTGTCGGCTAGACCGCTAGTTCAGGGGTGCGCTCCGCGCTTTGATCAACAACGCCGCCACCACGGAGCCGATCAGGTTCGACACCAAGTCCCAGCCGGTGTTCTCGTACTCGCCGACGTTCGTCTCGGGCAGGGTTTGGAAGGCGGCGAACTCAACCACCTCGTTCATCGCGCCGGCGCCCATGCCGACGCAAACGCTGATCAGCAGCAGGCCCCACGTGGGACGCGCCGTCGCGCCGCGCTCAGCGAACGCGTGCGTCAGGCCCTGCCACGCGATCCAGGTTACTAGGCCGAAGCCGAACGCGTGCACCAATTGGTCGTACTTGAGCCGGCCCTCGATCAGCCACAGGTTGTAGAGCACGTGGGTCTCGCCGCCGATCGGCCAGTCGTGCGGCAGGTAGACCAGACCGCCGGCCATGTGCGCCAGCCCCCACACCGCCAGCCCCCACAGCGTGCCGATGTGGAGGTCGATCCTCCGGTGCAGCAACAGCACCAGCCCAGCCAGGAGCAGCGTCACGGCGAGGTAGAACGCGAACTCGGCGTTCGGCGAGGTCACGAGCCTTGCTAGCGACGCCAACAGATACACCGAAGTGAACGCCACCACGCCCCACTCGCCGGTGGTGATCGGACGTTTGAGGAGCTTCATGTGCGGAGCTCGTTTGTTCGCGCCAGGCTCAACGGTGCAGGCAACCAACCCGCACCAGTCTAGACCGCCGGGGGCGCCCACGCGAACAACAACCGCGGTCAACGTGTCGGCCCGAATTGCTCCCCCTGCCGCCACCGTGGTCGAGCGCCAGCCACGCGCGTCTGTGAAGTGAGGAACGAGGCTCGTGCAGCACCGTGAAAAACGCTCGTGCTTCCAACGACCACCCACTGCGCCAAAGTCGGCACGCAAAGTGCACCTTCTAACCTTCGATGAGGAGAGGAACTTTCCCTTGCTAAGGAGACGCCACCATGGCCACCAAGACCACGACTTACACGGCCGCACAGGACAGCACTTGGGAACGCATCAAGGCCGCCCTCGCCAACGACTGGGAGCAGACCAAGGCCGACTTTGGGTCGGACTCGGCCCGCGACATGAACCAGGATGTTGACGACACCATCAAGCAGGCGATGGGCGCCGACGACGCGTTCGAGAACCGCGAACAGGCGTTCCGGTTTGGCTACACGGCCCAAGAGTCCTACCGCTCGGACCACCCCGACTGGGACGACGACCTCGACGCCCGACTCCGCGGAGAGTACGCCGGCGACTACGACGCCGACCGGCCCTACATCCGCCACGCGTACGAGTTCCGACCCACGCTTTAGGACAAACGCCTCGGCGCGGTTTGCGTAAGGTAGTAAGCCAACTTCATCTACCAACCGTAGGGCGTTGCCACGCTCTACGGTTTTTTTCTATCGGAAACTTAGCTTCTCGTCGCAGCGAGCGGCGAGGTGATCGGCGGCACGCCGGCTCACTCGCCGGCGGGCGGATGCCTGGGGTACACTATCGGGTCCGGTTCCCGAACCCTGCGCGCCGTTGGCGCCGCCCCTCCTCGCCAGGCTGTCCGCCATGAAGACGCTTCTGCTTGTGCCCCTCGTGCTACTCGCGGCGTGCCCCGCTCTGGGTGCGGAAACGCCGCACACGCCAACAGCGGTGGTCGCGCAGGCGGTTGAGGCGGCCGACTCCTTCATCGCTACGCTCAACGACGCGCAGCGAAAGGCGGTCCGGTTCGACTTCTCCGACGACGAGCAGCGTCGCCGCTGGTCCAACCTGCCGGCTGGCATGTACCCACGCAATGGCCTCCGCTGGGGCGATCTCAATCAGCAGCAACGCGACGCGGCCATGCAGCTCTTCTCGGCGACGCTCAGCCCCCGCGGCGTGCAGCAGGTGATCGACAACATGCAGGGCGACGAGGTCCTCAAGCAGCAGGGCGGCGGCGGCCGGGCGGACTTCGGCGCGGACGCGTACTACCTCTCCATCCTGGGAACCCCGTCGGCCGACACGCCCTGGATGTGGCAGTTCGGTGGGCACCACCTGGCCATCAACGCCACCTTGGTCGGCGATCAAGTCACCCTCTCGCCCAGCCTGACCGGCGGGCAGCCGGTCGACTACGAGGTCGACGGCCGCCAAGTGCGTCAGCTCGCCGAAGAAGAGGACCTCTCGTTCGAGCTGATCGGCTCGCTCTCGCCCGATCAACGCCAGGCGGCCATTCTAGGCGACCACCACGCCAACATGATCTACGGGCCGGGCAAAGAGGGCGCCAAGCCGAAGCCCGAAGGCCTCAACGCCGGCAAGCTCGACGACCGCCAGCGGGAACTGCTGCTGTCGCTGATCGAGGCCCGCATCGGCGTCCTCAACCAAACGCACGCCGAACGCGCGATGCAGGCGATCAAGCAGAACCTCGCTGAGACCTGGTTCTCCTGGTACGGCCCCACCACGCCCGGCGCCGCCGCGACCTTCCGGGTCCAGGGGCCGACGCTGCTGATGGAGTACTCGCCTCAGCACCTCGGCGGCGACGACACCCAGCACACCCACGCCATGTACCGCGACCCCGCCAACGACTACGGCGCCGCCTGGGTGAAGCAAGCGGACCGCTAACCCACGCCCGCTAGCCGCCTGACCGAACATTCTCTACCGACCTCCAGCATCACACCTTATGCAAGCCCCATTCTCTCGTACGTTGTCGCTCCCGGCGGCGTTGCTCTTCATCAATCTGCTCCTGCCGGCGTTACTCGTAGCGGCCGAAGAGCTCCCGCAGCCCACGCTCTCCGACGTGCGTTACGGCGATCACCCCCGCCAGAAGCTGCACTTCTGGCGGGTCGAGTCGGCAGAGCCGACCGCCGTAGCGATCCACATCCACGGCGGCGGCTGGAACGGCGGCACGCGGCTCAACGGCAACCTCAAGTCTGCGCTCCCCCGCCTGCAGGAAGCCGGGATCGCGGTCGCGAGCGTAGAGTACCGACTCATCCGCCACGGCGTAGCGCAGGGCGTCGAGCCGCCGGTCAAAGCGCCGCTCTCCGACTGCGCGCGGGCCGTGCAGTTCGTCCGCAGCAAGGCCGACGAGTGGAATCTCGACCCGCGGCGGGTTGGTCTGTTCGGCGGCTCCGCCGGCGGCTGCACCAGCCTATGGCTCGCCCTGCACCGCGACCTGGCCGACCCGGACAGCCCCGACCCCATCGCCCGGCTGTCCACCCGGCCTACCTGCGCCGCGGTGATCAGGGCGCAGACCACGCTCGACCCGCGGCAGATGCAGGAGTGGATGCCCAACAGCTTCTACGGCGGGCACGCGTTCGGAGTCGGGAAGCCGGGCAAGGAAAACCGGGCCGCTAACTTCAAGGAGTTCCTCGCCCGCCGCGACGAGCTGCTGCCTCAGATCAACGAGTACTCGCCCTACGCGCTCGCCACCAGCGACGCCCCGCCCATCTACCTGTTCTACACAACCA
This sequence comes from Posidoniimonas corsicana, assembly GCF_007859765.1. Taxonomy (NCBI): domain Bacteria; kingdom Pseudomonadati; phylum Planctomycetota; class Planctomycetia; order Pirellulales; family Lacipirellulaceae; genus Posidoniimonas; species Posidoniimonas corsicana. Next base: position 67,190 of record NZ_SIHJ01000005.1, read on the forward strand.
AGCCGGCGATGGGGGAAAAGACCAAAGACCCCACGCACAGCTCCAACTTCGGAGTCAAGCTCGACGAGCGGCTGCGGGAGCTCGGCGTGTCGAGCGAGCTGGCCTACCCCGGCGCGCCGGGAGTAGAGCACGCGACCGTCGCCGACTACCTGATCCACCACCTAAAGTAGCGCCGCGGCGCTACGTTTCCTGGACAACCCCGAAGATCACGCATGAGCACCCCGCTGAAACACCCGATCCATGGCCGCCGCCTTTGCGTTCTGCTCGCGTTCGCCGCCGCTCTGCCCGGGCTGAGCGTTCGGGCGGCCGAGCCCTCGTTCGGCGAGCGCCCGCCAAACATCGTCCTCGTGATGACCGACGACCAGGGCTACGGCGACCTGAGCTGCCACGGGCATCCGCTGCTCCGGACCCCCAACCTCGACCGGCTTGCCTCGCAGAGCACGCGATTCACGGACTTCCATGCCAGCCCCACGTGCGCGCCGACCCGCGCCGCGCTGATGTCGGGTCAGGCGCCGTTCAAGGTCGGTGTGACGCACACTATCGTCGAGCGTGACCGGATGGCCCTGGGCGCGCCCACCATCGCGGAGGTGCTGCGGTCGGCGGGCTACGCCACCGGCATCTTTGGTAAGTGGCACCTGGGCGACGAGGACGCCTACCAGCCTCACAACCGCGGCTTCGATGAGGTCTTCATCCACGGCGCCGGCGGCATCGGGCAGAAGTACGCCGGGTCGCAGAGCGACGCGCCGGGCACCAGCTACTTCAACCCGATCATCAAGCACAACGGCCGCTTCGAGCAGACCGAAGGCTACTGCACCGACGTGTTCTTCCGGCAGGCGCTCGGGTGGATCAAGTCGCGTTCCGAAGGCGACGAGAGCGACCGGCCGTTCTTCGCGTACATCGCCACCAACGCCCCGCACAGCCCGTACATCGTCGACGAGAGCTACTCCGCCCCGTTCAAGGGCAAGTGCAACGAGAAGGCCGCCGCGTTCTTCGGGATGATCGTCAACATCGACGAGAACATGGGCCTGCTGATGGAGAAACTGGACGAGTGGCGCCTGGCCGACGACACGCTGCTGATCTTCATGACCGACAACGGATGCGCGGCCGGGTCCCGCGTGTACAACGCCGGCATGAAGGGGCCGAAGGGCTCGCCGCATCAGGGGGGCTCGCGCGTCCCGCTGTTCATGCGGTGGCCCGGCAAGGTCAAGCCGGGCGTTGACGTCGACCGCCTGGCCAGGCACTACGACCTGTTCCCCACGCTGGCGGAGATCGCCGGCGCCGACCCGCCCGCCAACGCCGACCTCGACGGCCGCAGCCTGACGCCGCTGCTGCGGGACCCGGACGCCGACTGGGAGGACCGCTACACCTACTTCCACGTCGGCCGCTGGCCGAAGGAGGGCGCGCCGGGCAAGTTCGGCCAGGGCAACCCGGACCCGGACGCCGCGAAGCACAAGAACTACGCGGTGCGGAACGAGCGCTGGCGGCTGGTGAACGGCGGCCTGTTCGACATCGACAACGACCCCGGCGAGCAGCACAACGTGGCCGACGATCACCCGCAGGTCGCCGCCGAATTGCTCGCGGCGTTCGACGCCTGGTGGGACGAGGTCCGGCCGCTGATGGTCAACGAGGACGCCCCGCTGGACGTCCCCAAGCCGTTCCGCGAGCAGTTCCGCAAACAGGCCGCCAGCGGCGGCATCCCCGACTGGACTCCGCCCAAGTTGTAGCGCGAATGCCCTAGGGCCGCGGCGGCTTGTTGCCGGCGCCGTGACGCTCGTCGGTCACCAGCGTCTTGACGTCGGCTAGTTCGTCTGGCTGGTAGTCGTAGGGCGTTTCGAACACCGGCCAGCGGTTGGGCGCGTAGGTCGGCTGCTGGCATCCGATAAACTCCAGGTCGCGCCAACCGATCTCGGCCTTGCGGTCCATGCCGCCCATGTCGTTCCACGGGCGGTTGACGTCGTCGAACACGCTCCGCTCCACGCGGATGCGGCTCTCGACGCCCGTGCCGATGCAGTAGTTGTTGCCGTGGCAGGCGTAGTAGTTGTTGTACAGGTGCACCCGGCCGAACCGGACCCGCGGCATCCGCGACCGGCAGCCGGCGTCATACCAATTGTGGTGCATCGTGACCCGCAGCTTGCCCCGGTCCGAGGTGCGGCTGTCGCTGTTACCGATCAGGTGTGGGAAGGAGTGCGAGTCGGGGTCGGGGAAGTGGAACTTGCACCACGATACCGTCACGAAGTCGGCGCCGCGGACAATCGAGCAGAGCTCGTCGCTGCTGCCGAAGAACTCGCACCGCGTGATGAAAACGTTCTGCCCGCCGGAAACCTCGAAGACGTCCCCGCGGGCCGGCCCGAAGACCAGGTTCTGAAAGATACAGTTCCGGCCGTCGACGCGGACGGTCCCGCCGGACAAGCCGGACTTGGAGTCGGCGCCCAGCAGCGTCTTGTTCGACCCCACCCGCACGCCCCCAGCGTCCAGCTGGCCCTGCACGACAATCACGGCCGGCTCGTCGCCGGCAATCGCGGCCCGCAGTTCATCGGGCGTCGCGACGGTCACCGACTTGGCGTCCCCACCGCCGGTGACCCCGCCGTTCTGCGTGGCGAAGCCGTCCGCCTGGACAAGCCGCGGCGCCGCCTGCGCTCCCGCCGCCCACCAGAGGCACGCCGCCAAGCACACCGCGACCCGCGCGTCATTCCGCCGAACAAGCATTCCAGCCCCCCTGGTTAATCTCTCTCAACCAAAGCCGGGCGCGGACCAACCGCCGCGCCGCGTGACCGATCCTAGAGACTCTCACCACGAGACGCCGCCCTGTTTTGAGCCGCGGTGTGGTGTTGACTTGCGCGCCACTGGACCGCCGATCTGCAAACGCAGAACCACCAATGAGCGCGGCTGACAACCGTGGGGCTACGCCCCTGAGTCCGCACCGATAGCCGAGCGGCTGGTTGCCGGCAGTCCGAAGCTGCTCAGCCAGTCGCGGAGGGCGGGCAGGCTGCAGGCGAGCCACACGGCGCCGAGGGCCATTGCGGCGAGGCCGCCGAGGAGGGTCCCGTGCGCGGCGCGGTCGACCAGCTCGATGTCGGCCATGTCGCCGATGTGGCATAGACCGCTGCTGTCGGGGACAAAGACCACCGTCACGCGGGCGCCCCGGGAGAGCGACCGCCAGCTCTGCTCGGTGACGTCGTCGAAGAGCTGGTAGGTGCGGCCGCCGTGGCCGACATCCAGGAACACGCGGTAGTGCGTATTGTGGCTCTTGCCAGAGCTGGACGTGAAGGTCGTCAGTCGGGTAACCCTGCCGGTCGCCTCGACGCCGTTGGCCTGCAAACGTCCCATGACGCCACTGAGGCCCCAGCCGACCGCGACCGCCGACGCGCCGGCCAGCAGCAGGAAGAAACACGCGCACAGACACCAGCGTTGCTGCAGCATCGGACCGCCTTGGCGGGGTGGGAAACGGACACTCCTGCAAGCCTAGCACCCCGGCCCAGCAGCCCGGCAACGACGCCGGCGAGAAGGCGATAATCACGCTGGTTTTCAGTCGAAACCGGCCACCCAGCGCGGTCCAATGGGGGGCTGGGGAGGGTCCCGCCTCACCCACAACCGATGCATTCTAGCCGCTGAGTTTTGTCCGTTTCGTCCGTTTCCGGCGCGCCCCAATCGGACAAAACCCCTCCGCCCTTTCTCTGAGGAACGACAACGAACACTGCCATAGCAGCTTGAAACGACAACCGTAGGAAAAGTAGGCCCCGAGTTTTGTCCCCTCCGCTCGTGTTTTCGGACAAAACGAATCGGACAAAACCCTGCCCTGCGACGAGCGGAGCCAGGGAGGCCGATGCGCGACGCCTAACTGCGAACCGATAGCCTGCGGCCTGCCGGTTGCGGGGGCACGACCGCGGCGCCCGCGTTTGCCGCCCCAATCCGCGCAGGCGTCGCAACCCGCACGCGGGCGCCGCGATGCGGGCCTACCGGCGGGCGCGTGTCGCCAGTGCGTGGGGCGAGAGGTACCATAGGAGAGCCGGCCTTCCGCCCCCGCTCCCCTGCCCCGCCCGGCGTGGATGAAGATCACGACCATCCCACAGCTGTACCGCAACGCCAATCGCTGGCGCGAGATCGTGGCGGTGCTGAGCAAGTACCAGCTGGCCGGGTGGCTCGGCCGGTTCGACCTGCCGATCGCCGCAAACCTGCTGACCGACGCCGACGGCGGCAAGATTGCGAACCTGGATCAAGAGGCCCGCGTCCGCCGTGCGTTGGAGGAGCTGGGCCCCACGTTCATCAAGCTGGGGCAGGTGCTCAGCACCCGGCCGGACCTGGTGGGCGGCAAGCTGGCCAACGAGCTTGCGCAGCTGCAGAGCAGCGCGCCGGCCGACAAGCCGGAGTGGGTCCGCTCAGTGATTGAGACCGACCTGGGCGCGCCGCTGGAGGAGCTGTTCGCCGAGTTCGAGCTGAAGCCGGTGGCCTCGGCGTCAATCGGCCAAGTGCACCGCGCGCGGCTGGCGGACGGTCGGCTGGTCGCGGTGAAGGTGCGGCACGAGCGGATCGAGGAGCGGGCCCGCGTCGACACGGACATCCTGCTGGGCCTGGCGTCGCTGGCGGAGCGGGCGCCGGAGCTGCAGAACTACCGGCCCAGCGCGGTGGCGGCCGAGTTCCAGCGGACCCTGCTCCGCGAGCTGGACTTCTCGCACGAGCGGAGGCGGCTCGACCAGTTCGGCGGGTTCTTCGAGAAGTCGGAGTGCGTGTCGGTGCCGAAGCCGGTGGACCAGCTCTGCTCGGCGCGGGTGCTGACGGCCGACTGGATCGAGGGCCACAAGGTCAGCGACGCGGCGCTCCAGAACGGCGGCGCCGACCTGGAGCTGGTGGCCCGCCGCGGCGCCGAGGCGTTCGTCAAGATGGTGTTCGAGCACGGCGTTTACCACGCCGACCCCCACCCGGGCAACCTGATCGTGCTGCCGGGCGACCGGGTCGGGCTGATCGACTTCGGCATGGTCGGGCGGTTGAGCGACCCGCTGCGAGAGGACCTGGAGGACATGATCTCGGCGATCATGAACAACGACGCGCAGATGCTGACCGCCGTGGTCACCAAGGTCGGCTCGACGCCGATGGACCTGGACGAGGCGGCGCTGGCGATGGACGTCGCGGACTTTGTGGACCACTACGCCAGCCAGCCGATCAACGGGCTGGACCTGAGCGGGGCTTTGCACGAGCTGATCGGCATCATCCGGCGGTACCAGATCGTGCTGCCGGCCTCGATGGCGATGCTGCTGAAGCTGATCATCATGCTGGAGGGGACGTCGAGGAAGCTGTCGCCGGACTTCTCGCTGCTGGAGGTGCTTGCGCCGCAGCGGCGGAAGATGCTGATGCGGCGTTACTCGCCGGCCCGACACGCGCGCAAGCTGCAGCGGCTGTTCTTCGAGACCGAGGCCCTGGCCGAAACCCTGCCGCGGCGGATCGGCAACATCCTGGAGCAGGTCCAGTCCGGCAAGTTCGACGTGCACCTGGACCACCGCGGGCTGGAGCCGTCGGTCAACCGGCTGGTGCTGGGCATGATGACCAGCGCGCTGTTCCTGGGCTCCTCGCTGATGGTCAGCCACAAGGTGCTGCCGATCAACTTCTGGCCACTGGCCGGGACCTCGGCGCCCGGGCTGGCCGGCTGCGTGCTGGCGGCCATGCTGGGGCTGCGGCTGCTGAGGGCGATCAGCAAGTCGGGCCGACTGGAGCGTCGGAAGTAGCCGACGGGGGGAGCAGCTCCGCCAGGGCGGCCTCGATGCGGGTGTTGAGCGACTCGAGCTCGTCGATCAGGTCGTCGTGCCGGCGGTCGAGGGCGGCCAGCCGCTCGGCGTGGGATTCGGCGGCGGTAGAGGCAGACATAGGGCTGTCGGCGGGCGGGGGGAGCGGCTAACGGAGGGATAGATCGTCCCGGCCGGGCCGCCGCGTGCACCGGTTCCGGCCGCGACGGTCTGCCTCAACCCGTTAATATGCCAAGAGTTAGGCGTTGCGCCGGAAGTCCGGCTGGCGCCGCCTGGAACGGCTCGGCAAGATTTTCGGGCTGGCGAGCCCCTGGCGGCCCGATAGAAGGGACTCCGGCCCCGCAGATGCCTTGGCGCTGAGGGCGGTTATTGGCTATCCTTACGAATTCCCGCTCGGCCGCGCACCGCGCCGACGGCGAGTGGCACCGAAACACCCAATCAGGACGAATCAACGACGTGGTTAAGCTGACCCTTCGCGAACGAGAAACGGCCCAAGAGGCGGTCCGCCGCTTCCGCAAACTGGTGGAGCGTAGCGGCATCAAGAAAGAGATGCGCGTCCGCGAGTTCTACGAGAAGCCCAGCGAGACCAAGCGTCGCGCCCGCCTGCGTGCGCAGCGTCGTTCGCGTCGCGAGCGGATGCTGACCTCCCGCTAGCCTAAGCGGAACCCGCGCCCGGCGCCCCGGTAGGTAGTGCGCCGCGTCCTGCGCGACACGATACAAGCAAACCGAGCCCCCGTTGACCGTTGGTCGACGGGGGCTCAGTTTGTTAGCGCAGCGTATCCTCTGGGGCTACGTATCCAGCGAGCCCGGCAGCGACTCCACGTACTGGCGGATCTCGTCCCGCACCCGCCGGTAGACCGCCATCTTGGCCTCGTCGTCGGTCAGGTCGGCCGCCAGCCGGGGCGGGTCGTCGAACGGCTGGTGCACCACTCGCGGCGCCCCGGTAAACACGGGGCAGTTCTCGTCCGCGTGCCCGCACACGGTCACGACTACATCGAACTCAACGGGCCCGATGTCCGCCACAGTCTGCGACTGCTGCCCACGGATATCGACCCCGGCTTCCTGCATGGCCCGCACCGCATATGGGTTGAGCCCGTGCTTCTCGATCCCGGCGGAGTAGGCGGTAAGCACGTCGGGCTTAAGGGCGCGGGCCCAGCCCTCGGCCATCTGGCTGCGGCACGAATTGCCGGTGCAGAGGAACAGGATGTTCATGGTCGCGTGGGGCGGGGTTGGGGCGCATAAAAAAGCAGGACCGGCTCATTCGAACCGGCCCTGCTGTGGGTTTCAAGCCTCGATCGGAGGGCTAGAACGCGCCCTCGGCCCGCAGGAACCAGCCGTCGAACGCCAGGATGTTGGCGTCGTCGAAGCTGTTGAGCTGGCCGCCGGTGGTGGCCGCAAAGTTGTACTCGGCGCGGTGCCCCAGGTCGTGCCACGCGGAGAACAGGTAGCCAGCGCTCAGGTTCATGCTCTTGGTCAGCGCGACGGTGCCGCCGGCCTCGATCTCGGTGACCGGGATCACGTGGGTGCAGCTGATGCTGGACGGGGTGAAGACGTTCGACCCGGTGGCGTCGGTGCCGACGGCCGAGTAGTCCAGGTCACCCACCAGCAGCGAGAGGTCGGCCTTCAGGAACACGCTGGTCATGCCCGTCTTGCCAAAGTAGCGGCGCCCCAGGAACCCGCCCCGCAGACCAACGCCGGTGAAGTCCACGCGGCTGTAGGCGCTGCGGCTCGGCACCGCGGTGGTGCTCACGATGTTGTTGGCGTAGTTCAGCTGCGAGCTGATGTCAGCGAACCGCACGGCGCCGGTCCAGGTAATGTCCCAGGCGGGGCACCAGCAACCACAGGGGTCGCAGCAGCCGTCGCCGCAGGGGTCGCAGCAGTCACCGCAGTCGCTGCAGCCCAGGGCGCAGCCGAGCGGGATGGTCTTCATGCAGGCCAGGTCGAAGTTGTTCAGGTCGACCGAGGCGTTTCCGAAGAGGGTGTCGCCATCGCCGGCGGGGACCACCTCGAACGGAGCGGCGATATCGACCGTGCCTGAGCCGGACGGGCCGACCTGCGCCACGCTGTTAAAGTCGCCGTCGCTGCTGAAGTTGGAGTAGGTGAAGCGGAACTCCTGCCCGCACTCCGGAATCCGGCAACCGACGTACAGGCGGTACGACGGGTCGTGGCTGAACTCAAACTGGTGGTACCGGATGAACTCGTTGTTGTTGGCCAGGTCGACGGTGTTGTTCTCGACGTAGGCGATCTGCTGGCTGTGGGTCGCGCGGAGCTGTAGATACTCAACGCCCGCTACGATCTGATGGGTGCACCCGGTGGAGCCCAGCCCGAGGTCGGCTAGGCCCGACTGAAACTGGACGAGCTCAACGTTGCTGCCGCCGCCCAAGAAGGCCGCGTTCTCAACGCTTTGCGAGTCGCCTTCGTAGACTGCCTGCGTGGCGTCCTGCTGAGCGGTCGCGCCGCTGGCCAGAACCCCCAGGGCGACGCCCAGGGTGAGCGCATACCTTGCGCACAGAAGCTTACTCATTTCGATTTCCCCCCTTTTGGATCCCGACCGCCTGGCTTGGCGAACTATCGCCTGCGGGGCCACGCAGACCGGAGAAAGCGCTCGTAGAACGCGTCCCGCCAATCACGAGACGTATCCAAGGATCGGAAACCTCATGGCCGGCACTTTGCTGTTTTTCGGCACAATCCGAACAACCCCGACCGGCGGCACAGCCGGAACAACCCGCACCACTGGGCGCACAAAGAAAGGCGGCGCCGTCCCACCCCTACCCGAGTGGACGGCGCCGCCTAGCGATTTCTCAAGTTCTCACAGCCGCCGGCTATCGCCTTGCTAGGGCCTGCAAACCCGCTGGGGGGCCGAGGGGCGGCGCCGCACGGCTACGCATCTGCCGGGCCGCTGTCTCCGGCAGATTCCAGAAGCAGCGGCTGCGACACAGCGCCGCGTGTTGCAACGCATGCGGGCTACAGCGCATTCACCGCTATCAGTCACTGCCGGCTCGGCCATAGGGGCTTCCCAAAGGCTACGCGGTGCGGAGCGATGCTCCGCGGGTTACCGGCGACGGACGCAACCGCGGACCGCCGCCAGCGACAGCAGCGCGAGCAACCCGGCAGCGGGTTCGGGCACCTCGCCGCTTAGGTCGAACCGGTCGGCCGGGTCCATCTCGGTGTACGGGCGCAACCCGCCGCCGTTCAGGTAGACGGGGTTCTGCTCGTAGTCCGGCAACACGTTCGTCTGGGTGGTGGTCCCACCGTTCGTCGTCTGGAAGGTAGCGCTGATGACCGAATTGTCCGAGTCGTCGTCTCCGTTGACGTCGAAGAACACCATCCGGTAGTCCGGGTACGGGTACAGGTCGGGGAACGCCGGGTCGACGTCGATATCCACCTGGAAGCGGACCGTCTCGTTCGGCTGCAGCCCATCGGTGAAATCAACGATCAGGAGCGAGTCGCCGTTGGCGGCGCTGCTTGTCATCGCGACGCCGGGCGTGGTTGTGCCGAGCTTGGCGTAGGACAGCAGCACGTTGTCCGAGAAGTCGTACTCGGGCTTGGCGATTGTCATCGTGAACTGTGTGAGCGGGGTCGCCGAGGTCGAGGTGTTGGTGATCTCGATGAACGGCATGTTGCGCTTGCGGATTCGGGCGATCGCCGAGTCCCAGCTCTCGTAGTGGGCGACGTCGTCTTCGTCCGGCGTGCCGTACGCGGCGAGCATGGGCTCGCTGTACGAAATGGCGAAGTCGTAAGAACTGGTCGCTTGGGCGTCGCTGCCAGCGGCGCCGAGCACCGCCGCACAGCAGGCGGCGAGCATGATTCGAAGATGATTTGACATGGTGATTAATCCTTAGCGCTCGTAACGCGGCAGGGCGTCAATGAGGGCGCTTGAGTTCTGGGTAGGTGAACCGCCCGCTAGGCGGAGCGAAACGTGATCTCGAGGGTGCGGCCCCACGGGTCGTTGCCCTGGGGAGCCACGCCGCGGGAAGAACCGCGGCAAGAGAATTCGGCGAGCCAATCACATCGCAGAGCTGGACACGCGGCGGGGCAATGGATGCCGGGCGCGCGATTGTTGCTCGTGGGGCAGGCCTGGGCGTCTAGCAGCCGAGCGAGTTCGCAGCAGAGAAACCGCTGCGGGTGGGTTAGCCGATGACAGTTTGCAGCGCCGAGATAACGTACTGAATGGCTTGCAAGTCAGGGCCTGACCTAACAGCAGTCAGGCCAAGAGGGGTCAAAAGACTAACTCACTGAATGCCCGGACGAGACGCGGAGGAGCCCCGCGGCCGCCGAATTGACATTCATGAGTTCACCCCTCAAACAGAACCGAAGAAAACAGAACAGGGCGCCGGACGGCACTCCGCAATGTTCATTCAGACTAAGCAGGCCCGGGGAGGCTGTCAACAATTTTCCCCGATTCTCGCCAATCGCCGCAATCCGGACAAAGTGAAAAAGCAGACGCGGCGGGGTCCCCTCGAGCTCCATGCTCTACCCGCCGCGTCCAAGTCGAGGCGCCCCTCCCCAAGGGCCCCTCAACCGAGCAAAGCTAGCTTGCGGCTACCGGAAGCGGCGGAATCTTCGGCAACCCGGCTCAGCGGGTCTCGCCCGGGTCGCTGCTGGGGGCCCAGTCGAGCCCGAAATCGAAGGAACCGGCGGAATGGGTGAGTGCCCCCACGCTGATCCTGTCCACGCCTGAGGCGGCAATTTGGGCCACCGTGCGGAGGTTCACGCCGCCGGATGCTTCGAGGACCACTTCTTTGGAGGCGGCTTCTCGCATTGCGACGGCCTTGCGGAGCTCGGCGTCGCTCATGTTGTCCAACAGCACGATATCCGGCCCAACCGGCAAGACCTGGGCGAGCTGATCAAGCGAGTCCACTTCCACCTCGATGACGACGCCTGACGGGGCTTGTCGCCTGGCCAGCTGAACCGCGTCCGCCGGGGTCAGGCCCGCCGCAGCCGCGTGGGCCAGATGGTTGTCCTTGATCAGCACCGCGTCAAACAAGCCTGTCCGATGGTTCCGCCCCCCCCCGCGGTTCACGGCGTACTTCTCCAGCCGCCGCCAGCCGGGAGTGGTCTTTCGGGTGTCGTACACCCGGGCGGCGGTGCCGGCTACCTCGCCAACGAAACGACGCGTCAGGCTGGCCACTCCCGACAGCCTGCAGAGGAAATTGAGCATCGTCCGCTCACAGGTCAGCAGCTCGATCGCGGGGCCGCTCATCCGGGCGACCGCTTCTCCCGTGCGCACGGGATCGCCGTCCGTCGAGAGCAGCTCCACCTCCACCCCCGTGCCGGCAACCTCGGCCACCAGTCGCAGAACCGGGAGGCCGGCGACCACTCCCTCTTCTCGGGCGACAAACGCCGCGGCGGCCGGGCTTTCGGGCGAGGAGATACAGCTAGACGTCAGGTCGCGTTGCTGGTTGAGGTCCTCATCCAGCGCCAGCCGGACCAGCGTCCGGGCCGACTGTTCGGTGGCGTCATCCCATTCAATCGTGGCGAATTCAGCTGGCAATGTTCCTCCCTCTGCGGCACGGCGGTAGACGGCATGGTAACCTGAGAAACCCACAAGGAGTCTGATCCCGTCGCTTCCTGTTGGCAATCCACCGCCGTGCCCAAGCCCCTGCTCCGCCGACTCGACCAGCTGGCAATCGGCGTGCTCACGCTGCTCGCCCTGGTGGGGATGCTCGCCTGGCTGACCGTGCAGCACCGTAGCAGCGATGGCCTGGTGGACATCGAGCACGCCACGCCGCTGCGGCGGCAGTTCTTGGTAAACGTCAATCAGGCCGGCTGGCCCGAACTGGCCCAGCTGCCGGGTATCGGCGAGGTGCTGGCCCGCCGGATCGTCGCGTCCCGCGACGCGGATGGTCGGTTTCGCACTGCCCAGGACTTGTTGCGAGTAAACGGAATCGGTCCCCGGAAGCTCGCCCAGATGCGGCGTTACCTGCTGCCTCTTGCCGAAGACGAATGGGTCGCCGGGAAATAGCCCGCGGGCCAGGTCTCGACACACGGGCGTTGATCCACCATCCTGGGGGCGTCGGGCCTGCGCCCGCGTGGCGGACCCCCACCTGAACTACGCTGCGAGTTCCTTCATGCCTCCGACTCCTCCCCCTGGCGGGATGCACGTGGTCGTCGTGCACTTCCCCATCGCGTTGCTGTTCGTCGCCCCGGTGTTCGTGCTGCTAGGCGCAATCACCGGGTTGCGATCGATGATGATCAGCGCCCTAATCCTAATGACTCTGGGCGTCGCGGCCGCCTTTGTGGCGACCAGCACGGGCACGGAGGCGATGGACTACATGGACGACTTCCCCGTCGAGGGCCAAGCATACGACGACGCCTACGAGGTGCTTGACCAGCATGAGCTCCAGGCCACCTACGCCCGCAACCTCTTCACCGGGATGACCGTGCTGTACGCCGGCGTGGTCCTGCTTACCACGTTCGCCAAGCCGATGGCGAAGGCCGCGCCCCGCATCCTGCTCAACCTGGTGTTCCTGGGGCTGTGGGCCTACCCGGTCACCCAACTGGCCAACGCCGCCCACGATGGCGGACGCTTGGTGCACCAGTACGGACTGCAGGCGCCGCTCGCCGAGACCGCCGAGGTTGAAGAGGACGAGGAGGAACCCGAAGAGGACGAAGTCGACGTTACCGATGAAGACGTTGAGGACGCTGCCGAAACACCCGCCGAGGCAGAAGCAGAAGAATCCGAGACTGGACTCGAGGCGGTCCCCGCCGAGTAGCACCAATCCGATGAACCAACTCCGAAGCCTGATTCGCGACACCTGGTGGCTGTGGGCCGCGGCCCTTGCGGCGACCACCCTGCAGATACGCTATGTCAGCTGGTTCTTCCTCGTAAACCTGCCCATCCTGCTGGTGGTGTTCGTCTACTTCGCGTTTATCCGGTACGACAGCGAAGGCCGCGTCCGGACGCAGTAGCGGTCGCACGACCGGACCGCGAATCACCGCCTACTCGTCAGCGACAAACGGCCGCAGGCGGTCGGCAATCTCGTCGGGTATCGGTGTGGCGACGGGCGTCTGCCCCGGCTCGATGCGGCAGCAGACGCTTGTCATCCGTCCGGTGGCGGCCGGCGTGTCGCCACGAGAGATGTCGAACCGGTAGGTCACGCTCTTCGTGCCTAGGCGTTCGATGGACACCGCGACGTCGAGCTCGTCCTCGCAACGCACCGGCGCCTGGTAGTCGCACTGGACGTTGACCCGGGGGAAGCTCAGGGCATCGTCGTCGCCGAGCCGCTGGAAGACGCTTAGGCCCAGGCTTCTCAGCAGGGCGTGCTCGGCCGACTCCATGTACCTGAAGAACGCCGAGAAGTGGGCGATGCCCGCCATGTCGGTGTCGGAGAACTCGACGAACCGCTGCGTGCGAAAGACTTCGGGCATGACGCTAGTTGCCTGCGGTTGCGGCAGGCCGAGGGGCCACACGCCTCGTGATCGGCCGGCAGGTAAAAGCACGAACCGAACCCACCCGGTTGGGCCCCGATCGCGGGATCAGTCGCCCACGTAAGGCATCAGGGCCATGAAGCGTGCCCGCTTGATCGCCCGGGCAACCGCGTTCTGGCTGGCGGCGTGGCAGCCGCTCTTGCGGCGGCTGACAATACGGCCGTGACGGTTGGTCAACTTGGAGAGGAGCTCCAGGTCCTTGTAGTCGACGTACATCGGCTTCGGCTTGACGCCATCGATGAACAAGGGGTCCTTCTTCGGTGTCTTAACCTTGGAACGCCGCTTGTTGTTGGGGCCGCTGCTACGCCGCTTCTTGCCAAACGCCATGGTCGAAAGCTTGCTACGTGGGGGATTGGGGCTCGCTCAGATACACAAGCCCCGCATTATACGCCTTCGAAGGACCTACGCAAGCCCGTAGGCGGCCGGCGCCTGCTGCCTGCACCTGTCGGCCCAAATCCGGCAGACGAGGCTTGCGTTGGTTGCGGCATTCACCAATGCTGGTGCGGAGTGGCCCAGCCGGGGACGCCTGGGCCGCCCTCCTCGGCCCCTCGACGCACCGCCACCCCGCGGAACCGGCAACCATGCCGCAGCGCAGCACCGCCTCGGACGCCAGCCCGACGCCACGCCACCAGCCGGCTACGCCCCCGAACGGTCCGCGGGCCGATCCCCCGGTCCCCCCCCACGGCGAAGGCAATCACTTTGGCGGGCCGCAGGCCTCGGCCGCCGACCTGAGAATCGCCGTCGATATGTCGCCGGCGCCGTGCTGCTGGCTGGGCCGGAATGGGGCGATCCTCCACTGCAACAGCCTGGCTACCGACCTGCTCGGCGCGGTTCCGCCGCCCGGCACGCTGATCCAGTCCTTCGGTGTTCCGTGGGAGCGGATTGGCTCTGATGGCAGCGGGACCGCGGAAGTAGCAGAAATGCCCGCCACACTTCGTGATGCCGCGGGCGTCAAACGTCAGGTTCAGCTAAGCGTCCGTGCGATCGAGAATGGCGACTTCTTGTGCGCCCTGACCGAGCTACCTTCCACCGAAAGCTGTAGCGCCGGCGGCGCCCTCAATGCTGAGGACGAGCGGGATCGACTTCGCACGGTGCTGGAGAACGTCGCTTCCGGAGTGGTGGTGATGGACTTCAACGGCGTCGTTCGCGGCGCCTACTCCGTTCGCTGCGGCGGACAGGAAACGCCGCTAACGCCGGGGGTCAACATCCGCCAAGTCCGCGACCAGTTTCACGTGGAGCTGCCCAGCGGCGAACCGTTGCCGTTCGAACAGTGGCCCTACATGAAGATGATGCGTGGCGAGGAGGTCAATGACGTCCTGCTCTACGTCCAACCTCGCGGCAAGCCACACGGCGGTTGGTTCCGGTACAACGGGCGGAAGGTTCACGACGAGCACGGCGGCGAAGACCTGTTCGTCATGACGGTGCGCGACGAATCCGATCAGCAGAACGCACTCGCCGCCCTCCGTGAGAGCGAGGGACGCTTCCGACAGATCTTCGACAACACGGCGGTCGGACTCACGATGATCGACTCGGCCACCGGGCAGTTCCTCGCCGCGAATGGCCGCGTGGCCGAGATGCTCGGCTACTCGCCAAAGGAGCTGCTCGGGAAGACCTTCGCCGACGTCACGCACCCCGACGACCGCGAGGCCGACGCCGCTAGGTTCAAGGCGGCGATCGCGGATGGCAAACTTCAGTACGGCATGGAGAAGCGCTATCAACGCAAAGACGGCTCGACCATGTGCGCGTTGCTGGAGGTCGTGGTGCGTCGGGAAGACGAGGACCTCCCGCGCCGCTCCTACGGAATCATCCTCGACATCACCGCCCGCAAGCAGGCGGAGGAGCGGCTACGGGAGAGCGAAGAACGCTTCCGTGCGATCTTCGAGAACGCGGCGGTCGGGGTGACAGTTGTCGAAGCGATCAGCCGCCGTTTCATGGAGGTTAACCGGTGCTTTGCAGACATGCTGGGCTACACCCGAGACGAGATGCTCCGCCTGACCGTCGACGACATTACCCACCCCGAGGACATTGAGAAGTACCCCAGGGGCCTGGCGGCGGCCGTTGAGCAGGGCGGCCGCGAATTTGTGGCCGAGAAGCGACACCTCTGCAAGGACGGCTCGGTCAAGTGGGTCAGCGTCGACGTGGCGGTCCAGCGTGACTACCGGGGCCGGCCCACCCACTCGATCGGGATCGTACGGGACATCACCGCGACAAAGACCGCCGACCGCAAACTACGCGAGAGCGAGACGCGGTTCCGCCGGCTGGCCGACTCGATCCCCGAAATCGTCTGGGTGTCCGAAGCCGACGGGCGGCTGCGGTACCGCAACCGCCGCAGCGAGGAGCTCTTCCAAACTTTCCTGCAAGACAGCCAAGATCCTCGGGTCGCAAAGATCATCCACCCGCTTGATGTAGCACGCCGCAACAAGGCCTGGGCGCGGAGCCTGAGAACGGGCGAGGACTACGAGTGCGAGCTGCGGGTGGCTGATCCGGACGGCGCCAACTTCCGTTGGATGCTCTCCCGGGCGGTCGCGGCGCGGGACGACTCGGGGCAGATCGAGGGTTGGTACGGAACGGCGACCGACATCCACGACCTGAAGGTGGCCGAGCAGGCGTTGCAGCAGGAACGCGAACGCTTCATGACCATCGCCCAAGCGTCACCGGGCGTGCTCAACACGCTCCACATCGACCCCGGTGGGCGCCTCTCCTTCCCCTACGCCAGCGCCGGAATCGTCGACCTGACCGGAATCCCCTCCTCCGCGTTGGAAGCGGACGCCTCGCACCTGCTCGACGCCGTCCACCCCGACGATCTCGCCGGGCTGCTCCAGACGGTACAGCAGGCGGCCGCGGGCCGGGACGGCTGGTGCCACCAGTTCCGGATCCGCTGCCCCGATCGCGGTGAGGTCTGGCTCGAGGGTCGCTACGCCCACGGGGCGGTCATGAACGGCGCAGTCACCCAACACGGGGTGCTGACCGACGTAACCGACTCCCGCCGTCTGGCGGATCACATCCGCGACACGCAGAAGATGGAAGCGATCGGCCGGCTGGCCGGCGGAGTCGCCCACGACTTCAACAACCTGCTCGCTGTGATCCTCGGCGAAGCAGAGCTGCAGCTCGAAACGGAGCGGCTCGACGACTCGACCCGCGAAGCCTTGAGCGTGATCGCCGAAGCAGCCGGAAAGGGCGCCACCCTCACACGACAACTCCTGACGTTCAGTCGCCGCCGGGCCGAGACCTCCCTGTCGCTCGACCTTAGTGAGCAGATCCAGGCGCTCTGGAAGCTGGCGGCTCGACTTGTCGGCAAGGGGGTCCAGTGCGACAACGCCCTCTCCGAATCTGCGCTCCCCGTGCGCGCGGCGCCGGGCCAGCTCGAGCAGGCTCTGTTCAACCTGTTGATCAACGCCCGTGACGCCATGAGCGGCGAAGGGACGATTACGATCGGGACGCGGCTCGTTGACCAAGAATGCGTCGCGGGGAGATCGGAGACCGGCCCTTGGGCTGAATTGTTCGTCCGCGACCATGGCCCCGGCATCCCAGAAGAAGTTCGTCAGCGGATGTTCGAACCGTTCTTCACCACCAAGGAGGTCGGCAAGGGGACCGGGCTCGGCCTGGCGGTCGTGCACGGCATCGCCGAGCAGTGTGGCGGCGCCATCCTGGCCGAGTCGCCTCCCGAGGGGGGAGCGACCTTCCGGCTCCTGCTCCCACTCTGCCCGCCAGACGCGGACCCAGCGGACGGGCGAACCGGCGGGTAGTCGGAGTCGCGATTGCCCCTTGAACAAACCTTGGGGCAACCAACGCGTTGCGTCTATGCCCGCTACCGGCGTCCGAACAGCGCGTACCGCTCCGACACCGCGGCGAGTTCCGCGGCGGTCGCAACGCCCATCTTCTCGAACACCGAGTGGCGGCGTCGGTCGAGCGTGCGGGCGCTCATGTTGAGCCTGCTCGCCAGCACCTTGTTGGCGGTCCCCTGCACGACGCCCTGCATCACGGCCAGCTCCTCCTCGCTGAGGCCGGACATCCGCTGCCGCATGTCGTGGGCCTGGTCGCGTCGCAGGCGCCGTTCCGTGCCCTTGTCGACCGCTCTGGCGACGGCCGCCAGCAGTTCGATCGAGCTGATCGGCTTCTCCATGATCGTCGCGACGCCGCCCTCCATCAGCTTGACCGCGGTCGGGACGTCGGCGTAACCGGACAGCACGATCACCGGGAGCGTCGGGTCGATTTGCCGCAGCCGCTCAACCAAATCTGCCCCCTCAATGCCGGGCATCTTGAGGTCGGTCACGACACAGGCGTCGGTCGGGCTGTAGTCCTGGAGGTAGGAGCTCGCGTCGTTGAAGCAACGGCAGCGGTACCCGTTACCGTCGAGGATTGAGCAAGTGACCTTGAGCACGGCCGGGTCGTCATCGATCACGCACACCGTATGGGGCGTTATGGGCAAAACGGCCCTCCAACTGCAGAGCGAAAGGGAAGCCAAATACTCGTGAGCCCCTCGTCTATCCCGCCGCCTACGTCTAATTAAAGCGACCGCATGATCCGGTCGCAACACCGAAGCGTTACTTACTCCAAGCTTAGCTCTTAGCCTCAAACGCGTTGCGTCATGCACACACCGCCCGCTGGTGCAGGAGACACTAACGCGCACACGCCGGATAGGTTGGTCGCCTACGCATGCAACGCTCGCCGCCGCGATTGCAGTATTCGTTGCTCAAGTAACGAAGCGTGCGATCTAACCGCCTGACTGGCCGTCAAACCGGAGAAGTTTACTGCGGGTTCGGAAAAGCACCCCGTCGCGCGTTGGCGTGGGCGTAGCGACAATCTCTCCCCCTAAGTCGCCCTCTGAGATGAGCTCAAAACCATCCTTTACCGACACCACAAACACGGCGCCGTCCTCGCGAGCGCAGTACAGCCGCCCGCCGGCCAGCAGCGGAGAGCTGTAGTACTTTCGGTTGCTGCGCGGCAGGCGCTCGCTCCACAGCACCTCGCCGCTCTTCGCGTCCAGGCAGCTGAGCGTTCCGCGATCTTCCAGGTTGTAGATGCGATTATCGACAATCACCGGCGATGGGACGTCGGCGCCCACACGGGTGGCGTTCCACAGCCAGCGTTCTTCCTGCGTTGCGTCGGCGGGGCCGGTAACCCGAACAGCGGCGAAGTAGTCGCCGCGGCCGTACGGAACGTAGGCCACGCCGTCGGCGACGGTCGCCGACGCGATCACGCGCCACATCCCCTGGTTCTCCGGGTTGAAACCGCCACACTCCCACAACAGCTTGCCGCTCTGGGCGTCGTGACCGGTGAGGTGGTCCGCCCCCCAGGTGACAATGGTCTCTCTACCGTCCTCCGAAATGACCGCCGGAGTGGTGTACGCCTGGTCTGATTCCCGTGGCCGGGCGTAGTGCCGATCGGCCCTCCACACCTCTTGGCCGGATTTCAGGTCGAGTGTCACGAGGTACGCGTTTTTTTCTTGGATTACCGCGACAGCGACGCCAGCACTCGTCAGCACCGGCGAGGTGCCCAGGTCCCACCACAGCGAATCATCGCCGTACTCCTCCTGCAGGTTCTTCCGCCACAGCTCGTCGCCGTCGTGCGTGAGGCAGACGATGTTGCCGCTCTTGAAGTAGGCCACCACGTAGTCGGCGTTGCAGACGGCCGACGGGTTGCTGCCGGTCGCGCTCTTGTGCTTCCCACCCTCGCCGCCGGGCAGCGCGACCCGCCACTGCAGCTCCCCCTCTTGCGAGTAGCAACAAACCAGGTCGCTCCCGTCGTCGGACGCGGTCAGGAAGATCGCGCCGCCCCACTCCACCGGCGTCGACGTCCCCTCGCCCGGCAGCGGTGTCTCCCACGCCTTGGTCGCGTCGGAGATCTCGGCGGGGTACTCGCCCGCCGGCGCGACGGCGTTGCCATGGGGGCCACGCCAGCTCGGCCACTCCATCGACCAACTCGGCGAAGCGCACAGCGCGCAGAGGACAAGAACGGATGCGGATCGCATGGCGGGAGCCCACGGGGTGAGGGGGGAGCGAGCCCTGAGCCTAAGCCCCCGCGGCGCGACAAGCAACAATTTCCCGCCCGCAACGGTGAGCCACTCTACCGTTCTTCGACTCCCCCACGATCGCCGAAGCATCGGCGCTCGGCGCGTGACCGAAGCGGCAGGGCTGCGGTGCAAGAACACCAGCAAACCTCCATTGGATCGCGCCCGGTGGCAGGTTTCTACTGAAAAGTAGCAAGAACGCTTGGGTCCACTGCCAGGCCGCAGCGTCCGGAGGTTCTGTTCGAAACGTTTTGTCCAAAAACACGCGCGGAGCGGACAAAACTCGGGGCACAGCTCCGCCTTAATCGACCATTAAGCCTTCTTAGGACAACGACTTGCAGCGATACCAGCGTATTTGAGCTGCGAGGGTTTTGTCCGTTTTGGCCACCGCGGCGGACAAAACCCCGATCGCCGCCCGCTAACTGGCAGGCCGACACGGCGCCCCCGGCAACCCTGTATTTGACCGCGCCGGGTGGCCGGTCTCTACTGAAAACTGCTGACAATGGCGGGTGGCCAGGGTGCCGCGTCCCGCCGGAGCAGCCGCAAAATAGGTATCGTTTCAGGAGCCAACGCAATTGGCAGATTCAGGAACCACTTACTTCGGGGGTGGCAGCGGCTTCTTCGCGTCTGTTGGGCTACTCCTCGGTTTACTTGATCTTCAGACACCCGCGACGGGCAATCCGCGTGCGTACCGATAGGTGAATGAACTTGCTCTTGATAACGGCGTGGGGTTGCCATCCCGCCCGACGCTCCCGCTCACCGAAATAGGAGGGTGCGAAGAAGGTGTCCGACACCCTTTCAATCCGCGGACGAACTTACTGAACGGGACGGGGAGGGGCAGCCTCCAGGAAGCCTGCAACCTGCTGTCTGACTGCTGGACCCAGAACCCCCATTTCTAGTCGCTTCGTGACGAACGCCTCGCCCGCGATCGTAGCCAACAATTGAGACAGGAGATTCGCTCTGCGGGCATTGGTGGCATGCTCCAGGCGTCTGATGCACCACTCGTCTAGTTGCTCTGCATCCACCCCATCCCACTCACCAAGCAGCACCAGCGACTGAGTTGCGGCATCGACTAGCGTCGCCGGTGCATCTGCGTCTGCGAGCACCGTCAGGCACGCGTCTGCGTGCCTCTGCTCGCACGGCAGCATTAGGCAGGTTCGCCATACGGCTTCCTCTAGCAGGGTATCGGTGTGCTCGGCTCTCGCATCAGCAACGCTTGCCGTCGGCGATCCCAGCCGAGCTATCGCTTGGAGGAGATTGACTCGTGAAGGTGAGGCCACGCGATGCGTTTGCAAGAATTCTCTCGCGTTGAGCTGCACGAGCCAGGCCCTGTCTGGCCTCAGGTTGAACTCAGTGCGGAGTCACCGCATGTACGGGTCGGCAGGGGGGGCAATTTCAGTGTCGAACGCCCCCACCAGGCCGTCCTCCCACTGGAGAATCGCTCCGGCAAGCAAGTCGGCAACAACGGAGTTTCCAACCATATCATCTCGGTCGGCCTCGATCGTTTCGGCGGCCAGCTTGCAGACAAGCGCTGCGTTGATCGGGACCGCCGTGTCTTCCGCAGCCGGCCAAGCGAGTCTCCAAGCTTGCAAGGCGAGCTTTCGCGAAGGGGCATCGTGGGCCCCCAGATTAATCCTTGCGTTTGCGACGTCGTCCGATGTCTGCTCGGCATCCAGTTGTTGCAGAAGGCTTTCGTGGGAGGGGTGAACCACTCGTGCGTACGGTATGTCCGTCACGCAAGCGCCAGAGAGAGCGACCGACGCGCCGTGGCGTCCCACGACGCGGACGGTCGACCAGCGGCGCCCGAACTGCCTCGCATCCACCGCGCTCCTCAATCGAACTAAGAGGCCGCCGTCATCCTCGCCCCTCCACTCGTAGGTCAGAGAGGCCCGATGCCATTCATGCGTGAGTTGCCCCCTGGCTGCTTCGGCTTCTATAAGGTTCCTGACATCGACAGCGACTTGAGGCCCTGCGTTCTCTTCCTGCTTGGCACGTCTGATTGGTTGGTTGAGGTTACTGTCATCAAAGCGGAACTGCCACGGGTGTCGCGGGTAGGCCCTCCAGCGGCCTAGCTTTACATCGAGATTCACGAGTTTATCCTCTTGATGAATCAGGTGTGGCAGCCCCTGATCTCCCTTCATAAAAGCGATGGCGCTAGAACCATTCCAATCGCATAGGTAACGCAAACGCCTCGGCTTCTTGGTTGGCGCCTTGTCGTTCACCAGAGGACCAACCGCGAGATAGTACACCGCAAACGAACTACTAGATTCGCTGCTGAACGCAGCACTTTCGACAGCCAGGGCCGAACTGACTTCCTGAGGGAGGGGCACTTCTGAAGCGGGGCAATCGGCGCACCAAGATATCGAAAGCGCCAACGCAACGCGGCAAGCAATGCGATTCGTAACCTGGAAGATCGTCACAGCCGAATCCCTGGACCCGCGATCAGAGTATTGCTATTTACTGATGCAACTATACTCTACTCGAGAAAAACCGGCAGAGCCCAGTGGCGCCCTATCGCAGCGAAGCGAACGCCCACCACAAGCGGGTCGCCAATCCAAGAGCTACACGAGCCCACAGCGTTCCGTGTATCAGGCGGACCAACGGCGCTAGTCCAGCGTCACCTCGAGCGCCGGGATGTTGAGCCGCGGGTTGTAGCGGCCGACCAGGTTGACCCACAGCAGCTCGCGGTACTCGTCGCTGGGGAGGTCTTCGGACAGGATCACTCCCACCTGGGTCACGGAGCGGCCGGGCGCCGACGCGGCGGCGTGGGCCGCGAGCCGCCGGCCCAGGTCGAGCGTCTCGCCGAGGTAGAGGGCTTCCTTGGAGCGGTTCCGCAGCAGGTAGATGCCGGGCTGCTCGTCCAGCTTGTCGGCCTTGAACCGCGACCAGGGCTGGAAGCGGGGGAAGTCCTTCTTCTCCAGCACAAAGTGGTACTGCTTGGCCTCGGTCGCCAGCGAGTGCCGCACCTTGCGGAGCCGCAGCGCGGCCCACCGGAGCTCCGCCGGGTCGTGGTCCTTGACGTACTTGGCCGCGGTGCGGTCGAACAGGTACGCCTTGCCGGGCGAGCAGAGCAGCGCGTCGAGCGACCAGCCCGGGAACTTCCGCTCCATCTCGGCCCAGGCGATCTCGCCGGCGAAGGCGAACTCGTCGCGTTGCTCGGGCGAGAACTCCACCTTCTTCAGCCAGCCGTGCTTCTCGTCGTCGCGGCGGGCGAGCCGCCCCGCCTTGCGGAGCTTCAGCAGCTCGCGGTTCCAGTCGCCGGCGCGGCCGATCATGCCCGACTCGCGGCACTTGGCGTGGAACGCCTCCTGCAGCTCGGGCGAGCAGAGCAGCCAGTCGACCGAGTAGCCCTCGTGCGTGTCGTGGAACGCGTCGACGATGACCTGCTGCTGCATCTCGCGGAGCGACTTCTGCTTGCGGGGCGGCGCCACCGGCTGCTCCGGGGCGCCGGCGGCGGCGATCACGGCCTGGGCGGCGGCCGCGGCCAGCTCGCCCGCCTCGGGTGCGGCCTGGTCCTCCACCTCTTCGGCGGTGGCCGCCTGCTTGAGCTCCGGCTCGAAGTCGTCCTTCTCGAAGGTCGGCAGCAGCGGGTGGTCCTTCAGCCGGCGGCCGGCGGCGGTGGTCGGCGAGCTGCTGACCGGGTCCACGGGGCCGCTCAGCTCGTCGCCCTCCTCGGCGCTGTCGAGGCGTTCGTTGGCGTAGCGGACGTACTCGTCGGAGAGCTCGAAGCCGAGCCAGCGGCGGCCCAGCTTCTTAGCGACCGCCAGCGTGGTGCCGCTGCCGGCGAACGGGTCGAGCACCAGGTCGCCCGGGTTACTGCTGATCCGCACGATCCGCCCCAGCAGCTGCTCGGGCATCTGGCAGCCGTGGAAGCCCTGCCGCTCCTTGAACGTGCCCGCCACCCGGCTGTAGTACCAGGTGTCGTCCATCGGCTGGAACGCCTCGGGCTGGTCGCGCAGGTCCTGCGGCCGCAGGATCCAGGTGTCGTCGGGCAGCCGGCCGGTGGGGTTGGCGCGCTTGTCGCCGTAGACAAGCGCACGGGCGGAGGGGACGCGGACCTTGGGGTCCTCGGCGTTGAAGGTGTGCGGCTCGGCGCCTTCTTTGGTGAAGTGGAAGATGTGCACGTGCGAGCGGTTGAACTTCCGCTTGCAGTTCTGCCCGAAGGTGTAGTACCAGACGATCCAGTTGCGTGGTTCGAACCCGATGTTGCGGTGGGCGTCGACGCGGAGGTCGGCGGCGAACTCGTCGCCGATCGCCAGCCAGAACGCGCCGCCCGGCTTGAGCACGCGGTGCAGCTCGCTCATCCAGTCGCGGCACCATGCCATGTAGTCGTCGTCGGCGTGGTCGTCGTGGTACTGGTCGTACTCAAAGCCGATGTTGAACGGCGGGTCCGCGAACGCCATGTCCACGGAGTTGTTCGGCTGCTCGCGGAGCCGCTCCAGGCAGTCGCCGTGCAGGATTGCGTCGACGGCCGTCGGGGAGGTGACGCTCATAGGGATGTATCCGCGGAAACGTGGCTGCAGTAGAATACCGAAAATACCCAGCCTAACCGGCGCTCGGCGGCGGGGCAATTAGCGCTCATCTGTGCGCTCCGGCGGCCCGGACGCGGCCGCCCGTTCCACTCGACTCTCTCCACGCTCCCCAAGCATGAAATACGCGCTCTGCAACGAGACCTTCGGCGACCTGCCCTTCGAGGAGTCGTTCGCCACGACCCGCCGGCTGGGCTACACCGGCATCGAGATCGCCCCGTTCACGCTGCTGCCGGGCGCCACGGTGACCGACGTGCGGGACGTGCCCGCGACGCGTCGGGCCGAGGTGAAGCGGATCGCCGAGGACGCCGGCCTGGAGGTGGTGGGCCTGCACTGGCTGCTGGCCAAGACCGAGGGCTTCTACCTCACCAGCCCCGACCCCGCGGTGCAGCGCGCCACGGCCGAGTACCTGAAGGAGCTGGCCGAGCTGTGCGGCCAGCTGGGCGGCAAGGTGATGGTGCTCGGCTCGCCCCAGCAGCGCAACCTGCTGCCGGGCGTGGGCTACGAGCAGGCGGAGGAGATCGCGGCCGGCGTGCTGCGCGAGGCGATGCCCGCCTGCGGCGACAACCAGGTCACCATCGCGCTTGAGCCGCTCGGCCCGGCCGAGGGCGACTTCATGCTGACCGCCGAGAGCGGCGTCGGCCTGGCGACGATGGTCGACTCGCCCTGGTGCAAGCTGCACCTGGACGTCAAGGCGATGGCCAGCGAGCCGAAGCCGATCGCCGAAATCATCCGCGAGAACGCCGCGTGGACCGCCCACTTCCACGCGAACGACCCCAACCTGCTGGGCCCCGGCATGGGCGAGGTGGAGTTCGCCCCGATCTTCGCCGCGCTCAAAGAAACGGACTACCAGGGCTGGGTGTCGGTCGAGGTGTTCAAGTACGAGCCCAGCCCCGAAGAGATCGCGCGGCAGAGCATCGATTACATGCAGCGGATCGAGGCCGGCGCGTAGTTTACGCGTCAGTTGGTCGGCGGCGGCGCCACCACGCGGCTCGGCAGGGTGTGCATCAGCTGGTCGTTGGTGCGGCCCAGCTGCACGTCGTCCAGGCGGAGGGTGAGCGCCGAGTGCGTGGGCGGCTTGGCGCCCGGCTTCGCGACCGCCAGCGCCAGGTTCTTCTGCCACTGGCATGCGAAGTCCCGCGGGTGCAGCCGGATGTTGCCGCGGATCGGGTCGGCCAGGTAGATCCACCGCATGTCGGAGCCGCGGTAGACGACAAAGTGCTTGAAGTCGTCCTTCTCGATGCCGATCACCAGCGGCGTCTTGGCTTCGAGCAGCTTCTCCATTGTCAGCTTGGCGACCACCGACTGGTAGCCCAGCTTCACCGCCGCGCGGCGGATGTCGCTCAGCGCCAGGCCGTTCTCGATGCGGTCCTGCACCTCCTCGGGGGTGAGGATCTTGTCGAGCTGGCGGAGGACGTCCTGCTCGGTGACGTCGTCGCCCAGGTGGTAGCGGAGCACGGTCGCGAGCGCCGCGGCGCCGCACGAGTAGTCGCGGCTCTGCATCACGATGTTGCGCTGCCGCAGGGCCTGCCAGCTCGCCACCCGGCGGGCGATCAGGTGTCCGTCGTCCCGCACCGGGGGCCCGGCCGCTGGCCGCTCGGCGGCGGCGTCGCCGCACAGGGCCAGGAGCGTGAGCGTCGCAATCAGCCGGGCGGGCGGCTTCATGGGGGCGTCCTGCTGCGGGGGGCTAGTAGGTCCAGACGATGCCGAACCGGGTGTCGGCGGCGTCATCGGTGGTGCCGATGTCGACGAACGGCTCGACGATGTGCTGGCACTTGAAGATGGTCGCGGCGAAGCGGAGCGACATCGGCTCCTGCAACGACCCCGGCACGCTGACGCCGTCGAGCTGCGTGCGGGTGATGTAGGTCGCATTGAAGCGGGTGCTCAGCGTGATGTTCTGGTTGACCGCGAACCCAAGCCCGAGCGTCGCGCGGAACTCGTTGCCCGGCCGCACGTCGACTCCGAAGAACTCGCTCTCGAACCGGTGCCGCATCCCCACGCCGTAGAACACCACGACCGGGTCGTAGCTGTTGATCCACAGGAGGTCCGCCGACAGCGCCCAGAACCCCTCGCCCAACGCCGGCTGCGACTGGCCCAGCAGGGTGCTCGGGAAGGGGTCGTCGCCGGTGGGCAGCGTTGCGGCCACGGTCAGCACCGTGTCGGTGCAGCGGCCCTGCCCATCAAACAGCAGGAAGGTGAGCCCGGTTGTCGTGTCGCCCAGGCCGCCGTAGTTGTCGTCGAACGAGAACGACTCGGTGGCGAACTCGTTGTTGGCCCAGCCCACCGTCGACCCGACAAAGAACTGCGCCCGCCGGGTCAGCCCGTAGCGTAGCTCGAGCGGGACCACCAGCTCGCGCTGGCGGACCCGGGCCTCAACGAGGTTGCTGCCCGAGTCGACGACCGTGAAGTCGTTCTCCACGAGCTGGTACACCACGCCCAGGTCGCACTGCATCTGCCCCGGCTCAAGCAGCACGGTCGCGGTGCGGAGGAACTGAAGGCTGGTGTCGACCGGCTCCTCGCCGAGCGACTCGGCTTCGGCCAACCCGCCCCCGCCCGGGGCGTTGGCGTCGGGCGCCGGGACCGGGGCCGCCGGCTGCTGCGGCACGGTCGAGGGGATCGGGATGATCTCCGCGTTGGGCTGCTCGCCGGGGATCTGCAGCTGCTCGTTCTGGGCGAGCGCGAAGGGGCTGCCCGGCGCCGGCGGCAACGCGGCCGCCGCCTGGGGGGCGGCCGCGTTGCGCCAGTGGAGCGGGCCGAGCAGGTCGACCGATTGGCCGAGCCCGTTGGTCGGCGCGGGCGGCGAGGGGTTCGCACCGGGCGTGAAACGCTCTCGACGCGGATTGGTCCAGGAGAACGGCCCCAGCAGCCCGGCGGCCGGGTTGGGCTGGGAACGCACGTACTGGGTCGCCTCGTTGGACGCCTGGTTGGTCCACTCCAGCGGGCCCGAAAGGTCCTGCCCTTCTGACTGGTAGGCGACCGGTTGAGTCTGCTGCTCCGACCAGCCCGCCCAGCCAAACGCCCGCTCGGCGTCCGGGGTTTCGGCCCCTGCCATAGTTGGGGCCGCCACCATCAGCAGGCACGTCGCGGCGAAGCGGAACGCCCGCGCGGCGTGTATCGGGTTGGCGGTAGGGGGTAGCGTCATACAGGTTCAGGGCGCCTGCCCGTGAGCGTCGTCAACGCCCGTGCTTGGTTCTAGGTCGGTCCGAGGGCGTGCGACAATGCGGCCGGTTGCGCCGCCTGCCGCGACCGTGCGTGTCGAGGCAGTCGTCACGGCTAGTGGGGTTGATCGGCAGGTTCCGGAACTATCTTCATTAGGGCCGCGCTCCCCGGGTGGGGGGATCGCGGGCGGCTTCGGCCTGAGCCGGTTAGGCAAGCCGGGACGCCAAACCGCGCTCGCCGGCGTTAAGCAGTGCCGGTTGCGCCGGATCACCCGGTCAGGGGGAACCGATCAGCTTGACGCGGCAATGTGTCATGGCGCGGCTGATCGGGTCGATCCTGCCCTAGGAGATCGCACGGATGCGGTCACTGTGCGGGCGCCGGCGAGGGCGCCCGGTCAGGGCAGACCACCCACCCCAGCTACGGCAGAGCGCCCGGCCTCACCCCCTGGGCGAGAACGCGATATGAAACTTCCCCCGCTGCTTGTCTGCGTGCTTTCGATCAGCTTCGGCGCCGCGTTGTCGGGGAGCGCGTTCGGCCAGGGCGACGTGCGGACCCTCCCCCCGGTGGCGCCGGCCGCCGGCGAGGCGTTGTGCGTGACGTACACCTCCGCCGCGCAGGCGTTGGGGCAGGAGCCGGTCTTTGTCGGGGCGGCCGACGACGCTGCTCAGGACTACGACACCGCGATCACGACCATCGCCTGCGAGAAGTGCTGCGCCGACGAGTGCTGCACCGACGGCTGCTGCGACATGGGCTGCTGCCCGCCCTGCGTGCCGACCTACTGGGTGGCGGGCGTCGAGGCGACCTTCCTGGCGCCGGACATGAACGCCGGCACGGTCAGCTACCGCCTGCAGGACGAGTTCAGCAGCCCGCAGCTGGACGCCACGTTCGGCAGCGACGACGCCGCGGTCAACGACTTCTACATTGCGCCCCGGATGTGGCTCGGCGTGCAGCACGGCTGCCACGGCGTGGCGGTGCGGTACTGGCACCTGCAGGCCGCCGAGGCGGCGTTCGACCCGTTCACCTTCACGCCGCCCGGGCCGACGCTGGACTACGGCTACTTCATCCACAACCGCCTGGACGCGTACACGATCGACCTGGAGGGCACCCGCAGCTTCTGCGTGTACGACACCAAGAACACCTTCACGTTCGGCGTGCGGTACGCGCTGCTGCAGCACGACACCGCGCTCAGCGTCGACGCCCAGGTGGACAACGGCGCCAGCGGAACCGGCGTCATCAGCGGCAACGCCCGGGCCAACCGCCTGGCGGCGGGCACCGGCATCACCAGCTCGCTGTCGGGACGCAAGCCGCTGTTCTGCGACTCCTGCATCCACCTGTTCTACGGCGCCCGCGGCTCGGTGGTGTGGGGCAGCATCAGCAACAGTGTCGAGACCGACACCATCGAGGTGACCGCCGGCGCGACCGCCGGGTCGTACAACGGCGCCGTGGCCGAGGTTGACGACGCCATGTTCATCGGCGAGGTGCAGCTCGGCCTGGAGTTCGACTACCGCGTGGTCTGCTTCCCGGCCGACGCGTTCTTCCGCGTCGCGCTTGAGTACCAGTACTGGAACGCCGACTCGGGCAGCGCGGTCGCCAGCTCGTTCGCGGGCTTCGGCGGGCCGTCGCCCACGCCGCTGTCGCAGGGCCAGGCCTACGCCCAGGCCAACGGCGCCACGCTCGACCTGATCGGCCTGTCGGTCGGCACCGGCTTCACCTGGTGACCCCCTGAGATCGGCCTGATAAACACGAAGAGGCCCGGACGCGTCGCCTCGTCCGGGCCTTCTTGCGTTGCTCTCCTCTGCCAGCCCCGCGCGGGGCGTGGATCGCTGTCGCTTAGAACGACATCTGCTTAGAACGACATCGACGACGAGTAGCCGCCCGCGTACACGCGGATCGACTTGGTCGTCTTGATCGACTTCTTGATTCCGCCGATGTTGACGACCTTGGTGTTGGTCTTTGTCAGGCCGGCCTCGGAGAAGTTCTCGCCCGATGCGGCGTAGCGGCCGGCGGCCAGGTAGCCGTTGACGCTGCCCGCCGCCGCGTTGTTGGCGCCCACGCCGGCGAACGATCCGCCCGCGGCGATCGAGATCGGCAGGTAGCCCATGCCGCGCACCTCGGCGGCGGTGGCGTCGCTCACCACCGTGGCGCCGCCCAGGCCCATCGCCTCGAGCGTGGCCGCGGGGACAACGCCGTCGGCGGCGTGCGCCTGACCAACCATCGAGATCGCAGCGACACAAGCGCTCAGCAAGAGACTCTTCTTCATAGCAAGCATTCCAGAACTGGGTGGGGAAAAGTGGGGGCGACCGTCGGTTGAGCGCTGGGGGGTGGCTCGTCGGACGCGTCGGGGGGACTCTCAATCGCGACTCACGAATCTCAGGCTAGTCGGGGCGACCGGGCCTGCAAGAGCCGCAACGGCGGGGCAGCATAGGGAAATCCCTACCCATCGGCGGGCTGTAGCGGTTGGGCCGGCCGCGCCCCGTCAGGGCCGGGATCCGCCGGCGGTTACGCGGCGTTTCTGGGCTTCGCAGAAACTTGTTGACACACGCCGCCGCCCTGATTGGAGTGGAAGGGTGCGGGTCGCGCCGCCTGTGCCGGCTGTAGCGCCGATCGGTCGCCCGCCCCGCCCCCCTCGAAGCCACACCAGGA
Organism: Posidoniimonas corsicana; assembly: GCF_007859765.1. NCBI lineage: Bacteria > Pseudomonadati > Planctomycetota > Planctomycetia > Pirellulales > Lacipirellulaceae > Posidoniimonas > Posidoniimonas corsicana. Next base: position 96,697 of record NZ_SIHJ01000005.1, read on the forward strand.
GAAGCACCATGAGAACCATCCTCTGCGCGGCCGCGTTGATCGCGTCGGCCGCCTCGACCGCCGCCGCCCACGACGGCGCCATCGACAACAACACCCTGGCCGCGATGGGACTGTCCGGCGCCCAGATCGTCTCGGACCAGGAAGCGTCCTCGGTCCGCGGCAACGGCTTCGCGATCGCCGCGGGCGGCTCGTTCGCCTTCGTCGGCTCGCACCACGCGGCCGCGGGCAGCGCCAACGGGTACCTCGCCGCCGGGTCCCACTTCGCTGGCGGCGTGAACGGATCGGTGGCCGGCAAGACCGTCACACGCACCCGCGTCGTCCGCGGACCGCGGGGCCCGGTCCGCTCGGTGCGCACCACGCGGTCGGTCAACGTGTACGCGGGCGGGTTCTCCGCCGCGGCCTCGTACTAAAGACTCGCCGCGCTAAGAAACCCAATGACGCGGCGTGGGCCTCGGGGCCTGCGCCGCGTCTTCTGCTGCGCGGAGATCGAGCCGGCCGGCTACTCTTCGCCCGCCAGCGACACGTCCACCATCAGGTCGGCGGCCACCGCCTCGAGGGCCTCGCGGAGCTGCACCTCGTCGACGCCCGGCGGCATCCGCAGCCGGGCCTTGGCCTGGAACAGCAGCTGGCCGGTGTTGGCGGCGGCGGTCCGCTCGGTGCTCAGCTCTTCGACGTTGACGCCCGAAGCGGCCAGCACGCGGCTGATCTCGCGGATGATGCCCGCGCGGTCCTGCCCCATCACGTCCAGCAGCACCAGCGGCGTCGGGAGCGCAGGCGCCGACGTGCCGTCGGTCTGCACAACGGACTCCAGCCCCCGGTCGGACAGGGTCCGCAGGGCGGCGGTCAGGTTCTCGGCCTGATCCTCCGGCACCTCCACCCGCAGGATGCCGGCGAACTGCCCCGCCAGGTGCGCCATGCGGCTCTCCAGCCAGTTGCCCCCGTGGTCGGCGACCAGTTGGGCGATCGACTCCACCAGGCCGGGGCGGTCCTGCCCAAGGATGGTGAGCACAAGCGAGGTGACGTTGGTGGACATAGCGATTGGAAGGCAAAAGGAGCGAGGGGGTAGTGGCTGTCGGCTCTCGGCATTCAGCCATCGGCTAACAAAAGAGCGGCGCCGGTCGACCGGCGCCGCTCTGGGATTGTAGCACAGCCCACGCAGCCCGGAGGCTACTGGCCCATCTGGCGGCGCTGCATCTCGGCGCCGAACTGGCCGAGCGCCTGCAGCACACCCTCTTCCACCTTGACCCGGTACAGCAGGCCGTTGGCCTCGCCGTCGACCGTCACGTGGATGTGGCTCTGGTCGCTCTGGCCGAGCATCTGGGCGATCATCTGCGGCACGGCCGCGTCCTCGCCAGACGCCTCGGCGGTGGCGGCGGCGAAGTCCATCACCTGGGCCAACGCGATGTCCATCTGCATCGGCTTGACCTCCGCGGAACCGGAGCCCGACGCGGTGATCGCCGCCTTGAGCGCGCCCACGCCGTCCGGGCCGAGCGAGAAGTAGGCCGCGTCCGGGCCGATGCCGACCGCGATGGCCAGCGTCTTGCCGAACACGTCCTGCGCCTCGGGGGCGCCGACCGGGATCGACATCGTGTGCAGCGTCACGCCCTCGTGGGTCTCAGCGTTCCAGTTGATGCCGGGGAAGTTGGGGTCGCCCTCGGCGAGCGCGGCGACCTTCTTGAGGGCAGACTCGATCTTCTCGGGCGCCGTGGTGCGGAAGCCGCCGATCGCCGAAGCGCCGCCCATCTTGAGCTGCATGTTGCCGACCATGTCGACCTCGCCGGAAGCCACCATCGCCTCGGCGCAGGCCATCACGTCCTCGAGCGCGGACTTGAAGGTGTCGCGGACCTCCTCGTTGGGCAGGTCGGCCTCGTCGAGCAGCTGCTCGAGCGCCGCGCGGCTGGTGGCCATCTGGCGCTGGTACTCGGCCTGGATCTTGGGGACCACGTCGGCCGGGATGGTGTAGGCCGAGGCGACCGACACCGACGCGTCGTCCTGGAGGAAGCCGCTCAGCTTGGTGGCGCCCCCCTCTTTGTACATCGAGAACTGATCGGCCAGGCTGGTCCCGGCGACCGCCGAGCCGCGGAAGTCGAGCGTCAGCCCGCCGCCGTCCGGGTTGATAGCGATGCCGACCACCGCCTCGTCGAGGTCCTTGATGAACTGCTCGATGTTCTCGATGTTCGCCTGGGCCACCTTCTGGCGGGCTTCGAACTCGGCGTTCGACTCGTCGGGCTTACGCTCCAGGCCCTCCTGCATGCCCTGCCGGAGCTGGTCCAGCGCGAGCTGCTTGAACATCGGCGGCACGTTCTGAGCCATCAGCCGCACGCCGATATCGTAGTTGTCGATCAGGCCGTCGACCGAATCGGTCGGGTCGGCCGGCAGCGACGCGAGCTGGTCGGCCCGCTGCGCGGCGTAGGCCCACTGGCCGTTGCCTTTGACGAAGTAGGTCTGGCCCTGCATCGAGAGGCTCTTTACGTCGTCGCCCATCTCCTCGACCAGCACGCCGGCGTTGCCGCCCAGCGCGAGCAGGCCGTCCAGGTCGGACACCGGCAGGCAGACCAGCGGCGAGAAGTCCTGGCCGGAGGACTGCACCAGCAGGCACCAGGGGCGGTCGCGGTCGAGGCCCACCAGGCCCTTGTTCTCCGTGAACATCGAGATCATCGCCTCGACCATCGTCGCGGCCTGCGGCTGGCCCACGAGACCGCCGATGTAGCCGACGTCGTCCAGCACCTTCTGGTAACTCGACACCGCCACCACGGCGACCGTCTGGGGCGCGCCGCCCGGCCCGGCCGGCTGGAGGTCGAGCTCGAAAGTCGGCTGGGCGGATGCGGGCGGGGCGATCAGGCAGGCGGCCGCCAGCAGCGCTGGCAGCGCGGCGCGGCGTGTAATCGAATGGAACACGGCAGAGCTCCTTGGATCCTTGGGAGTTCGGAAGGGCGCGGGCGCCCGATGGGTGTACTTTGCGGCGTGCGTCGGCACGCGGGCGGCCGGCGGCGCTTTCCTAAACATAGCCCAGCGCAGGGCGTTGCTGGGCGGGCCGGCGACGAACAGGCCGCCGCGTCCTAGCGAAGCGGGCGGCGGCCAGGGGCGAGCTCATCGAATCTGCGGGGATTCCGAAACCTTTATTCGCCTGCGGGGGCAAGTAGGTTCGCCGGCTGCAAGAATACCGCGGCTTACCGCTCGCGGTAGGTGATCCGACCCTTCGTGAGGTCGTAGGGAGAGAGCTCGACGCGGACGCGGTCGCCCGGCACGATGCGGATGAAGTGCTTACGCATCCTGCCCGCAACGTGGGCCTGCACCATGTGTCCGCCGTCGATCTCGACGCGGAAGCGGGTGTTGGCCAACGCCTGGGTGACCGTGCCTTCGACTTCGAGGGCCTCTTCTTTCTCTTTCGCCATAAATGAAAACTAGTGGTCTTTGCAGGCCGCCAAGGGTTTCTGCTGCCCGGCGGCTCGAGGTCGGTTTCCGAGGGCCCCCTGCCCGGCAGGTGATGGCCGTGTCCCGTTTCCGTAGAGCGAGTCCGCAAGTATATCCTTTGTAGGGGTTTAGAGTCCAGATTCGGTCGGCAAATCCTGAAACAGTCGGCCGCGGCCGCCGTATCAGCCGGTAAGCAGGCCGGCGCGACCCCGCCCACACGGGTGACCCGCCATCGGCCAGTTAGCTTGCAGCGATTATGCCGGCTGGGTCAGCGGAAGGGCCGACAGACTGGCCCGCAGCCCAACACCGGGCAACACGGAAATCCGTGCTTGCGATACACTTATACGAATACTCCCCTCACAACCGCAGGTCGCGGTATGCACCAGAGTCCTCCAGCCGGCATGTCCCAAGTAACCTCCTCCCCCGGGCCCGACGACGACGCCGTACGGCGCGCCAAACGGGAGATCCAGGGCATCCTGCAGCAGATCACCGAGCTGTCCAAGTCGGACTCCTCGCCCCAGCAGTTCTACGACTCCTTCCTCAACAAGGTGGTCGCGGCCCTGGCCGCCAGCGGCGGCGCGGTGTGGACGCTCTCGGACGCGGGCGTGCTGCAGCTGGCCTACCAGATCAACCTCCGCGAGACCGGCCTGATCGAGAACCCGATCGGCCAGGAGCAGCACGGCCGCCTGCTGACGCAGGTGCTGCAGGAGCCCGACGGCAAGCTGGTGGCGCCCCACTCCGGCGCCGCCGGCGGCGCAGACACCGACGAGCACGGCGCCTCCAACCCGACCGACTTCCTGCTGGTCATGGCCCCGGTCCACAACGACCAGGGCGTGCAGGGCATTGTCGAGGTGTTCCAGCGCCCCGGCGCCGGCGAGGCAACCAAGCGGGGCTACCTCCGCTTCCTGATGCAGACCTGCGACCTGGCGGGCGACTACCTCCGCGGCCGCCGCCTGGCGCACCTGTCGGAGAAGCAGTCGCTGTGGGAGCAGCTGGAGTCCTTCACCCGCAGCGCCCACCAGACGCTCGACGTGACCGAGGCCGCGTTCACCATCGCCAACGAGGGCCGGCGGCTGATCGGCTGCGACCGCGTGACCGTGGCGGTCAAGCACGGCAGCCGCGTCACGCTCGAGGCGATCAGCGGCCAGGACGTGTTCGACAAGCGTTCCAACACCGCCACGCTGCTGACCAAGGTCGCCCGCGCGGTCTGCAAGACCGGCGAGGACGTCTGGTTCACGGGCGACGGCTCCGGCCTGGCGCCGCAGGTCGAGAAGGCGATCGACGCCTACGTCGACGACTCGCACACCAAGAACATGGCCATCCTCCCGCTCGTCGAGCCGGAGGACGAGGACCTGCCGCCCGAGGAGAAGCAGCGCCGCAAGGGCCCGCCGAAGGTGCTGGGCGCGCTGATCGTCGAGCAGATGGTCGACAGCACCGTTCCCGAGGGCTACCGCCAGCGGGTCGACGTGGTGCGCGGGCACAGCGTCACGGCCATCGGCAACGCGCTGGAGCACAGCGGCCTGTTCCTGATGCCGGTCTGGAAGACGCTCGGCCGCGCGACCTCGCAGTTCCGCGGCCGGGCCCTGCCCAAGACCGCCACCGTGCTCACGCTGATCGCCGCCGCCATCGCGGCGGGCATGCTGGTGCAGGTGGACCTCAAGCTGCAGGGCGACGGCCGCCTGGTCCCCGTGAGCCAGAAGCCGGTGTTCGCCCGCATCGACGGCGAGGTCGAAGAGCTGCTGGTCGAGAACGGCCAGCCCGTGCAAGGCGGGCAGCCCCTGATGCGGCTCAAGAGCTACCAACTGGATTCCGAGCTCACCGACGTGCTCGGCAAGCTCGAGCAGGCCCGCGCCCGCTGGAACTCGCTCGCACGCTCCAATACCGACGAGCGGCAAGAGAAGGACGAGGACCGCGCCAAACGCTACGCCGAGCGGCTGCAGGTCGACAAGGAGATAAAGTCGCTGAACGTGCAGCTCGACATCCTCAAGAAGAAGCAGAAGCTGCTGGAGATCGTCAGCCCGATGGCGGGGCAGGTGGTGAAGTGGAAACTCAGCGACGACTTCCCGCCCGGCCGCCCCGTGCAGCAGGGCGCCACGGTGATGGAGATCGCCGACCCCAGGGGCGACTGGGAGGTCGAGGTGCTGATGCCCGAGAAGAAGATGGGGCACGTCACCCGCACCTGGAAGGAGAGCCTGGCCAACGAGGAGCCGATGAAGGTGGTGTTCATCCCCGCGTCGAAGCCCGAGGACGAGATCGAGGGCGTGGTGCAGGCGGTCGACCAGACCTCCGAGAGCCGCGGCGAGGAGGGGAACGTGGTGAAGCTGACGGTGGCCTTCGACCAGGCGGCCTTCCGCGAGCTGATGCCCAACCCGAAGATCGACGCCGCGGTGACCGCCAACGTCTACTGCGGCAGGCGGTCGTTCTTCTACTACTGGCTGCACCCGCTGTACGACACCATCCAGCGTGAGATCGTGTTCCGCTTCTAAGAGCGTGCGTAACACGCGGGCCGCGTCCGCGTATAAATCAGTATTCCGCCCCACTACCCAACCGCGACGCCGCCTGGCGCCGACCAACCGCATCGCGAGGACCGCCATGCCCGCTTCACGCCCCACCGCCCTGGCCTGCCTGCTGCTTGGCTGCAGCATGGTTTCCGCCCAACCCGGCCGCTACGAGCTGCCCGCCGAGCAGCCCGCCGCCCGCGCCAACAACAACGCGGTCGTGCTGAACAACTGCGGCGTGAAGCTGATCGACCCGGTCGAGCTGCCCGCCCCCGAGGCCGGCGTGCTGATCTTCCAGGGCGTGCGGGAGGGCACGCGGGTGAAGTCCGAGGACGTGATCGCCAAGATCGACACCCGCATGCAGGAAATGGACAAGAAGGTCGCGACCTACAAGTACCACGCCGCGGTCAAGAAGGCCAACGACGACATCGAGATCCGCTACGCCGAGAAGGCCAAGGAGGTCGCGGTCGCGGAGCTCGAGGAGGTCGAGGGCGTGCGTGAAAAGTACGAGAAGGCGATCTCCGACCCGCAGTACCGCAAGGCCAAGCTCGAGGCGGAGCGCTCCGTGCTGGCGATCGACAAGGCCGCCAACGACCGCAAGCTGGCCCTGCTCGAGGCGTACGTCGCCCGCGGCGAGGTCGAGTCCGCGGAGCTGATGATCGAGCGTCGCACGGTGCGGGCGCCGTTCGACGGCGAGATCACCAAGGTCTACCGCCACCAGCAGGAGTGGGTGAACCCGGGCGACCCGATCGCGCGGCTGATCCGGATGGACACGCTCGAGGTGTCGGGCGAGGTCTCGCTGAACGACTACTCGCCCGCCGAGATCAAGGGCTGCGAGGTCACGGTCACCGCGCCCTCGACCCACGGCGAGGTGAAGGCCGTGGGGCGGATCGTGTCGTACGACCCCAACCTGCATCTGGGCGCCAACGGCCAGCACTTCACCGTGCGGGCGGAGATCGCCAACCGCTCGAAGAACGGCGAGTGGGTGATGCTGCCCAACATGACCGCCACCATGACCATCCACCTCGGCACCGGCGGCGTCAGCACCGGCCGCACCCCGGCCGTCGAGGCGCAGCGCTAGACCGTTCCGAATCAAGTTGGCGCCGTGCGCCGCGTGCCACTGGCTCCGCCAGTGCCGCACAGTGAGCCTAGCCGCGTAGCAGGCTGTCCCCCCTTCGCCTTTCCGCCCTCCCCTTTCCATGGCCACCCTCGCTGAAAGCCTGGTCAGCAGCTCGTCACGGGCGCTCGCGATCCGCGTGCGGCCCGACCTGCAGGCGCGGCGGCAGAAGTACCAGGGCAACGTGTACTGGGTGGTGAAAGACCCGATCGCGCTGCAGTACTTCCGGTTTGAGGAGGAGGAGTTCGCGATCCTGCAGATGCTCGACGGCGAGTCGAGCCTGGAGGAGATCGCCGACCGGTTCGAGGCCGAGTTCCCGCCCCAGACCATCCGCGCCGAGGAGCTGCAGCAGTTCATCGGCATGCTGCACCGCAGCGGATTGGTGCTGGCCAACGCCGGCGGCCAGGGAGAGCAGCTCAAGAAACGCCGCGACGAGCGCAAGAAGAAAGAGCTGGTCGGCAAGATGTCCAACATCCTGTCGGTCCGCTTCAAGGGGATCGACCCGGAGTGGATCCTCAACGCGCTGTACAGCTTCCCGCCCGTGCGGTGGTTCTTCAGCGTGCCGGCCATGATCCTGTGCCTGCTGCTGGTGGCGGCGGCCGCGACGCTGGTGCTGGTGCAGTTCGACGTGTTCTACGCGCGGCTGCCCGACTTCCAGGGGTTCTTCGCGCAGAAGAACTGGCTGCTGCTGGCGGTGGTGCTGGGCTGCACGAAGATCCTGCACGAGTTTGGCCACGGCCTGTCGTGCAAGCACTTCGGCGGCGAGTGCCACGAGATGGGCGTGATGTTCCTGGTGCTCACGCCCTGCCTGTACTGCAACGTGTCCGACAGCTGGATGCTGCCCAACCGCTGGCACCGGGCGGCGATCGGCGCGGCGGGCATGTACGTGGAGGTGGTGCTGGCGTCGATCTGCACGTTCATCTGGTGGTTCACCGACCCGTCCAGCATGCTGAACAACATCTGCCTGAACATCATGTTCGTCAGCTCGGTCAGCACCATCCTGTTCAACGCCAACCCGCTGCTGCGGTACGACGGCTACTACATCCTCAGCGACGTGCTGGAGATCCCCAACCTGCGGCAGAAGGCCAGCAGCATCCTGACCCGCAAGCTCGGCAAGTGGTGCCTGGGCCTGGAGGAGCCGGACGACCCGTTCCTGCCCAAGCGGAACCAGGGCTGGTTCGCGGCTTACACGGTCGCCTCGGCCGTGTACCGCTGGGTCGTGGTGCTGTCGATTATCTACTTCCTGAACAAGGTGTTCGAGCCGTACGGCCTGAAGCCCCTGGGGCAGGCGATCGCGGCGATGGCGATCTACGGCATGCTGGTGATGCCGCTGGTCAAGCTCTACAAGTACTTCAAGGTCCCTGGGAGGATGGCGAAAGTGAAGAAGCTCCGCATGCTGGCCAGCTTCGCGATAGCGGGCGCGGTGATCGCCGGGGTGCTGCTCATCCCGCTGCCGTCGGCCGTGTTCTGCCCCGCCGAGCTCAAGGCCCACGCGCCGGCCGACGTCTACACCGAGACGCCCGGCATCCTCACGTCGATCGACGTCCAGCCGGGCCAGGTGGTCCGCGCCGGCGACCGCCTGGCGACGCTGTCGAACGTCGACAACGAGCTGAAGATCGAACGCCTGCGCGGGCAGATCGAGCAGTACACCGCGCAGATGGAGAACCTGAGCCGCATGAGCCTGTCGCAGGCCGACGCGGCCGAGCAGCGCGAAGAGGTCCGCGAGATGCTCGAGGCCACCCAGGAGCAGCTGGCCAACGCCGAGAAGGACGCAGCGCGGCTGATCATCCGCGCGCCCGCCGACGGCATCGTGCTGCCCCCGCCCTACAAGGGCCCCCAGCCGACCGACGACTACCAGCTTTCCGACTGGCACGGCACGCCGCTCGACGAGAAGAACCTCGGCGCGACGCTGCCGATCTCGACCCACCTGTGCCAGATCTACAACCCCGACCGGCTCGAGGCGCTGCTTGTGATCGACGAGTCCGAGGAGACCGACACCCTGGCCGACCGGCAGGTGGAGCTGCTGTTCAACCAGTCCACCGACTTCACCTTCGTCAGCCGCGTGAACGAGGTCAGCAACAAGACCATGAAGACCACCCCGCCGCGGCTCTCCAGCCTGTCGGGCGGCGAGGTGCCCACCGAGATGGACGCCTCTGGTGTGCCGCGGCCCATGACGCCGCACGTGTCGGCCGACGCGCTGCTAATCAAGCAGGCCGACCTCCCCCCCGACGCCCGCGAGGCGTTCGAGCTGCTGCGGGTGGGACTGACCGGCAAGGCCAAGATCCACACCGAACCGAAGACCCTCGGCCAGCGGATGTGGCGTTACCTGTCGCGGACGATTAATTTTGAGCTGTAGCGAAGGTTTCGGGTTTCGGGTTTCCGGTTTCGGAGAGGTTGGACGCGGAGCGCTGCGGGTAGTTCTCTGCATTTCAGCAGGAGTCGTGCGTAACCCACGGGGTAGCGGCGTGGCAAGCTTACCGCCGTCGCCCCCGGCTTACGCCGGAGTTTGTTGCGAGACTCGATTGAGCCGCAAGCTTGAATAGTCCAAGGGCCGCGATGTCAGAGATCGCCTGACTTAAGGTCCCGCTGAGAGAGGTGCCGCACCGCCAGGACTTCGACCACGCTACCGTGGATCCGGAAAAGGGCGCGATGCGTGGGCTTGCCGCTAACGCCAAAGTTCAACTGACGCAGGTCGAAGTCGAAGCTGCCATCCTCGGCGGCGAGCAGATGCCGGTCGGCGTTCTCGCTGAGCCCTGCAATCGACGACTCAAACCCAGCAAGCCAACGCTCGGCCTGTTCGACACTGCGGTGTTGGGCCCACCAGACGGCAGAACTCAGCAGCTGACGCTGGGCCTCCTCGGTAACGAAAACCGAGTAGCTCACCGGCCTTCCTGCAGCGACTGCCGCACTTCAGCGAACGCCTGGCTCACAGGGAGAACCCGGCCTGCCTCCGCGTCGGCCACGCCCCGACGAACCGCCTCGAGGTCGTCGCTCCGATTGCACTCCTGCCGCCACAACAAGAGCAACTGCTCAAGACTCTCGGCGCCGGCAGCATCCAGCCTTGCAGCGGCGAACTGGTGAAACAGGTTCAGATCGTCGATCGTAACGGCCATACTCCCATTCTGCTCAATACGTCGAGCATCGGCAAGCACAATAGCCCCTCCGCGATACTCGCGTGGTGAGCCCCGTATTATCCCGGTAGAATCAGCAGCAGCCGACCACAGAATCTCCCCGGATCCCACCGCATGGCCAGCAGCGATAAGTCCCGCCCGCGACCCCGGCGGCTGCGCCGCGCTGTGCTGTGGATGCTGGCGCTGGTGGTGCTGGCGGTCGCGTTCGGGCCGACCATCGTGATGAAGACCCCGCTGCTGAGCGGGGTGATCGCCGACGCGATCCCGCCGGAGGCCGGGTCCCTCTCGCTGGCGTCGGCAGGCGGCGGCTGGCTGACGCCGATCTCCGCCCAAGGGGTCGAGCTCCGCGACGCCAACGGCCAGCCCGTCTTCCAGGCGGCGGAGGTCAAGCTCAGCCAGAACCTGATCGCGCTGCTGTCCGGCGTCGAGGCGATCAAGATGCACGTCGATCGCCCGGTGGTGAACCTCGCGGTGCGTCCCGACGGCAGCAACCTGCAGGACCTGATCGCGGCCATCGAGCGCGCCAAGCCCGTCGAAGAAGAGCTCACCCCGCCCGGCGCGACGCCCGAGATCGCGGGCCGGCCGCTGGCGGCGTTGTCGGTCGCCGGCGGCACGGTGTACGTCACCGACGCGACGACCGGCGGGCGGTGGACGCACCAGGGGATCAACCTTAACGTCGACTTGACGGGCGGTCTGTCGAAGCTGGAGGGCAGCGCCCGGCTCGGTTCGGCATTCAACCAGTTCGAGCCAATCGACGAGGGCGAGCCGGCGCCCAACATCCATTTCGCTCTGGCGCCCGCCGAGGGCCAGCAGAAGCAGGTCGCGCTGGAGCTGCGCGGCGTGCCGCTCAACGCGGCCGAGCCGTTCGCGCGGCGAGCCGACCCGCAACTCCGCCTGACCGGCGCCGCCACCGGGCGGGGCCAGGTCGCCTGGACCCCGCCGCCGCCCGGCGCGCCGCACTGGGTCGACGCGCTCGCGGCCAGCGGGCTGACGAGCCAGGGGAGCATCGCGGCCGAGGCGTTCGCCGTGCAGTCGCGGCTGCTCGGCGGCGACACGCTGCGGCTCTCGCGGGTCGAGGCGCCGTGGTCACTGCGGGTCAACCAGGGCCGGCTGGAGCTGGTCGACGCCAGCGTCGCTTCGCAGGACGTGGGCGCGGTGCGGGTCCGCGGCGTCATGTCCCCCGACGAGCTGAAGGCGTACCTGGCCGGCGGAGCGGAGACCCTGCGGCAGTCGCAGCGGTGGCCGGTGGGCCGCGTCGCGGCCGACATCGACCTGGCGCGGCTCGCGCAGCTGGCGCCCCGCGCGGTCGCGCTCCGCGAGGACGTGCGGCCGGTGTCGGGCCGGCTCACCGCGCAGCTCGAGACCGAAGCCAACGCCGGCGCCAAGGTGACCGGCAGCGTGACCGCGACCGAGTTGGTCGCCGAGGCGGCCGGACAACGGGTCGGCTGGCAGCAGCCGTTCACGCTCACCGGCACGGTGTCGCGTCCCGAGGGGCTGCTAACCATCGAGGCGTTGCGGTGCGAGTCGGAGTTCCTGTACGGCGACCTCTCCGGCAGCCTGGCCGACCTCAACGGCAACCTCGGGTTCGACCTCGACAAGCTCTCCGAGCAGGTCGGGCAGTTCGTCGACCTGAGCAGCTGGCAGCTGTCCGGCAAGGGGAACTCCACCGTGCGGGTGGAGCAGACCGGCCCGGCGACCCGCGAGGCGACCCTGATCGCCGCCATGACCAACGTGATGGTCGCCCGCCGCGGCGAGGTGTACCTGGAGGAGCAGCAGCTGGACGGCAGCGTCGCCGCGACGGTCGGGCTCGACGCCAACCAGCGGCCGGCGCAGCTGACCGCCGGCCGGGCCGCGCTCAAGTCGGACGCCGACCTGCTGGAGGTCAATCTGGCCGAGCCGGTCCGGCTCGACGCGCCGGCCGCCGCCCCGCTGACCGCGTCGCTCAAGGGCGACCTCACCTCCTGGCAGAACCGCCTGCGGGTGGCGCTCGCGCCACTTGGCGGCGGCGCCCTGCTGGGCAACGTCCGCCTGGCCGGCGCGGTCGACACGACCACCAGCGCACGCCTCGGGGGCGGGGTGCTGCAGCTCACCGGGCTGGACGCGAAGATCAAGGACCTGCAGGTCGACGGCCTCGGCCTGGCGGTCCGCGAGCCGCTGGTCACCGCCGCCGGCGACGTCAGCTGGGACGCCGCCACCGGCACGCTCGAGTCCCGCCAGGGAGAGCTCCGCACGTCCTCCCTGACGCTCGCCTCGCAGGCGCTGCGGGCGGTGACGGCCGCCGGCCAGCCGGCCGCATCGGGCAGCGTCGCGGTGCGGGCCGACCTTGCGCGGCTGAACAACTGGTTCGTCGCGAGCGACCGGCCGCAGGCGATCGGCCAGGTGCAGGGCACGATCGAGTTCACCCAGAACCAGGGCGTGCTCCGCGCCGCGCTCCGGGGCGGCGGCACGGGCGTCGCGTTCCTCGACGCCGCCACCAAACGCCCTCTGCTGGAAGAGCCGCAGCTGACCGTCAACGCCACCGCCGCCTACGCCGCGGCGACCGAGCAGCTGACGATCGAGTCGGCCACCATCACCTCCAACACGCTGACGGTGCAGGCCAATGGCGGCGTGCAGGACGGCGCCAGCCAGTTCGCCGGCACGATCGACTACGACCTCACCGCCCTCGCGCCGGTCATCGCCGGCTACGTGGGGCCCGCGGTCCGCGTCACCGGCAAACACACCGGCCGCTTCAACCTCGCCCGCACCGCTCCGGCCGCCGGCGCGGCGCCGCTGCCTTGGTCGCGGGCGTGGCAGGGGCGGCTCGAGGCGCCGTGGTCCTCCATCAACCTGTTCGGCCTGCCGATCGGCCCCGGCACGCTGGGCGTCACGCTTGCGAACGGCGAGGCGAAGCTCGATCCGCTCAACCTGGCGGTCAGCGGCGGCACGTTCACGCCGCAGCTCTCGGCGCGGCTCGACCCGCCGCCCGCGGTCTGGGGCGCCGCGCCCGGACCGGTGCTGACCAGCGTGCAGGTGACCCCCGAGATCAGCAACCAGCTGCTCAAGTACATCGCGCCGGTCGTGGCGGACGCCACGCGCACCCAGGGCGTGTTGTCGCTGCAGCTCGAGTCGGCCGGCGGCCCGCTCGACCCGCTGCTGCAGCTCTCGGCCGCGGGGCGGCTGGACGCCCAGAGCGTGCTGGTCACGCCCGGCGCCACGATGGAGCCCATCGTGCGCGTGGTGCAGCAGGTGGAGGGGCTGATCCGCCGCCCCGACGCCCGCCGCCTGTTCGGCACCGAGCAGCAGCAGCCGGCGATTATCTCGATCGACCAGCAGTCCGTCGCGTTCCGCATCGACCAGGGGCGGGTGTTCCACGACAAGCTCACCTACAAGGTGGGCGGCGTCACGATCTACTCCAGCGGCTCGGTCGGCTTCGACCAGACCCTCGACTACACCATCACCGTGCCCATCCAGGACGATTGGATCGGCTCCAACCCGCTGGTCGCCGGCTTCCGTGGCCAGCTGATCCAGTTCCCCATCAAGGGCAGCTTCGAAAACCCCAAGCTCGACGCCCGAGCGCTGGAGAACCTCGCCCGCACCGGCGTGCGCGGCCTGCTCGACGGCGGTCTGAAGAAGCTGTTCGGCGAGTAGCGGAGCCGGCGAGCGTTTGAGATGAACGACCCATCGCAACCATTGATCTGTCGGCCGCGCCAACTGGCGTGTTTAGCCGGCGGCGGTTTGCGATCGCTCGCGGTTGCTGCCGCGCTGGCTTTGCTCGCTGCGCTAGCAGGTACTTCCCTTGCCCAATCGGCTTGGCCGACGCCCAAAGCAATCGACGCCCTGCGGCTCGAGCCGCAAGGGCTGCGTGTGCTGCAGGGCGAGCACCTCACGCTGATCACCGACCTGCCCAGCGACCCGGAGGTCGACGCCCTGCCCCGTCTGTTCGACGCGGCCGTGCCGCTGTGGGCCGAGCGGTTCGACGTGCCCGCCGCCAAGGCCGACGCCTGGCGCGTGCAGGGATGCCTGATCGGCGACCGCGAGAAGTTCCGCGCCGCCGGGCTGCTGCCCGCGGGGGGCGAGAGCTTCCCCCACGGGCTGTCGAAGGGCTACGAGCTGTGGGTCATGGAGCAGGACTCGCCCTACTACCGCCGGCACCTGCTGCTGCACGAGGGCACGCACAGCTTCATGGCCACACAGCTCGGCTCGTGCGGGCCGGGCTGGTACATGGAGGGCATGGCCGAGCTGCTGGGCGCCCACCGCTGGGACCCCAAGTCGGGCGAGCTGGCCATCGGCGTGATCCCGCCCGACGGCCGCGTCGGGCAGCTGCAGGACGCGTTCCGAGAGAAGCAGGCGCTGCCGATCGCGGCCGTGATGAAGATCAACAACGACCGCATCCTGCCCAACCGCGCGTACGCCTGGGTGGGCGCGCTCGCGCACCTGCTGGACGCGCACCCGCGGTACCAGCAGCGGTTCCGCGAGCTGACCAACCACGTGCTCGACCCCGAGTTCAACGACCGCTTCCGCCAGGCCTACGCCGACGACTGGTCCGACCTGTCCACCGAGTGGCGGCTGATGATCGCCACGCTGCAGTACGGGCACGGCATCGCCCGCGAGGCGATCGACTTCCAGCGCGGCAAGCCCCTGGCAGCGGGCGTCACCGCGACCATCGCCGCCGACCGCGGCTGGCAGAGCACCGGCGTGCTGGTCGAGGCCGGCCAGCAGTACGAGGTCCAGGCCGCCGGCCGCTACACCATCGCCGTCGAGCCCGACGGCCGCCCCGTGCCGTGCGAGGCGGGCGGCGTCACGCTCGACTACCACGCCGGCGCGCCGCTCGGCATGCTGCTCGCGGCGATCGACCCGCGGGACGCCGCCGGCCAGAAGGTCTCGCCCGCCGCCAAGGGCGGCTTCCTCCGTCCCGCGCGGCTCGGCCTCGCGTCCCGCTTCCGGGCGCCGTACTCCGGCACGCTCTACCTGCGGGTGAACGACTCGCCGGCCAAACTGGCCGACAACAGTGGCGAACTGCGAGTCAAGATCTCCGGCGCCCCGTGACGCGGAGTTAGCCTTTGGGCGGCGATCCTCATTCAGATTCGATAGAGCTTTCGGTAAGGTCTAGCTGAATCCGGTCCGGAAGCTCCTTTAGAATCGCCAAGTAGTGCGGTGAGATCCGCTGCCCCTGGAACGCCACTCGCTCAAGAGACTCGATCTGACCGAGCGACTGAACTTCTGCCGGGGACAATTGGACCAACTCGAAGGTGATCTCCTTGATCGGTAATCCCTGCGCGTGGGGGAGCACGGGCGACGGGTCGGTACAGTAGAAGTACATCTTCTCCACGTTCTCGAGCGAAGCCACGTGGGCGGCATGCTCTTGATCCACATCGCACCAGAAGGTGATGTCGGTCAGATTCTCAACACACTCCGGCTCCGCCGCCAGCAACGGCAACAGCTCCGGATACGACAGGCCGACCGAATCGACGCCCGCCTTCACCTCGCTGAGCTGTTGGGCGATACGCTCGGCCTTCGCCTCCTCGACGCGAGCCAGCGACTGTTGGCGGGCGAACACAAGGAGGAGAAAGACCACGCTAATGAGCGACACGGACGCGGCCAGGAATCCGAGAGGACGCTTCATCTGGGCTCACACGGGGATCGGGACAACTGCATTCTACGCGAAACCCGCGAGCCGCACGGGGATCTAGCGCCGATTGACACTTCCCGGGGCCGCTTCGACAATGAAGGGACTCACCACCGCCCCCTGACCCCCTTCCCCCTCACACATGAACTTTATCGAAGCCAACGACCCGGACGTCTGGGCAGCCATCGCCAGCGAGATCGAGCGCCAGCAGGACGGCCTGGAGATGATCGCCAGCGAGAATTACACCAGCCCGGCGGTCATGCAGGCGGCCGGCAGCGTGCTGACCAACAAGTACGCCGAGGGGTATCCGGGCCGCCGCTACTACGGCGGGTGTGAGCACGTCGACGTGGTCGAGACCCTCGCCCGCGACCGGGCCAAGGAGCTGTTCGGGGCCGAGTTCGCCAACGTGCAGCCGCACTCCGGCGCCCAGGCCAACACGGCCGTGTTCCTGGCGCTCCTCGAGCCGGGCGACTGCGTGCTGGGCCTGGACCTGGCCCACGGCGGCCACCTGACGCACGGCATGAAGCTGAACATCAGCGGCATGCTGTACGACTTCCACGGCTACCAGACCCGCAAGGAAGACTGCCGCATCGACTTCGACCAGGTCGCCCAGCTCGCCCGCGAGCACAAGCCGAAGCTGATCATCGCCGGCGCCAGCGCGTACCCGCGTGAGATGGACCACCCGAAGTTCAAGGAGATCGCCGACGAGGTGGGCGCCAAGCTGATGGTGGACATGGCCCACTACGCCGGCCTGGTCGCCGCCGGGCTGCACAACAACCCGGTCGAGGTGGCCGACGTGGTCACCACCACCACCCACAAGACGCTCCGCGGCCCGCGCGGCGGTTTGATCCTCGCGAAGAAGGACTTCGCGAAGGTGCTCAACAGCCGCGTGTTCCCCGGCACGCAGGGCGGCCCGCTGATGCACGTGATCGCCGGCAAGGCGGTCTGCTTCGGCGAGGCGCTCAAGCCCGAGTTCCGCACCTACGCCCAGAACGTGATTGACAACGCCCAGGCGCTGGCCGATTCGCTGCTGGCGGGCGGGCTGTCGCTGGTCTCCGGAGGCACGGACAACCACCTGATGCTGGTCGACGTCACGCCGTTCGGCATCGGCGGCAAGACCGCCGAGACCGCGCTGGACGCGTGCGGCATCACGGTCAACATGAACATGATCCCGTTCGACGAGCGGAAGCCGATGGACCCCTCCGGCATCCGCATCGGCACGCCCGCGCTGACCACCCGCGGCATGGGGCAGGCCGAGATGAAGACCATCGGCGGCTGGATCGTAGAGGCCCTCCAAAAGGCCGACGACGCCGCGGCCCACGAGAACATCCGCCAGCAGGTCAAGTCGCTCTGCAAGGAGTTCCCCGTGCCCGCCGCCGCCCTGGCCGCCGACGAAACAGCCGTGATGAGCTAGGTCGCTGTAGGGAAAGAACCACAGAGGTCACGGAGGAAACAGAGGTCGGAGAGGCTCGAGCACGAGAGGTTGTGAGTTGACTGTTGAGGGCCCCGAAGCTGTCGAATGGCTAAAGTCAAATGGTCACGAGGCGGCCCTTGCGTCTAACCGTTTCGAATCGACGAAAAAAGCGATTGAGTTCGTTGAATTGCTGTACACGGCGGGGGCTCGCCGGGTAATTGTTCCCGCCGACTCAATTTGGGATGACGAAGAGGAACGTGAGCTAGGTGGTGCATACTCGGACACGCTACTAATACAAATCGAGCAAGGTGAGGTGCCAACCGCGTTGCTTGAAATCTATATTCAGGAAGCAACGCTGGAAGGCTACGACCTTCGAAAAGAAGCTCCACCGATCGTTGAGGAGCAGTATCTCGTGTTATGGTGGGATTGAGACCGCTTTCTTCTCCGTGACCTCCGTGTCCTCTGTGGTAAATCAAGACTAAATGGCAGATCCCGAAAAACACCGCGTCCTGATCGCCGACGACAACGAGCCCAACGTCGAGCTGCTCGAGGCCTACCTCGCCGGCCTGGACATCGACGTCGAGATCGCCGTCGACGGGCAGGACACGCTCGACAAGGTCGCCTCGTTCAAGCCCAACCTGGTGCTGCTGGACGTGATGATGCCCAAGCTGAGCGGGTTCGAGGTCTGCCAGCGGCTCAAGTCCGACCCGGCCACCTCCGGCGTGATGATCCTGATGGTCACCGCGCTGAACGAGCTGGGCGACATCGAGCGCGCCGTCGAGGCCGGCACCGATGACTTCCTGTCCAAACCCGTGAACAAGCTGGAGCTGCTCAAGCGGGTCGAGAACATGCTGAAGCTGAGCAGCGTCACCGACGAGGTCGAGCGGCTGCGGCGCTACATCGAGGCCATGGAACGCCGCGGCGAGTAGCCGGCAACATGATCCCCTCCCCTACCCCCTCCCCGTCAACGGGAGGGGAATAGCTGCGAGCAACTCCATGCGCACGCCACTCGCGATCGCCCTGCTCCTCGCACTCGCCCCGCCCGCCGCGGCCGACCCCACGCCCGAGGAGCTCCAGCAACAGACGCCCGCGCTGATCGAGCAGCTCGGCAGCGAGAAGTACGCCGAGCGCCGCGCCGCGCAGCGGGACCTGGCAGCGATCGGACTGGCGGCGTTCGACCCGCTGTACGCCGCCCGCGACCACGACGACCTGGAGATCGCGTCGACCGCCGAGCGGCTGCTCGCCGAGATGACCATCCGCTGGGCGCAGCCGGGCGACTCGCCCGCCGTGCGTGAGCAGCTCGAGCTGTACGGCCGGCTGGACGCCGACGAGCGGGCCGAGACCGTGGCCGAGCTCGGCGCCATGGACGACGCCCAGGGCCTGGCCGCCCTCTGCCGCATCGCGTGGTTCGACCTCTCCGACCGGGTGGCCGCCAAGGCGGCGGCGCTCGCCATGCACCTCACGTCGGTCGACCCGCTGACCGGCGCGGCGCTCGAGTACCGCGTGCCGGAGGAGTCGAGCAAGCGGCTCGGCCGCGTGCTTAAGGAGCTGCAGCAGTACTACGGCCCCAGCAGCCGCCCCACCAGCCAGTGGCTCTACCGCTTCGCGTCGCAGTCGGAGGACCCGGCCGCGGCCGCCAGGGAGTGGCGCCAAGTTACCGACCGGCTCGCCGAGCAGATCGAGAACCACCAGACCGACGTCGACACCGCCGTGCTTGAGTCGCTCCGCTGGAACCTGCTGCGGGTCGCCCTGCACGCCGGCGACCAGGACGCCGCCGCCAGGACCGTGCGGCGGGTCGCCGACGACAACCAGCAGGCGGCGGCGGTGGTGCTGCGGCGGGCGTTCGACTGGTTCACGCTCGCCAAGGCCGACCAGGCGGTGGAGGAGCTGCTGACCGGCGAGCCCCAGCTCGACGCGCTCAAGACCCAGCAGGGCCTGTACCTGGCCGCGGGCGTGCGCCGCAAGCAGGGCCGCGAGCAGGAGGCCCAGCGGCTGGCGGACCAGGCGTTCGAGCAGGGCCCGGAGGCCGAGATCGTCAACGGCCGCCGCCGGCCGTTGCTGCTGCAGGGCCGCGTCATCATCGCCGCCCGGCTCCGCGACGAGACCCACTCCGACTGGGCCATCCGCGAGCTGCGGGCCGCCATCGAAGAGTCCGGCCACGTCACGCCCGAGGGCGCCTACTCCGCGTGGCTGCTGGCCGACACGCTGCACGACGCCGCGGAGCACGAGCAGGCGGCCGCGGTGCTGCAGGCGTTCATCGCCGAGGTCCAGGAGAGCCCGCAGAACAGCAGCAAGTACCAGCAGCTGGCCGAGAGCCGCGGCGACTTCTTCCGCCCGCTGGCCGAGCTGATGGCCAGCGAGGCGTACTACCGCGCCCTCGCGCTCCGCGACGCGGGCGACGCGTCCGCGCACCGCGAGGCGCTGCTCGAGGCCTTCGAGCACGACAGCTCCAACGCCGACATCCCGATCGCCATGTACCGCAGTTCGCAGCCGGGCGAGGAGTTCCGCGAGATGACCCTGCTGCACATCCAGAAGCTGGCCGACGAGTTCGAGCAGCAGATCGACCAGGACCCCACCAACAGCACCCCCTACAACCAGTGGGCGTGGCTGATCGCCAACACCGAGGGCGATTACGACAAGGCGGTGCGGTACTCCCTCCGCTCGCTCGCGCTCAGCAAGAACAACGCCGGCTACCTCGACACCCTCGGCCGCTGCTACTACGCCGCCGGAGACCTGGAGAAGGCGATCGAGGCCCAGAGCCGCGCCGTCGAGCTGCAGCCCGAGTACCAGGTGATGCAGCGGCAGCTGAAGTTCTTCCAGGAAGAACTCGCCAAGCAGCAAGAGCAAGAGTAGAGCAAGCCGCCGCCAAGCTAGCGTCCAGCAGAGCAACGCTGCGCAGCGGCGAGCGACAACCTCGCTCCCCCTGAGGGGGAGTCGGATTCTTGGCCACAACCCCTTCCCAGGATTCATGCCCAACACCCGTACGGTTCAAGTCAACGACATCCAGATGCACGTGCGCGACGAGGGCGCCGGCGTGCCGGTGCTGCTGGTGCACGGGTTCCCCCTCGACCACACGATGTGGGACGCGCAGATCGCGGCGCTTAGCGCCGTCTGCCGCGTGATCGCGCCCGACCTACGCGGCTACGGTCAAACGGACCTCGGCGCCGCCGGCGACCCGCCCAAGGTCACGATGCAGCAGTACGCCGACGACCTGGCCGCGCTGCTCGACGCGCTCGGCGTCGACGAGCCGGTGGTCTACGCCGGCTTCTCAATGGGGGGCTACATCGGCTGGCAGTTTGTGAAGAGCCACCGCGACCGGCTCCGCGCGCTGGCGCTGGTCGACACCCGCGCCGCCGACGACACCGACGACGCCCGCAAGATGCGGCTCAAGATGGCCAATCACGTGCAGGAGTGGGGCGCCGACAAGGTGGCCGAGGCGATGATCCCCAAGCTGTTCGCCGAGAGCAGCATCGAGGCCGTGCACCCGATGGTCGCCCGCACCCGCGAGGTGATCGGCGCGACCAACCCGCAGGCGATCGCCGCCGCCCAGCGCGGCATGGCCGAGCGGCCCGACTCCACGCCCGACCTGCCGGGCATCGATGTGCCGGTCATGGCGATCGTGGGCGCCGAGGACCAGCTGAGCAAGCCGGAGGAGGTGCGGTCGGTGGTGCACGCGATCCCCAACGCCGGCATGGTCACCATCCCCGCCGCCGGCCACATGGCCCCGGTCGAACAACCCGACGCGGTGAACCTGGTGCTGACGGAGTTTGTGAAGTCGGTCGGTAAGTAGGTAGGCCGGAACAAGCGCCAGCGCCGTTCCGGCACGTCGAGCCACAATCGCCGGGACTGCGCTGGCCAGACGGCGCAAGTCGACTCTTCTGCGCTTTCACGGGCAGCCATCTCGGGGTTGCCTGGATACGCCAGCGATCCGAATCGTGGTAGGCGTCCGCTCCGCTGCAGCCCCAACGATTAGCGCCACGGTGGAAAAGTAGCTCGCCGCGCCCGGCTCTGCTAGAGTGCAGTGCGACCCGTGGCGCCCGTTCGAGGCGCCGCCACGCGGTTCCTGGGTGCGTGGATTGCAACGGATCCGCCCCGCGCCGATCGCCAGACACGGAGCAACTCAGATGAAGCGCCGCCTGCGTTCGCACGCCGTTGTCGGCTTGGCTCTGCTGCTGTGGGCGGCGGGTCGGGCACCGGCCGCCAGGCTGTTCTGGTCCGAGGGGATTGGCGGCGTCTACGGGGCCGAGGGGGCGAGCGGGATGGGCCGCTCGCTGTATCAGCGGGGCGGCTTCGTCAGCCTCGGCGGCATCGCGGCCGACTCGACGCACCTGTATGTCGTCGACCGGCGAACCGACTCCATCTTCCGCATCGATCACGATGGGGCGGACTGGCGGTTCATTCTGTCCGGCGGGGCGCCCAACCAGTCAACAAGCTTCACGATGGGGCCGATCGCCGACTCCCAAGAGCGTTTGTTCTGGTCGGAAGACGCCAGGGACCGGATCTACTCCGCGGCGAAAGACGGGTCCGACATTCGGTTGCTGCTCGATATGCAGGACTCACTGAGCCCCGGGCGGAACGTCACGATCCGGGACATCGAGGTGCACCAAGACAAACTCTACTGGATCGACAGCAACCAGGGCGTGTACCGCTCGGACCTGGACGGGGCGTCTGCGGTGCGGCTCGTCGACACCCAGTTCCCCGCCGGCGGCGAAACCACGCGCGGACTGGCCGTGTCGGACGCCGGCATCGCGTGGACCGGCTCGCAGCACGAGTCCATCTACTGGGCCAACCTAGACGGCTCGGACGCCACCACACTGATTAGCCTCAACGCCGCGCTCGGCGACCGCGAATACTTCCCGCGCGACATCGAATGGGACGGCGGCAGGCTCTACTGGGCCGACTGGGTGGGGGGCGAGGGCGGCGTTTACTCGGCTACCCACGGCGGCGCCAACGCCGCCCTCACGTACACCTTCGAGAACCGATTCGGCAACCGGGGCCAAGCCGCAGGGCTGGCCACCCCGCCCGTGCCCGAACCGATCGCCGCGGTGCTTGGCGTGTCGGCGGGCGTCTGGACGGTCGGGCGTCGGCGCCCGCCGCCTGCCGAACTGTAGCGTCGGGCAAGCAGCTGCCTGCCGGCAACGCGCTGACGCATGTTCCGGCCTACCGTAACTTTCCCAATCAGCCACCAACCATGACAGCCGCCAAGCGATCCTGGTTCCGTCGGCTGGTCCGCCTGGCGCTGGGTCTGGGCGCCCTGCTGCTGCTTGCGATTGTGGGCCTGGTGGCGTGGCTGGCGGTGCACCTGAACGGCACGCCGATCGGCGGCGACGCTGACTGGCAGCCAACTGCGGCCGTTGCACCTGACGGGCCGCAGCTTGGCGGCGGGCTCGATGGTTTCGACTCGCCCTACATCGGCCACACCGGGAGCTGGGACGGCTCAGGCGGGGCGATGATGGGCGGCTCGAAGATCGACGCGCTGGACGACGAGGTCGCGATGGGCCTCCACTGGACGTTCATGTGCGTCTACTGGAACAAGCTGGAGCCCGACGGGCCGGTCACGGACCTGGCCAACCCGCCCGAGCCGTGGCGGCGGCTCGACGCGTTCGTCATCGCCGCGCGCCAGCGGGGGCTCAATATCCTGATGCAGGCGCCGGTGGTGGGCGGCAACGCGGGCGGGCCGCCCGCGTGGGCCGGGCGGCGGCAGCCGGGCCGGTCGGCGCCGAAGAAAATGCAGGCGGCCGCCGACTTCGCCGGGCGGCTGGCCGAACGCTACGCGCCCGGCGGCGTGCTCGCCGCCCAGCAGGGCTGGGGCGCGGGCTTCGGCGTCAGGGCGTGGGAGCTGGACAACGAGCCGGAGTCCTACCGCACCAGCTGGGCCGGGCAGGCCGGCGACTACGCCGAGTTTGTCACCCTCGTCGGCCGGTCGATCCGCCGGCACGACCCCGCGGCGGTGATCGTCGCGCCGGGCTGCGCCGGCGGCGGCCACGCCTACCCCTGGTTGCGCGAGGCGCTCGACGACGGCGCGCTCCACGGCTCGCCCGACTACCAGGCCGCGGGGCAGGCCTACTCCCTCGGCCCGGCGCTCGACGCGGCCAGCTTCCACGTGTACGAGGGCCTCGACTCGTTCCTGACGGGCCAGCCCCGCACGATCGAGGTGGTCTACGCCGAGCACAAGGCGTTGTTCGACGAGTGGGCGGCGCAGTCCGACGACCGCGCCCCGCCCCGTGCGTACTGGCACACCGAGGGCAACTACGACTTCCTCGGCGTGACCTCCGCGCGGCGGCGGGCCGACTGGCGGTGGCAGTTCTTCACCCGGGCGTTCGCGGCGGGCGTCGACAAGGTCTGCGTGATGGACGCGTCGGAGGCCGAGCAGGCCGCGGTCGCGCGGTACGTTCACCACCTTCCCGATCCGTTCCCGATGCACGCCGCGGCGGATCAGGCGCGGGTGGCCGCCGGCTCGGCGGAGGTCTTTGTCCACACCGACCCGACCGCCGAAGGCGCCCCTGCCGGCCGGGTCTGGATCGCGTGGTCCGCGCCCGGGGATGAGCCCGCCGAGATCGAGGTCCCCACCCGCCACGACTCGGTGGTCGTGCTCGACACGCGGGGCGGGCGGCGGGTTCTCGTTCCGCTGGGTGGCGCCGTCCGCCTGCGGCTCCCGGCCGACAAGGCGGCGTCACCCTCGTTGATGGTTGTCGATCGGCCGTAGCCGCCCGTTGTCGATCCGCGTGTCGCGCACAAAAGAACGCGGCCGGCGATGGCGCCGGCCGCGTCGATTCTATGTGCTCGTAGGATCCGCCTTAGGCGCGCCGCTTGCCGCGGTACCGCGTCATGGCGACGCCGCTCAGCATGCTCCAGACCAAGAAGGCGCCCGCCTCGGGCACGGCGGCCAGGCTGAAGCCGTTGATCAAGTGGTCGCCGGTTCGCGAAGCGATGCGGAGCCGCACCTCCTCGCCGTCGATCGCGGTGAGGTTGAAGGTGCTCGTGCCTGGACCGTTGGACCCCGAGGTCTGAACAACCGACTGCAGGAACGTAGGCGGGTTGCCGTCCGTGCTTAGCGAGAGGTCGATCGTGGCGTTCGATCCGTTGGTGTCGTGAAACACGCCGGTAAACGTGTAAGCGCCCGCTGGCAGGCTCGTGAGCACGAGGTCCATGAAGCTGGCGTCGCCCGCGTCAGCAAACGCGTAGTCACGCGTGAGTTGCGTGGGCACAGGGCTCTGGCCCGCCCCGCCACCCTGGGCCCCGTCGATTGAGGCGGCGCTCTCCAGCTTGACCGTTACGCCCGAGATTGCTGTCCCGGCAGCTGCTTGGCCCTGGGTCAGCCCCGTGTAACCGGTCTCGGTTTGGTTGTTGTTGTTATTGTTGAAGTCGACCTGGAGCATCGCGTGCGCGGTCGTGACCGACGCGATCGACGCAGCGAGTACGGCAGCAAACAGGGGCAGTTTCATCGGTGTCTCCGCAATGATGCAATCAACGTGGCGCTGCGCGAGAGCTGAAGGGAGGTCGCCGACGCCGAAGGAGCAGCCGTGAAAGCCCGGGTAGCCTATCGCAACAGCTTCTACTCTAAATGCGGACCGATGAGGGATCAATGGGGAGATAGGGGATGTAGGGGCAGACTGACGAGGGCCTGGCCCGGCGGCCCGGTACGCGCCAACCCGCATCCGGTCTCGAGTGGGATTCGGCGCCAGGATCTCACCCGCTGCGGGGCTATTCTCCGGCGGCCTCGCGGGCGACCATCTCGGGCGTTTCTAGCGTGAGCGGGCCCAGGGCGCCGGAGCGCAGGTCGGTGATGAAGACCTTGGCCGCGCGGTCGTAGTCGACCTCGCCCCCCTTCACCAGGCAGCCGCGGCGGCGGCTGACCGCCTCCAGCAGCGCCACCGGGCCGGCGGGCCGCTCGTCGATCTTGTACCGCTCGGCGATGCCGGCGAAGTAGTGTTCCAGCAGGTAGTCGCTGAGGTGGTAGACCACGTCGGCGAACTCCAACGCGCTCTCCTTGACCGAGCCGACGGCGGCCAGGCGGTAGCCGCTCTGCTCGCTCTCGATGCGGGGCCAGAGCACGCCGGGCGTGTCGAGCGCCACCACGCCGCGGCCGACGTTCACCTCACGCTGGCTCTTGGTGATCGCCGGCTCGTTGCCGACCCTCACCACCTTGCGGCCGGCCAGGATGTTGATCAGCGTCGACTTGCCGACGTTCGGCACGCCGGCGATCATCGTGCGGACCGGTTTGCCGACGCCCGACCGCGCGGGGATCATCTTCTGGCAGACCTCTGTCAGGCGGACGATCGTTCCGGCCTGCTCGGTCGAGATGGGCCGCGCGCGGACGCCGGTCTCACGCTCTAAGTGCGCCTGCCAGCGTTTGGTGTGCTCGGGGTCGGCCAGGTCGCTCTTGCTGAGCACCTTCAGGCAGGGCTTCTTGCCGCGCAGCTCGGCCAGCAGCGGGTTCTCGCTGCTGTGTGGGATCCGCGCGTCGAGCAGCTCGATCACCAGGTCGATCCGCGGCAGCACCTTCTCGATCTGCTGCTGCGCCTGGTGCATGTGCCCGGGGAACCACTGGATGCTCATGCGACGCGACTCTCTTCGTAGGTTGGTGCTTCGTTTGTCAGGATCTCGTCGCGCTCGGGCGTGCGGCCACCTGAACGGCGCCGGCCTGGCAGGCGCTTCGGGTACGCGAACGCCACCGCGCAGCCAAGGCGGCCGCGCGGGGCCCCTCATCATAGCGGGCGTCGCGGCGGTTAGGCTTTCCCGACCCGAAGGCGCCCCCCAACACGGGCGGGCCGCAAGCCCGCTAGCGTCGGTTTGCCGAGCTAGCGGGGGAGCAAAACAGAGAAAATAGTTTCGAGAAACAACATTGCACGATCGCCGATACGACGCAATAAAGGAGGTCCCTCCTGGCCAATCCTACCTGGCCGATTCGACAGGCGAATCCTCTAAGCATCCCACCTACCTATGCTTAAGAAACTGTTTGTTCGCTCGACGAGCGAGCGCGTCGACGGTGCGCACATCGCGGATCGTTCCACCAGCCGCACCTTCTGGTCGGTGTTCCTGCCCAGCCTCGCGACCTACGGCGTGATGCTGATGGCCACGACTGAACTGGCGAACGGCAACCCGATGGGTCCGCACACGGATGGCTGGTTCACCCAGCACCTGCTGACCACCCCGCTGACGCTGGTGGCCTGGGGCCGCAACGCCCCGCACACGGTCAACTACCTGACCGGCCTGCTGCTGCACGTCGCCGCCTGGACCTGCGTGGTGATGGTTCTGCGTTCCGCCTGGATGGCGAACGGGCTGACCCTGCTGCGTTCGATGGCCCCGGCCCGCGCCGAGGTCGAGGCGCCGCAGCCACTGGCGCCGGCCGCCCCGCAGGCCGCCTAGCCGCTGCCACACGGCCTGACCCCGCTCCGCTTTGTTCGAGCCGCCCGGGCGTTGAACCCGGGCGGCTTGAACGCTGCGCGGGCGCCGGCCGCCGGCGCGCAACGAGACCTCTGCGGAGTTCCCAATTCGGCGCACAACCGACATTGCAGCCGGTCGCGCCCCGGGGGATAACGCGGATCCCACCTGGCCCTCTTGGCCAACCCCCACCCGGCCATCCCACCCGGCCACCCTGCAGGCGAATTCTCGAATGATGTGCTTCCGTCATGCGCGACAACCCGTACCGTTCCCCCCTGGCCTTCGACGACCCTGCGCCAGCCGCCAGCGATAGCTGCTTCTGGACCATCTTCCTGATGGGCACGTCGACGTTTGTCTTGATGCTGCTGCTGACGACCGACCTGCCGGCCGGCGCCAGCCCCGAGCACGTGTACCCGATCTGGGCGACCAAGCAGCTGCTGACCTCGCCGCTGTCGCTGTTCAATTGGGGCTACAAGGCGCCGTCGACCGTGAGCTTCCTGCTGGGCTACCTGCTCCACGGCGCCATCTGGACCTGCCTGGTGCTGACCGCGCCGCTGGTGCGGTCCTCGTTCCGGACGTCGGCCGCCTAGGTCGCGCGGCGGGCCGATCAGTCGGGGCACGTGCGCGCACCGCGGCGGCGCCGCGAGCCCCTGGTCCCTTCCCGCCATTTCGTCGTAGAAACCGGCCACCCAGCGCGGGACAATAGGGGCACGCACCAACGCGCAGCCCCAGGCAAACGCCGGGGGCGGGCGTTCGTGCTGCGCCCCTCACAAGCCCCACCCGCGTCCCGAAGGTGCCTGCCGGCGGTTGGTGGTTTGGTCCCCTTGCGCGGTCAGAATCGGACAAAACCCCGCACGGCGCGGCCGCCCGTCTGGCCGTCGAGGCTGCTATTGCAGCGTGAAACGAACCCGCAGGCCCAGAATAGGGTCCGGGTTTTGTCCGCTCCGCTCGTGTTTTTGGACAAAACGAATCGGACAGAACCGCCGCGCCCGCAAGGTTAGTCCACCGGGCGGCTGCCGTAGGCGCTGCCGGTGGGCGGCAACTAGAATCTAGGGTTTCCCCCGCCCGTTTGGGGGCCGCTACCGCCCGTCCACCCTTCCACGCCCGACACGCAACACAAGCCAGCTTCACGACCATGGAAATGGAAAAGTTAGTCTCCCTCTGCCGCCGGCGGGGGTTCCTGTTTCAGTCCAGCGAGATCTACGGCGGCCTGAACGGCTTCTGGGACTACGGGCCGCTGGGCGTGGAGCTGAAGCGGAATGTGAAGGAGGCCTGGTGGCGTGATATGGTCACCGGGCACGACGAGCTGTCCGCCCCCAACGGCGCCCCCAGCCCGTACGAGATGGTCGGCCTGGACTGCACCATCATCATGCACCCGCAGGTCTGGAAGGTCAGCGGGCACTACGACCTGTTCTGCGACCAGATGGTCGACTGCCGCGAGACAAAGAAGCGGTACCGCTACGACCAGGTGCAGGGCCGCTGGGCCGAGGCCAAGGAGAAGCGGGTGTTCGTGACCTCGGTCGCCGAGGAGGTGGAAGAGGACATCGCCAAGCGGGGGCTGAAGTGCTTCAACCTCCGCAACAAAGACGCCGACCAGATCAAGTGGGACGGCCCGGTCACGTCGCTCGACAAGATCGCGGTGGAGGACCTCTCGTCCGCGTTCGGGCCCGACGCCAAGGAGGTCGGCACGCTCACCGAGCCGCGTGACTTCAACCTGATGTTCAAGACCATCGTCGGCGCGATGGGCTCGGAGAAGGACGCCGCGTACCTCCGCCCGGAGACCGCGCAGGGCATCTTCGTGAACTTCAAGAACGTGCTGGACAGCACCCGCGTGCGGCTGCCATTGGGGATCGCGCAGATCGGCAAGAGCTTCCGCAACGAGATCACGCCGCGGAACTTCACGTTCCGCAGCCGCGAGTTCGAGCAGATGGAGATCGAGTTCTTCTGCCACCCAAACGAGTCGGCCAAGTGGTACCAGTACTGGCGCGACCGCCGCTTCAAGTGGTACACCGACCACGGCCTGGCGGGCGAGCGGCTGATCCTCCGCGACCACGACCCGGACGAGCTGTCGCACTACTCCACCGGCACGGCCGACGTGGAGTACGCGTTCCCGTTCCTGCCCGAGGGCGAGTACGGCGAACTGGAGGGGATCGCCCACCGCGGCGACTTCGACCTGCGGAGCCACATGGAGGGCAAGCTCGACCCCGCCAGCTGCCCGCTGGAGGTGCAGAAGGACGAGCACGGCAAGCCGGTGCACCGCGGCAGCGGCAAGGACCTCACCTACCGCGACGACCTGACCAACGAGCGGTACACGCCGCACGTGATCGAGCCCTCGGCCGGCGCCGACCGCGCGACGCTCGCCTTCCTCTGCGAGGCGTACTGCGAGGACGAGCAGCCGGACGACAAGGGCAAGATGCAGACCCGCACCGTGATGAAGTTCCACCCGCGGCTGGCGCCGATCAAGGCCGCCGTGCTGCCGCTGGTCAAGAAGGACGGCATGCCCGAGATCGCCCGCGACCTGTACCGCGTGCTGAAGAAGAAGATGCCGGTCGAGTACGACGAGAAGTCGGCCATCGGCCGCCGGTACCGCCGCCAGGACGAGATCGGCACGCCCTACTGCCTGACCATCGACGGCCAGACCCTCGACGACCAGACCGTCACGCTCCGCGACCGCGACTCGCTGGAGCAGGTCCGCGTGAAGCTGGATGACGTGGTGAGTGAGATCGAGGGCCGGATCGACGGCTAGCCAAAGTACCGCTGGTTCGCCGAACCAGCAGCGGTCATTAGATGGCGAGCGGCGGGGCGCTCAAGTCACTCTTGAATACTGCGTGACACTTCAACGCGTCTGCTGAGGGCGGCTTCGAAAGCCGCCCCCACAACGGCGCCTATTGCGACACCAACTGCCGGGACTCCAAAGTCTTTCCAAGCGGCCTCGACCCCGCTTGAACTCACGGGGGACGTCGAAAGGACGGCCGCAACCACTCCAAGGATGGCGCAGGGCAAGACCGGTCCCCAACGGAACATAATTCCAATCGCCGATAGACTTGTCACTGCGACGCCAATCGCCAAGGTTGTGGTTGGCAGCGGCATTCCGGATGCCGATTCCTGCAACCAGACCAATACGAGAAGCAAGCCTGGCGCCATGGCAAGCAGGTGAACGACTACCACCGACCAAGGTCGACGTCGCGAGGTCGACCGCGATCGAATGGATTCGCCCTCAGCTGTTGGCGAAGCATAAGGGTTTTCGCTCATGCCTTCGATTGTAGCGGGTGGATATTCGGTGCGTGTGAATCTGGACGACGTGGTGAGCGAGATCGAGGGCCGGTTTAGCGGGTAGCCAAAGGGCTAACAACAGAAGCGGACTCCCGGTGGGAGTGGCCTCTGACCACGATGCCCTGCGGGATTTCATCGCCGTCGAACACGGCTCGCACAGGGCCTGCATAGGCAACGCCAGACGATTGATTTGACGCGTGCGCCCGCAGCTCAAACAATGAGCAGTGGGGGGCCGACTCTGTTCAGGGAGGGAGTCATGTCGCGGATGTGCGCGCTGGCGGTGCTCGTGGCTATAAGCCTCGGGGCGGACCACGCCGTCGCCGAGCGGGACCCGATCCTGGGCGACCCGCCCGACGGCACCATCCTGGGCCGGCCCGGCGGCAAGTACCCCAACGTGCCTACCTTTACGATCCCGCAGGGCGGCTACGGGCCGTACCGCTACGGCTACTGCCCGCCGGGCGGCTGGTGGCCGCGGTACGACTACTACCCGGGCTACTACGGCTTCTACCCCGGCGCGGCCTACATCGACTACCGCGTGCTGTACGGCTTGCGCCAGCCGGCGGTGGCCGCCGCCCCCGTGCAGCCCGCCCCGCGGCCGGCCCGGCCGCCGCTGGGACTGCTCGGCCCCGCGCCTGAGATGCCCGACGGCCCCGGGCCCGACGAGCTGAAGCGGGCGTGGCGGTACCTGGACCTGGGCGATCGCTACCTCCGCGAGGGCCGCCTGCTGGACGCCCGCAACCGGTACCGCCGCGCGGAGAAGCAGGCGCCCGACCTGGCGGCGCTGCACTTCCGCGTGATGCTGCTGGAGATGGCGACCGGCCGGTTCGAGGAAGCGGTCGACGCGCTGCGGCGGGGGCTGGAGCTGGAGCCGGACTGGGCGGACTCCGGGTTCGACCTGGATGTGGTCTACACCGAGGCCGGCCGGAGCGACGTGGCGCGGCTGCTGGCCAACCGGCTGAACCAGTTCCCCAACGACGCCGACGCGCTGCTGCTGGCCGGCGTGCTGCTGCACCTCAACGGCGACGACGCCCTAGCCGACGAGAAGTTCCGGCACGCGCTGCGCGTGACGCGGGGCGAGAGCCTGGCGGGCGCATTCGTTCGCGAGCCGCCCGATCAGCCGCCGCCGCCCCCGGCGCCGGGTGAGTAGGCGGCAGCGCGGCGCGCATCGCTAGCGCTGCCTAAAGATCGTGTGAGGGGATCAGTCGCGGGCGACGTGGCTCGACAGCGCGTCGACCTGGCCCTTGAGGTTGGCCAGTAGCATCTCCGGGCTGGCGCCGCGGGCGAGGTCGGCGTAGAAGCTGGCCGCGGTCGGGGCGTTGGCGCCGAGCAGCGACTCGGTCGTCCGGCCGAGCCGGCGGAGCTCCTGCTGCACGCCGCGGAGCGTCTGGTTGGCCGACCGGCTGCTGTTCCACAGCCCGGCCAGCAGCTGCACGAGGCCGATGATCATGACGCCCTGCCCGGTGAGCGTGGCGCCGATGCCCCACTCCCACAGCTCGGGGCGGGCCTCGGTGAGCGACCAGAACATCAGCCCGACGCCGGCGCCTAGCGTCATGGCGCCGGTCAGGGCCAACGCCCAGGCGACCCACTGGGTCGGGCGGTGGTTCTCGCGGACCGGCTGGTCCACCCGGGTGTTGGGCGAGGCCGGGTCGCGGGGCTCCACGCGTTTCTGCTCGACCAGCGGCTCGGGCGGGTCGAAGCGGAGCATGCGGGGCGCGGCGCTGGCGCGGCGCTGGGCGCCGCGGATGGCGCGGCGGATCTCGTCGTGGCGGTAGCCGGAGTCCGACGCCTGGAGCAGCGCGTGCGGGTCCACGACCCGCTGCGACTCCTGGTCCAGCCCCACGCCCGAGTCGCTTACGCTCTTCGCGAAGGCGGGCTGGTCCAGCGGTCCGTGGCAGCGTGCGCAGTGCACGGCGCCGTTAGTCGCTGGCGCGACTGCCGGCACGTCCTGCTTGCAATGACGGCACCACATACCATGTTCACACGAAAAGGTGAGGAGCAGCGCGGCGCAGAGCCGCGTTTCCATCTCCTCCATCGGACGCCAGACGGGGGGGACTTTAGCGGTTGTGGGAAGGGTGTGGCTTACCCGTCCCAGCACTGACGCTGGCGCCCGGCCTAGCCGATCTTGGCCTGGATCGCCTCGAGCACCTTGCGCTGGGCCTCGTCGATTGGGCCGCGGATCCGCACGCCGGCGGCCTTGGTGTGGCCGCCCCCGCCGAACTGCTCGGCGATCTCGCGGACGTCGAAGTCGCTGCGGCTGCGGAGGCTCACCTTGTTGGCGCCCTCGCCCAGCTCAACAAACAACGCGGCGACCTCGACCCCGGCGATGCTCAGCACGCGGTTCACTACGTCCTCGGTGTCGGCGGCCTCGGCGCCGGTGGCGGCGAAGTCGGCCTCGGTCGCGCGGGCGACGCCCACGCGGCCGTCGAGCACCAGGGCGGTGCTCTCCATGATGCGGCCGTGCAGGCGGACGCGGGACAGGGTGTTGCGGTCGTACAGCGTGCTGAACGAGTCGCTCGGCGACGCGCCGGCCGCCACCAGCTTGGCCGCGGCCAGGAGCGTCTGCTCCGTGACCGACGAGAAGCGGAACCAGCCGGTGTCGGTCGCCATGGCGTAGAACAGCGGCCGGGCCATCTCGGCCGTGAGCTCGACGCCGAGGGCCTCGATCGCCTGCAGCACCAGCCGGCCGTTGGACTCGCTGGTGACGTCCTTCAGCACCATGGCGCCGAGGTCGTCGCCGCTGACGTGGTGGTCGATCACCACCTTGCGCGCCGGCGAGCTGCGGATCACGTCGGCCATCGGCCCCAGCTGCCCCCAGGCGCTGGTGTCGAGCACCATGTGCACGTCGGCCTCGTGGACCTCCTGCTGGGTGACGCCCGAGCCGAACACCTCGATCATCCCGCCGGCGTCGATGAACGCGATGTGGCTGGGCACGCTGTCGCCGTTGATGATCCGCACCCGCTTGCCGAGCGCCTGCAGCGCGGCGGCCATGCCGAGCTCGCTCCCCAGCGCGTCGCAGTCGGGGCGCATGTGGCTGGTGAGCACGAAGGTTTCGGCCTGCTCGACAATCGGCAGCAGGGGGTTCCAGTCGATGGGCATCGGCAGGCTTTCAGCGGGGGATCGTTGGGCGGGGTTTAGCACTCGCCCTGCAGGTAGCAGCGGGCGGTGTCGTCGGCTTCCAGCACGTCGCGACGCACCTGAGCGATCAGCTCCTCGGGCGAGCCGAACGAGCGCACGTCGCGCAGCCGCTCGAGGAAGTCGATCTCGAGCGGCTTGCCATACAGCGGCTCGTCGTAGCCGATAACGTGCACCTCGACCTTGGCGGACATGTCGTGGAACGTGGGGTTGGGGCCGAGGTTGATCGCCGAGGGCAGCCGCTGGCCGCCGATCACCGCCAGCCCGCAGTACACGCCGTGCGCGGGGAGCAGGGTGTCGATGCCCTCAATGTTGGCGGTCGGGAAGCCGAGCTTGGCGCCCCGCCCCGCCCCGTGGGTGACGATGCCGCGGAGGCGGTACGGCGCGGTCAGCATCTGGCGGGCGCGGCCCACGCCGCCCTCCTCCTGAATAAGCTGCCGGATCCGCGAGCTCGAGACGATCTGGCCGTCCTCGGCGACCGGCTCGGCAATCTCCAGCCCGATGCCCGCCTCGGCGGTCAGGCGGCGGAGCTCGTGGATGTCGCCCTCGCGGTCGTGGCCGAAGAAAAAGTTGGGGCCCTCGACCATCGCGCGGGCCTGGAGCGAGTCGATCACCACCCGCTGGAAGAACTCGCGGGCCGAGAGCCGCAGCAGCGCCTCGTCGGTCGGGTACGCCACGACCCAGTCGACGCCCAGCCGGGAGAGCAGCTCCGCCTTGCGCTGCGTCCAGGTGAGCGGCGGCGGGCACTGGTGCGGCCGGAGGATGCGGACCGGGTGCGGGTCGAAGGTGAACACGACCGCCGGCCCGCCGACCTCTTTGGCCTTCGCGACCAGCCGGCCGATCAACTGCGCGTGCCCCCGGTGCACCCCGTCGAAGTTGCCGATCGCCACCGCGCCGCCGCGGGCTTCGGAGGGCAGGTCGTCGAGGTGGCGGATGACTTCCACGTGGGGTCCTGGTCGGGTTCCTAGGGGGCGGCGCTAGCCGGCGGCGGACAGCTGGACAAAGGCCTGCGGGAGTGAGTCGATCAGGTCGACCGCGGTCATCGACACCGCGCCCAGCCGGTCGCAAGCCAGGTCGCCCGCCAAGCCGTGCACGTGGGCGCCCAGGCGGGCGGCGTCGAAGGTCGTGAGCCCCTGCGCGATCAGGGCGGTGATCACGCCGGTCAGCACGTCGCCGCTGCCGCCGGTCGCCATGCCCGGGTTGCCGGTGGTGTTGATGGCGTACTGCCGCCCGTCGGAGATCACCGTTCGGTGGCCCTTCAGGACAATCACCGTGTTGCCGCCCGGGTCGCGCGAGGCGAACTCGCCCGCGGCTTCGACGCGGTCGGCGTCGGCGCCGACGGCCTTCTCCGCCAGGGCGTCGTGCCCCACGAGGCGGCCGAACTCGCCGGGGTGCGGCGTGTAGACGCGCGGGCCGGGCGGGATCAGCGGCTCCGACGCGTACCGCTCCTCGTACGACGCCACGCCGTTGAGGCCGTCGGCGTCGATCACAAGCGGCGCGTTCCACTCGCGGTTCATGCGGCCAGAGAGCTCGGCCGTCTGCTCCGGCTCGCCCAGCCCCGGGCCCAGAGCCCAGACGTCGAAGTCGTGCTCCAGCGGCGCGAGGTCGAACAGGTTGGCCCAGTACAGCACGCCGGGATCGTCGTCGACGAGCTCACGCACCATGTACGCGGGGCAGAAGCCGGCCACCACCGGCCCGATGCAGCGGGGCACGCCGAGCGTCGCCAGCCCGGCGCCGCTCCGCAGGCAGGCCATGCCGGCCATGGCGACCGCGCCGGCCATGCCGCGCGAGCCGCCGACAATCATCGCCCGGCCGAAGTCGCCCTTGTGGCTCTCCGGCCTGCGCGGCGGCAGCGTGGGGAGCGGCTCGTCTGAGGCGTCATGCATCACGGGCCTCCTCGCCGGCGGCACGGGCGTCCGCCACCCGCGTGGCGATCAGGCCCGCCAGGTAGCCGCCCTTGAAGCCGGCGTCGATGTTGACCACCGTCACGTTCGACGCGCAGCTGTTGAGCATTGATAGCAGCGCCGACAGGCCTTGGAAGTTCGCGCCGTAGCCGACGCTGGTCGGCACGCCGATCACGGGGCACGGCACGTAGCCGCCCACCACGCTCGGCAGTGCGCCCTCCATGCCCGCCACCACCACCACCGCGTCAGAGTCGACGATCTCCGCCACGCGTTCGGGCAGGCGGTGCGGGCCGGCGACCCCGACGTCTTGCACCATGGTCACGTCGACGCCCATCCAGTTGAGCGTCTCGCGGGCCTCTTCGGCGACCGGCAGGTCGGTCGAGCCGGCGCTGACCACCGCGGCCCGCCCGCGGCCGCCGGCCGGCTCGGCGCCGGCAGGATTGCGTCGCAGCGTGCGGGCGACCGGGTTGTAGCGGGCGCCAGGGAGCCGCGTCAGCAGCGTCTCGGCCTGGGCGGCGCTGATGCGGGTTGCCAGGGCGGGCTCGCCGCGGGCCAGCAGCTCGTCGAAGACGGCCGCCACGGCGTCGTCGGACTTGCCCTCGCCGTACACGACCTCGGGGAATCCGCACCGCTGGCGGCGGTCGAGGTCGACCGTGACGTTCTGGTTGGCGAGCGGTTTGTGGCGGGGCGCCGGAGAGTCCATGAGACCCCCTATTCTACCCGCCGCGGGGGCGTAGTTCGACGGGGTCCCGGCGCGGCGGAGGGCTGTTCTGGCGGATAGACTTCTGGGATCATACACGCCGCCCTAACTCTGCCCACACCCAGCCGCCGCCCGCCCCACGTGTCCGAGTCCTCGCTGCTTGAGAAGTGCTGCCTGATCGGCCAGTCGGTCACCGGCAACCCCACGCACTTCATGGTCGACCGGGCCTTCGCCGAGACCGGGCTCGACTGGCGTTTCCTGACGTTTGAGGTCGGCGAGTCGCGGCTGGTGGACGCCATCCGCGGCGTGTCGGCGTTGGGGTTCAGCGGCGTGCTGCTGCTCCCCTCGCTTCAGCGGCTGAGCTGGGACCACGTTGGCAAGCACACCGAACGGGCCGACCAGACGCGGTCGGTGTCGTGCCTGATGCGTCGCGACGACCGCCTGGTGGGCGACGATCTGGCCGGCGAGAGCGTGATCGCCTGCATCGTCCGCTCGCTGCCCATCGCCGGGCGGCACGCGGCCGTGCTGGGGCTCGAGGGCCGCGGGCTCGCCACCGCGTACGCGTTGCTGCAGCACGGCGCCGCGTCGCTGCGGATCGCGGACCTTAGCCAGGACGACAGCCAAGAGCAGATCGACCGGCTCAAGGCGACCTTCCCGGACCGGCTGGTCGAGACCATCGACGCCGACGACCAGTTCATCGACCTGCCGGGCGAGGTCAACCTGCTGGCGTCGGCCTCGTGCTGGGACAAGAAGCGCGACGCGCCGGTCGCCGAAGCCCTGGCGCCCTCCCTGCGGGACGACATGATCGTGGCCGACGCCCGCGTCCGCGCCGGGCTGAGCCCGCTGCTGCACCGCGCGGCCGAACGCGGCGCCAAGGTCGTGCCGGGCATCGAGATCCTCGCCCGCGAGATCGCCGAAGCGGTGCGGCTGTGGACCGGCGTTGAACCGCCCGAAGACGCCTTGCTAGACGCGGCGGAAGAGTTCCTTGGCGTATGAATCGATTGGGGATTTCGGATTGAAGATTGCGGACTGAATTGGGGTGGGCTCAGCGTCGCATTGTCCGCAATCTACAATCCGCAACGCCAACCAGCACGCTCCGCCGCTTCGCACCGGCCCTGCCCAATGAAGACCCTTTTCGTCACCGGCGTCGGCACCGAGATCGGCAAGACCTACGTCGCCGCGCTGATCGCGCGTCAGCTCCGTGAGTCGGGCGTGCGTGTAGGCGTGTACAAGCCGGTGGCCAGCGGTTGCGAGAACGGTCGCAGCGAGGACGCCGAGATGTTGTGGGAGGCCGCTGGCCGGCCGCAGACCCCGGAGCTGGTCTGCCCGCTCCGCTACCGCGCAGCCGTCGCGCCGCACGTGGCGGCCAAGGCCGAGGGGAAGTCGTTCTCTCCAGACGAGCTCATCGCCGGCGCCAACGCCTGGGCGCCGCACTGCGACCTGCTGCTGGTTGAGGGCGCCGGCGGCCTGATGTCGCCGCTCGCCGAGGGCGACTTCTACAACGCCGACCTGGCCGACGCGCTCGGGGCGCCGATGGTGGTGGTCGCCGCCAACCGCCTGGGCGTGATCCACGACACGATGGCCACGCTGCTGGCCGCCGAGTCCCGCTGCCAGGCAAGCAGGCCGCTCGGCGTGGTGCTCAACAGCGCCGGCCCAGAGCACGACGCGAGCGTCGCGTCGAACGCCGAGGAGCTGATGCAACGGATGCCCGTTCCGCTGCTGGCGACTACGGCTTGGAGAGGTGGGCTCGATCGCGTAGTGGACTGGGCGGGGCTGCTGGCGTAGCCGATCGCAGTGCCTGCACCACAAGAAACACGACGCGCGGGGTCGCCCCCGTGCGTCGTGTTTGTGTTGGCATTGATTCCGCCGACGCTACACGGTCGCGGCTTCGGCGCCGTGGTGCATGCGGGACTCGGCCATGCTAGTGTCGATCTTCATCCGCATCGTGAGCGACCAGCGGCCGTGCTCGTCGGCCTGCAGGATCCAGTGCGGCTGCACCACAACCGATTGGTTGACCAGCTCGAAGCCGCCCTCGGACTGGCTCACGGTGGCGATCGGGTAGGTCCAGATCGACGTGGGGCGGTCCATGGTGAGGCCGACGTCGACGCCTAGCCACTCGTCGGTTAGCGAGAGCGAGTCGACGTCTGCCAGGTCGAGCTTGGCGCCGAGGTCGCCCAGACGGGCGCCGTCGCCGGCGTGGAAGTAGCGGTCGTCGGCCCCCGGCGGCAGGCCGGCCATGCCGAGCTCGACCGAGAAGTGCAGCGGGCGGTCGCCCGGCAGGTTTTCGAGCAGGTAGGTGATCTCCAGCTCCGACCCGCCGGCCTCGAGCGTGACGCCCTTGGTCACCTTGACCGGGGCGCCGTCGACGTTGCCGTCGCGCCACATGAGGGCCTGCATGCGGTCCGGGTTGCGGCGGATCTTCGACTCGAACGCGCCGCTGACGAAGTCGCCCTGCTCGCGGGCCTCGTTCATCGCGACCGACTCGAGCGAGGCGTCGATGTCGTAGAAGTGGTCGACCAGGCTCTTGCGGGCGTACGAGTCGTACTGCAGCATCTGGTCCAGGCCTTCCTGCTTGAAGACCACGCGGTCGTGGATGCTGGCGACCTCGCCGCCGGCGGCGGAGGGGCCGAGCAGCACCTTGCGGTGGTAGGCCTCCTCGCGGCGGCTCAGAGTGGCCAGCAGGTTGTGGCAGATGGAGCGTACGTCAAGCTCGTAGAGCTTGCCGCCGTCGCCGGGAGCGAGGAACGCCTTGAGGCGGTTAGACGCCAGGCGGATCTCCTTGCGGCCGTCGAGGTTGTAGTCGTCGGCGTCGACCTCGACCCAGTAGGCGCGGTCGCCCTCCCAGCCGCGGCCCTCGTGCTGGTCCATCAGGTTGTCCGCGGCGATCAGCGACTTGTAGACCGCGTTGCGGAGGTGCGGCAGGTAGCAGCCGCCGAAGGCGCCGTGCCAGTAGCTGCAGTTGCACTGTCCGCGGTACAGCTCGTGCCGCGCGGCGTCCAACAGCTCGCCGCCGTCGCCCTGGGCGCGGAGCGCGGCCAGCCGGTTGCTGACCTGCAGCATGCGGCAGTACATCTCGTTGGTCTCGGGGTAGCGGACCTTGAAGTTCCGCCAGAAGCCGCCGCGGGTGAACGGCTGGATCATGTCCCAGCGGCCCTCGTCCTCCAGCGTGTGCTGGGCGTCGTGGTAGGCGTTCTGCTGCACGGCCGGCAGGGCCCACTCGGTCATCTCACGGTAGCTGGCCTCGGGGATGTACAGCCTGCCCAGCGGCGCGACGTTGTCCACGGCCTCGCCGGGCGTGGTGACCTTCAGCCAGTCCTGGTTGGCCTGCAGCGCCTCGAAGAAGCGGCGGAGCCAGCCGTGCTCGTACACGTGGGCCTTGGTGTCGGGCCACGAGCCGAGCTTCTCGCCGTCG
Organism: Posidoniimonas corsicana; assembly: GCF_007859765.1. Classification (NCBI taxonomy): domain Bacteria; kingdom Pseudomonadati; phylum Planctomycetota; class Planctomycetia; order Pirellulales; family Lacipirellulaceae; genus Posidoniimonas; species Posidoniimonas corsicana. The sequence goes on from NZ_SIHJ01000005.1 coordinate 135,681, forward strand.
TCGCCGAAGGTGACGATCGCGCCGGGTTGCGTCTCGGCGATGCCGCGGAGGTGGTCGATCGTGGCCTGGGGCTCGGCGAACGGGATGGTGTACCGCAGCCGCTCGCTGCCCGGGAAGACCGACAGCAGCCGGCCGTCGTGCTCGGTGACGTAGTAGCCGTTGAGCTGGTCGGGGGTCCAGCCGGCGTTCCGGAAGTGGTAGTCGTCCAGCACGGTGTACTGGATGCCCGCCTCGGCGATGTCGCTGGCGAGGGACTGCTCCCACACGCGCTCCGGCATCCACATGCCGCGGACGTGCGCGCCCAGGCGGTCCTTCAGGTACTGGCTGTAGGCGCGGATCTGGCCGACGCGGTCCCGCGAGGGGATCATGGTCAGGATCGGCTCCATGAACGGGCCGCCGATCACCTCGACCCGGCCCTGCTCAACCAGCTTCGCGACGCGGTCCAGGTACTCGGGGTGGTGGACGGCCAGCCACTCGATCAGAGAGCCGCTGGTGTGCAGCGAGATCGGCAGGCCCTCGTACTGCTCGTAGACATCCAGGAACGGCAGGTAGCTGTCCTGGTAGGTCTGCTCGAAGACGCCGTCGAAGTTGCCGATGGGCTGGTGGTTGTGCAGCACCAGCACGAGTCGCACGAAGGGGCTCATAGGGGCCAGTTCCTCAGTCATCCGGGGGCCGTCGGGGCGGCGCTCCTTGTGGGGTCCAAGCGGGGCCGCCCGCAGGGGCCGCCCAGCCATGCTCAATTCGCCGCCCGGCACGATCCCAATCCTAATGCGATGGCGGGCAATCCGTCCATGCGGCAGGGACCGATAAGGCGATAAACTCACGGAATATGCGGCAACCGGCCTTGGCCAATCGGTAAACTGCCCCCGGAGGCCGCAGTCCTTACCATCGACTCTCCTGGCGGCGGCGTTTGATCGGATGCCGGCGAGTTTGCAGATTGTCTACGGCCAGCAGGACAGCCGCGCAGGTCGTAGCGGATCGACGAGTCGGCGCGCGGCTGGCAGTCAGCCGCGCAGCAGCGCGGCGGCCTCGTCGGGCGGCAGCGTGTTAATGAACATGCCGGCGCCAAGTTCGAAGCCGGCGAGCGACGCGACGCGCGGCACGACTTCAAGGCGCCAGCAGAACGCGTCCGCGAGCACGCCGGTTGTCGGCGCGGTGCTGACGATCAGGTTGTAGCCGGCCGGCAGGATCCGCTGCTCCAACCGCGCAACCAGTGGGAAGAGCAGCGCGGCCATGCGGTCGCTGGCCGACGCGTCCGGCAGCGCGTCCTCGAAGAACGGGCCGCCGTGCCGCGGCACCACCCAGAACTCGCCCGACGCACGGCTGACGGTCGGGCAGAAGGCGACCAGGCCCGCGTCTTCCGCGAGCAACCGCGCCGGGTCTGCCAGCTCGCGTTCGCGCCACGCCCGCCAGGCGTCTGCGGGCGAGTCCTGACTTGCGAGCAGCGCGGCCTCGATCTCCTGCTGCGTGGAGAGCATCGGCAGCGCGACGATCTGGCTGTGCAGGTGGGTGAGCGACGCGCCGGCCGACGGGCCGACGTTCTTGAACGCCATCCGGAACGGGAACCGCCCGTCCGCCCGCCAGTGCGCCAGTCGCTCGGCGTAGACGCCCAGCACGCCGGCGAGCCCGTCCTGGCCGAGCTCGGTGGTGTTGGTCACGTGACGCGGGCTCTCGATCACCACCTCGTGCGAGCCGAGGCACACGTCGTCCTCGCGGCGGCCGCAGATGGGGTACTTGTTGGGCACCACCCGCTGCCGCCAGCGGCCGTCGGGCCCGACGCGTTCGGCGAGCGCGGGCGGGGTGAGCGACTCGTGCCCGGCGCAGAACGGGCAATCGGCGGGGGGCGACCCGCCGCCGGCATCGAGCGCGGCCGGGGCGAAGTCATTGGGGCGGCCGGCGCGGCCGCTGGCGTACAGCACCGTGCGGCCGGTGAGAGGATCGCTGCGCAGCTCGTTCATACCGTAGCGGTTTGGCGGTGGGGCGTCTTGGGCGGGCGGGGTCGCCCGCCGCCGACGATCCTACTGCATCACCGGCTGCTCACGAACCTGTGAAACCGCGAGGCGGTAGAGTTCGTCGTACCGGTGGGCGCTGCGGGCCCAGCTCCAGTCCTGACGCATGCCGGTCTGGACCAGCCGGTTCCACACGCCCTCGTCCTGGTAGGCGCGGCAGCCGCGGTCGATGGCGTCCGACAGCGCGTGGGGGCTGGCGTCGCCGAACGAGAACCCGTTGGCCGTGCCGTTGGCCAGGGTCGCGTCGGTGCAGTTGGTGATGGTGTCGGCCAGGCCGCCGGTCTCGCGGACCACTGGCACGGCGCCGTACTTGAGGCTGTACAGCTGGTTCAGGCCGCACGGCTCGTAACGGCTGGGCATGAGGAACAGGTCGGCGCCCGCCTCAATGCGGTGCGCCAGTTCGTTGCTGAAGCCCAACCGCACGGCGACCCGCTCGGGGTACTCGTCCTGCAGGCGGGCGAGGAGCTCGTGGTAGCGTTGGTCGCCCGTGCCCAAGAGGACCCACTGCACGTCGATCTGCTCCGCCCAGCGGGGCAGCACGTCGGCGATCAGGTCGAAGCCCTTCTGCTCGGCCAGGCGGCCGACGCTGGCGATCAGCGGGATGCCCGACCGCTCGGGCAGGCCCATCTCGCGCTGCAGGGCCGCCTTGCAGACGCCCTTGCCGTGCAGGAAGTTGTCGGCGTCGTAGTTGGCGGCGATGTGCGGGTCGGTGGCCGGGTTCCAAGCGCCGTAGTCGGCGCCGTTGAGGACGCCGAACAGCTGGTCACTGCGGTGCCGCAGCACGCCCTCCAACCCGCAACTGGCCGGCGGCGACTGGATCTCCATCGCGTACCGCGGGCTGACGGTGGTCAGCACGTCGGCGAACATCAGCGCGGCCTTCATGAAGTTGAGCCGGCCGTAGAACTCCAGGTGCTGGGGCGTGAAGTACTCCCAGCCGATGCCGGTGAGCTCCATGTCCCAGTGCCAGAAGCTGCCCTGGTACGCCAGGTTGTGGACGGTGAACAGCGACGCGATCGACCGGTAGCGTGTGCGGTCGGCGTACAGCGTCTTGAGGTACACCGGCAGCAGGCCCGCCTGCCAGTCGTGGCAGTGCAGCACGTCGACCTCCAGGTCGAGCGCGCGGATCGCCTCAAGCACGGCCCGCGCGAAGAATACGAACCGCTCGCAGTTGTCGTGGTAGTCGGACTGGCCGTCCCAGTACAGCTCGGGCCGGTCGAAGTACTCGTCCTGCTTGATCAGGTAGACCGGCACGCCCGAGCCCGGCAGGGTGCTCCGCAGCAGCTCGCCGGAGACCAGCTTGCGGCCGATGGGCGTCTGGAACCGGACGCCGGTGCTCTCGATCGGCTGGCCCGACTCCAGCGCCTGACGGAACGCCGGCATGATGACCGTGGGGCGGTCGCCCAGCTTCTCGAGCTCGATCGGCAGGGCGCCGCAAACGTCGCCCAGGCCTCCGGTCTTGCAGAACGGGACCGCTTCGGTAGTGGCAAAGAGGATATTCACGGCGGGCGCGGGGACGGGGCCTAAGGGTCTGCCTCAGCGATAAACGCTACCAGGATAGCAAATTCGGCAAACCTTAGCGGGTGGGTGCACCTGATCTCCTGGGGAACCGCCGACCCGACGAGACGGCAGGCGGCTAGCCGTTGCGACCTGCAGAAGCCGACCCCTCGAGGCGCGGCGCCCGGATGCGCCAGCGCCCGACTGGGCTTTCGATCGATCGGCCGCCGCCATCCCTCCGCCGGGCGGCCGCCGACCACCGCGAGCGGCGGTCGCTCGGGTGGCTGCATCAATCTCTGCCACCGGCCGAACGGAATAGCGGGATGCATGCGGACGTCCCCCGCGCAACCTGTGTGAGGAATGATCAGCCGCGTGCCCGCCGCTGAGTCAAGTCCATCCACCATGCGCCGCCAACCGATGGTGGCACACCCTTTGCAACCTGCAGATCCATAACGCGTCACACGACGCTATTGGAAGCGTTAATCAAACACAGGAGGAACGGATATGAACTGGGACCAGATCGAAGGCAAGTGGAAGCAGGCCAAGGGCCAGGCTCAGCAGAAGTGGGGCAAACTCACCGATGATGACCTGGACGTTGTCGATGGCAAGCGGGAAGAACTCGTCGGCAAGGTGCAGGAGAAGTACGGCATCGCCCGCGAGGAGGCGGAGGAGCAAGTCGCAAACTTCGAGAAGTCTTGCAGCTGCTAGTAAGCGAGCGGTGGTTCCCCCAAACGCCCCACTCAATCAACCAAACTCATGAGATTCCGAAAGGCGAAGACTATGTCTATCAAGAAATGGACCTCGGCGTGCATCACAACGGCTGTCGGCGCGGCCCTCTGCGCTGGTTCGCTCGCGGGCGACCCGGCCACGGTTGCCGCTCAGCCTGACCATCAGGACGCCACACGCCGCACCGCCAACTACGGCTCGACCGGCACCGGCAGCCTCGACCAGACGACCGCTGGCCACAGCATCCGCGCCAGCAAGCTAATCGGCATGGCGATTGAAAACCCGGCCGAAGAGGGAGTCGGTGAGGTGAGTGACATCGTCCTCGACGCCCGCACCGGCAAGATCCAGTACGTCGCGGTCACCTACGGCGGCTTCTTGGGAGTTGGCAACAAGATGTTTGCCGTTCCGTACCAGGCGTTCCGCGTGAAGCAGGACCCCGACGACCCGAACGATCTCGATGATCGCGTGCTCGTGCTTGACGTCACGCAAGAGAAGCTGGAAGGCGCCGAAGGATTCGACGAGAACCACTGGCCCGACACGACCGACCCGACGTTCACCACGCGTATGAACAAACGGTACGGCGTGATGGAGGACCACATGGATCGTCGCGTCGACGACCGCAATCGCAGCACGACGAACCGCCGCGGTGTAACCAACCCTCAGCGCGACGAGTAATCGTCAACTAACACGGCTTGCCGCCGTAGGCCGCCGCGGGTCCACCCGCGGCGGCCTTTTTTTGTTCCGCACCTCTAGCTATGAGGCAGACCCTAATGGATCCCAAACCGAACATCCAACCGCCCATCACCCCAGCGCCCGGCGCGCCGGCGCCAGGCGACCCGCCCAACCCACCGCAGGATCCGACCGACCCGCCGCCGAGCGAGCCGAACCCAACGCCTAGCCAGCCCCCGCCCCTTGGAAGCTAGCCAGGCAGGGGAATGAAGCCGCCGGCGTTCGGCCGGCCGCATACGACAGAGCAAACAGACAATCTTCAAACATCCCTCATGATCCCTTAACCCGCCCGAACGCGGTCCAGCGTAACCTGTCGCGATTGATTGTGGTCCAGCGGGATCACCTCCATCGAGACACCGCACCCGGGAAGAGAATTCATGAGGCAAACGATCGCGGCCCTGCTGGCCGCCCTTGCGCCGACCTGCGCACTCGCGCAGCAGACGATCACCTTTCAAAATGGGCTGGACGGCTATGCCGGCACGTTCGACCGGAGGATAAGTCTCACCACCAGCGTCAGCGGGCGGGACCTGGACACGTCCACCTCGCCGTACTGGATTGACGGCGACCCCCAGGACGCCAGCCGGGCCGACGTTCTGTTCCGCTTCGACGATATCGTCGGCCCCTCGGCCATCCCCGCCGGCGCGACGATCCTCAGCGCGACACTGAACCTCCGCACCACGGGCGAGGACGTGAACGAGAACTCCCGTTCCGGCGAGAGCTTCAACGTCTACCGCCTGACGCAAGCGTTCGACGACTCCTCGACCCTCGACGGCGACTTCGGCAATGGCGATGACGAGTTCACCAACGACGTCGACGGCGTCGAGCCCGAGCAGGGCGAGGCCGACTGGATCCTCAGCACATTCGATACCCCGGTCGGCGGCTCGGGGCTCGAGCCCGACATGACCTACAGCGCCGACATCACCCGCGCTGTGCAGAGCTGGGTCAACGGCGACACCAATTACGGGGTGGCCGTGCTGAGCGACCACGTCGACCAGGACGACGGCTGGAGCGTCCACTCCACCGGATCGCCAACCGTCGAGCACCGCCCCAGCCTGACCGTCACCTACAGCACGAACCCGAACTACCGGGTGTTCGAGCTGCAGAACGGGCTTAACAACTACGCCGGCGCGACCGACAGGGTGCTGAACCTGGTGACCGACGTCGCGGGCACCAACGACGATCGCAGCGACGACACGGTAGAGGCCGGCGTCGACGGCTCGACCCTGAGCGAGGTCTACCTGGACGGCGACAACGGCGCCGACTCGTACGACACCCCCTACCTGATCCGGTTCGACACCAGCTCCGTGACCGGCGACGTCACGAAGGCGGAGCTGCTGATCACCACCGGCTTCAGCGGCGGCGCGTCGGACACCCCGGGACCGTTCACGGTGCACCAGCTGCTCACGCCGTTCGATGCGGCTTCACAGTACGGCGACTTCGCCGGCGACGTGCAGGCCATGATCAACGCCGGCCAGATCGGCCCGGTCGTCGAAGAGGTGCTCGATGTTGAAGAGTCCGAGTACGTGCGGGTCGACGTCACGTCGATCGTCCGCAACTGGCACGACGGCGACGAAAACTACGGCTTCTACATCGGCGCCAACGGCACCTCCAACGGCTGGCAGATCTTCACCACCGGCGCCGTCGACTCCGACCTGGCCCCGATGCTGCGGATCACAACCGTCCCCGAGCCGATCAGCCTGGCGCTGCTGGCGCTGGGCGGCCTGCTGCCGCTGCGGCGCCGCGGCTAGAGCACGCAGATTATCTACAACCGCTACGAAAACGGCCCGCCGCGCATTCCGGGGCGGGCCGTTCTCTCTTGCGCGGATTCTCGCCGGCCTCGTTCACAGAATCTTCACGCTGCCGCGTGAATACCTTCGCCCACACAGAACGATCAGCCAACCGACCGCATCGGAAGCGGGGATAGACTCACCCTCAAGCAATCTCAGGCGCGCCCATGAGACCAACGACTACTGGCCTGCTGTCGATGCTCGCTCTCGCCACTTCGGTGTCAGCGGCGGAGCACTCAATCTCTTTCCAGAACGGTGTGAGCGGCTATCAAGGCGCGTTCGACCGCCGCATCAGCAGTGCGGGGGACGTGAACGGCGCGCATGTCGACACCAGCACGCCGCCTCTGAACAGCCAAGACAGGTTTGCCGCGTGGAACCACCGGGGCGGGCGGTCCGACGTGCTGATTCGATTTGACGATATCGTGGGCGCCGGCGCCATCCCGAGCGGCGCCACCATCCTCTCCGCGACGCTAGACCTACGCACCGCAAGCCACGTCGGCCCGACCGTTGCACCAGGAATCTTCGCAGTGCTGCGTCTCGCCGTGCCATTCGACGGCAACTCCACGTTCGACGGGACGTTCGGCGATGGCGACAGCTCCTACCTGAGTGCACAGGATGGGATCGACACCGACAATGGGGAAGCGGACTGGCTGATCGGATCTCTGGACGCGGGCGTCAACGAGCCGCGTTTTGAGCCAAACGCCTTCTACAGCGTCGACGTGACGCGCGCCGTCCAGGTATGGGCTGAGGGCGGGCCAAACCTCGGGCTCGCTATCGTCAACGTTGAGGGCGCCCAAACCGGCGATTGGAGTATGCATTCGACCGGCCACCCCGACCCGACCTACCGTCCCCGCTTGTCAGTGACCTACACCACCGACCCCGGATACCGCGTGCACGAGCTGCAGGAAGGCCTTTCAGGCTATAACGGAACGACCGACGTCGTCTTGAACCTGCTTGAGAACGACAACTCGACGCCCGCGGATCGCAGCGACGACGTTGTCGCCGCAGGTGTGGACGCTTCGCAGGTTCCGGTCGCCGTGGTCGACGGCGATGACGGCGCTGGCTCGTACGATACGTCCTACCTGATCCACTTCGACACGTCGAAGGTGACCGGGCGAATCGCCAAGGCCGAGTTGCTCCTTTCAACCGACTGGCAGACATTCCAGAGCGGCGACAGCCGCGGACCGGTCACCGCCCACCAGCTGCTCACCCCGTTCAACCCAGGCTCGGTCTACGACGACTTCGCCGGCGACGCCGAGGCCATGCAGGCCGCGAATCAGATCGGGCCGGCGGTTGATGCAGCGGTGGACATTCTCGACAGCGAGCTGGTGAGCCTGGACGTGACATCAATCGTTAACAACTGGCAGTCGGGCCAAGCGAACAACGGCATCTATCTGGGCGCCGCTGACGGCAATACTGACTCATGGAGGTTCTACAGCTCCGGGGCGGCCGACTCGGACCTGCGCCCGCTGCTGAGAATCACAGTGGTTGTGCCGGAGCCGGCTGGCGGCTGGCTCCTGGCGGCGGTCGGACTAATCCCTTGGCGTCAACGATAGAAGCCGCTCTCAACCGCTACGAAAACGGCCCGCCTGCGACAGTCGCAGGCGGGCCGTTTCTTTTTCGCTCTGACACGCGGCTACTCTACCGGCAGCCGGAGCACCTGCAGCGAGCTGGGCGGCAGGGTCAGCTGGAAGCGGTCGCCGACCGTGACCTCCTTCTCCACCGGGGCCACGTTGTCCGGGTTGTCGATGGAGTTGTCGTCGCCCGGGGCGCCGGTCAGCAGCGTGGCGTCGACCTCGCCGGCCTTGACCTTGGCGCCGTCGATCGACACGTCGGCCGCGACCTCGTAGCCGGTCGGGTTGACCAGCTTGAGGATCACCTCGCCGGCCTGCTTGTCCAGCGTGCTAGAGACGCTCACCCGCGGCCCCTGCTCCTGGTAGTCGTGCACCAGCTTGTCGTCCAGGTAGCAGCGGATGCGGCCGGGCTCGGTCTCGACGCGGAGCTTGTACCAACGGTCGGCCTCGATCGAGCCGCGGGTCTCAACGAGCGAGTGCTTCACGCCGTCCACGCACTGCTCGATCGCGTGCTGCGTGTTGCCCCAGCCGCCGATGTTCCACCAGAAGTAGTTCTCCGGGTCCTCGCACCCGAACACCATCAGCACGCCTTCGGCGCCGCCGAGCTTGCGGGCCTCGAACTCGTAGACCGCTTTGGCGGGCGCCTCGGCGGTAGAGACGCTGATCACGCCCTGCGCGTCGCGGTCGGCCTGGCGGAGGGCGCCGTCCTTGGCGTTGAACTTGCCGCCGTGCGGGGTCCAGTCGGCGGGGTCGAGCGGCTCGCCGTTGAGCTTGGCGTTGCGGACCTCGGCCGCGGTGGACCAGGTGCCCATGCCGACCGCGCCGGCGTACGACGGCAGGTCCGCCTCGTCGACCGACTGGTCGATTTCGGTCTGCAGGAACACGTCGCCCTTGTTCTGGGCGAACAGCTGCTGCACGTGGTAGTTGGGCGTCTTGACGAGGTTGCGTTTGTCGAAGTGGATCAGGTTGGCGGCGGTCCACTGCGTGTTGTGCACGTCCGCCAGCAGCGGGGCGTAGCACGCCATGTCGACGATGTCGCCGTTCCGCTCGACGCCGGTCAGGTAGGCGGCCTCGCCGATGGCGTTGACCAGCCGGTTGCCGCGCGACGCGTACTCGCCGACAAAGATCTTCGGCGCGTCGCGGTCGAAGTCGTCAAACCGGTCCTGGTTCTGCACAAACCATTCCGGGCTCTCGTAGTAGTGCTCGTCCGAGCTGTACACGTTCAGTCGCTGCATCTGGCGGTACAGCGGGATTGAGGGGCTCAGACCCGAGGTGCCGATGATCTTGATGTCCGGGTACGCCTTGCGGATCGCCTCGACGAAGTACGGGAACCGCTCGGCGAACTCGGGCGTGTCGTGCTCCTCGTTGCCCAGGCAGACGAACTCCATGTTGAACGGCTCGGGGTGGCCCATCTCGGCCCGCACCTTGCCCCACGTGCTGTCGGCCGGGCCGTTGGCGAACTCGATCAGGTCCAGCGCGTCCTGCACCCAGGTGTGCAGCTCGTCCAGCGGCACGCACTGGTACGGCTGATTGAAGCCGCAAGACACGCCCACCGGGACCACCGGCAGCGGGTGGGCGCCGATGTCCTCGCAGAGCTGGAAGTACTCGAAGTAGCCCAGGCCGTAGGTCTGGTGGTAGCCCCAGCGGTTCCAGTTGGGCCGCCGCTCGGCGACGTCGCCCACGGTGTCCTTCCAGCGGTAGGCGTTTTGCAGGCTGTGGCCGTGCGCGATGCAGCCGCCCGGGAAGCGGAAGAACTTAGGGTTCAGGTCGGCCAGCGACTGCGCCAGGTCCTCCCGCAGGCCGTTCTTGTGACCCTTAAAGGTGTTGCTCGGGAACAGTGAGACCATGTCCAAGCAGAGCTTGCCGCGGCCGGTGGTGGTCACCACCAGGCTGGCGTCGTCGGTGGTGCGGTCGGACTTGATCACCGCCTCGGCCTGGCGCCAATCGGCGCCGGAGGCCGGCAGCTCGGCCGAGCCGCACTCGTGGCCGTCCTGGTCGACCAGCGTCACGGTGAGCGGCGCGCCGCGGCGCGACTCCCAACGCGAGTACAGGCTCACGCGGTACTCCTGGCCCTCGTCCAAGCGGATGCCGCTCCAGCCCTGGTTCTTCACGCCGGCGCCCTGCCCCGCGCGGCGGATCGCGACCGTCAGGTAGGTCGGGTTGTTGCGGTTCAGGGGGATGCCCTTCTCGGCGGCGATCTCACACTCGGCGCCGTCGCGCTCCACCTTCTCCCACGAAGACAACGCGTGGTAACGCTCGCTCAGCGGGTTCCAGCCGGGGATCGGGTAGTACTCGAACGAGCGGTTCTGCACCAGCTCCGCGTACAGGCCGCCGTCCGCCGAGAAGTTGATGTCCTCGAAGAACAACCCGTACAGGTGCGGGCTGAGTTCGACCGTGGGCTGGTCGACGTGCACCTTGATATCGGCCTGCTGGGCAGAGGCCGACGCGCAGAGAAACAACACGAGTACCGCAGATAGACGGCGCATGGGAGGGCTCCGGAGGAGAAAACCTAAATAGAAATGAGATTATGAACCAAGCCGACGACGATTGCCAGCGAATACGGAGATTCGCAAAGGCTCAGTTCATCACCCCTACGGCGTGCCGGCCTCAGCCGACTGCCACTCCGAAAGGTCCAGCGCCGATGCCGCGTTGTAGCCAAAGCCCATGACTGCTCCCGCAGGGTCGTACTCGACTTGCACGACCCAGTCACGCTTGGCGAAACGGTCGTAGAAGTAAACGTCTTGGCTACCAAGAGCTGACCGTCTCGTCAGATCTGGGGGGCCGAGAACATTCAGCAGGCCTGCCCTTGTGCCCGGGACAGTTCCTGCAATCGATTCATCATCCATTGCCAGAACGAGCTGACAGAACCTTGCTCCACGGCTTCCGTGCCCCTCAGAGCGGACATAGGCCTGCCTCAGGGAGTTGATGGTCGGGGCGGCCGTAGGCCTCCCACAGCCAACCGCCGCTCCGGCCGCCAGTAGGAGCAACACCGCCCCACAACGCCAACCCTCAACCATGGACGGGACTCCTGCGGAACAGGACACAGCTGTAGCGCGGATCGTAGTAGCTCGCCCCCACTCGCCGCGACGCCGCCTAGCCCTTTAGCACGTCGGTGATTGAGTGCGCCAGCCGATCGACGTTCTGCGGCGTGATGCCGGCCACGTTGATCCGGCCGGAGCCGACGATGTAGATCGCGTAGTCGTGCTTCAGCCGCTCGACCTGCTCGGGGGTCAGGCCGCTGAACGAGAACATGCCGCGCTGCTGCTGGATAAACGAGTGGTCGCCGGGCGCGCCGTGCTCGGCCAGCTTCTCCACCAGCAGCTTCCGCATGCCGTTGATGCGGTCGCGCATCTCGGCGACCTCGCCGTCCCACTGCTGGCGTAGCTTGTGGTCGGTCAGGATGGTCACCACCAGCTCGGCGCCGTGCGACGGCGGGTTGGAGTAGTTGCTGCGGATCGCCCGCTTCACCTGGCTGCCGACCCGCAGCGCGGAGTCCTGGTCGGCGGTGACGAAGGTCGCCGCGCCGACGCGCTCGCGGTACAAGCCGAAGTTCTTGGAGAACGAGCTGCACACGATCAGCTCCTCCCCGGGGCGGCAGAACGCCTGCAGGCCGGCGGCATCCTCCTGGATCCCCTCGCCGAAGCCCTGGTAGGCGAAGTCGATCAGCGGCATCGCGCCCATGCTGCGTAGCGTCTCGGCGATCTGCTTCCACTGCTCGGGCGTGGGGTCGATGCCGGTCGGGTTGTGGCAGCAGCCGTGCAGCAGCACCACATCGCCCGAGGGGATCTTCTTCAGGTCGGCGATCATCTTGTCGAACGCCAGGCCGTTGGCCGCCTTGTCGAAGTAGGAGTAGATCTTGGTCGGCACGCCGGCGGCGGCGAACACGGCCGGGTGGTTGGCCCAGGTGGGCTGCGACAGCCAGACCGTGGCGTCCTCGAAGTTCTGCTTGAGGAAGTCGGCGGTGACGCGCAGCGCGCCGGTGCCGCCCGGCGTGTGGGCCGTGACCGCGCGGCGCGAGCGGACGATCTCGTCCTCCACGCCGAACATCAGCTTCTGCACCGCCTCGCCGTACTCGGCCGAGCCGGTGATCGGCAGGTAAGACTTCGAGGCCAGGTCCTTGGCGAGCCGCGACGCCGCCTCGCGCACCGTGCCCAGCACCGGCGTCTTGCCGCTCGCGTCCTGATACACGCCCACGCCCAGGTTGATTTTGTCCGGGTTGGGGTCCGCTTTGTAGGCGTCGGTCAGGCCGAGGATGGCGTCGGGCGGGGCGGCGGAAACGGACTCGAACATCGCTTGCGGGCTTTCGTCAGAAGGATCAGCCATGGCATGGGAAGGGTCTGTCGCGCCGGTGCGCGCCGTGTCGCGCTTCTCGGCGCTCGTTGACGCGGCGCCGGGGCGCTTTGACAATAATAGATCCGAACCAAGCGTTCTCCAAGCCGCGGGCGACGCCCCGCCCCTGCCCCCACGCCAACCACCGAGCCCCCATGCCCCCTCAAGCCGGGCCCCAACCCGAGGACCCCGCGAGCGATCGCACAGCACGCACCGGATTCTGGCTGGTGGGCGCCCGCGGCGGCGTGGCGACCACCGCCGCGGTCGGCTGGTCGGCGCTGACGCGCGGCCTCATCGGCACGACCGGGCTGGTGACCGAGCTGCCGGCCCTGGCGGGCGCGGGGCTGAAGGACTGGGACCAGTTTGTGCTGGGCGGCTGCGAGCTGCGGCCCGGCCGGCTCCGCGACAGCGCCGCCGAGGCCGGCATCCCGCCCGCGCTGATCGAGGCCTGCGCCGCCGACCTCGACGCCATCGACGCGCGGATTGCGCCGGGGGTCGTGCACAACAGCGGCCCCGCCATCGATGAGCTGGCCGACGAGCAGGCCGACGGGGGCCTCGCCCGCCGCTTCCCCACGCCCCGCGCCGCGGTCGACGCCATCCGCGCCGACCTCGATCGATTCCGCGAGCAGCAGCGGCTGGAGCGCGTGGTGGTGGTCGTGACCGCGTCGACCGAGCCGCCCACCGACGAGCCGTCGCTGCCGCCCACCTGGGACGAGCTTAACGCAACGCTCACATCGACCGACTGCCCGCTGCGGGCGGGGTCGCTGTACGCGATCGCGGCGATCGAGTCGGGCGCGGCGTTTGTAAATTTTACCCCCTCGTTGGGGGCCAGCTGCGCGGCGATCGACGACCTCGCGAAGCGTTCGGGCGTGTGCCACGCGGGGCGCGACGGCAAGACCGGCGAGACCCTCCTCAAGACGGTGCTCGCGCCGATGCTCGCCAGCCGCAACCTGGAAGTGATGAGCTGGGTCGGTCACAACATCCTGGGCAACGCGGACGGCCGCGTGCTGTCCTCTCCGGAGCACAAGTCGAGCAAGCTGGGGTGCAAGGACGCGGCGCTCCAATCGCTGCTCGGTTACAGCCCCCAGTCGCTGGTCTCGATCGAGTACGTGCCGAGCCTCGGGGAGCGAAAAACCGCCTGGAATCACGTGCATTTCCGCGGTTTCATGGGCGTCGAGATGACGCTGCAGCTGACCTGGCAGGGGCACGACTCGGCCCTCGCGGCGCCGCTGGTGTTGGACCTCGCGCGGCTGGTCGACGCGTCCGCCGGGCGCGGCGAGAGCGGCGCGCTCGGCGCGCTGGCGTGCTTCTTCAAGAGCCCCTGCGGCGCGCCCCTGGCGGGACACTCCGAGCAGTTCGCGGCGCTGCTCGCGCACTACGCGTGACGACTCTTGCTAACGCGGAAGCGCCGTTTCTAATGCTGCGGCGCCCAAGCGCCGATAAACTCTCGCTAAGGAACACGGAGGCCTCAACCATCCCCGCTTGGGGTTGTCGCCCCGTCCTCCTTTTTTGCCAATTCCACTTGACTTAATGAAGCATTAACTGCTTCAATGCGCGCAGCACTGGCCCGCGACGGAGTAATGCGGGCCGCTTCAACGCGTTGAAAAGTGAGACAGTCGTCCTCTCTCTTGTCTTGCGCCCGAGAGAGGGACAGTTAAACTCTTGAGGCGCTTTCAGGGAAGGAGCCATTCGCAATGGCAGCTAAGAAGAAGGTGGCCAAGAAGAAGACGGCCAAAAAGGCCGCTCCGAAGAAGTCGACCAAGAAGAAGGCGGCCACCAAGAAGAAGGCCGTGAAGAAGTCGACCAAGAAGAAGGCGACCAAGAAGGCCACCAAGAAGAAGGCCGCTAAGAAGTCGACCAAGAAGAAGGCGACCAAGAAGGCCACTAAGAAGAAGGCCGCCAAGAAGTCGCCTAAGAAGAAGGCCGCCAAGAAGACGACCAAGCGCAAGACCGCTAAGAAGAAGTAGTCGTCTCTCTCCCGCTCACCGAGCGGCGAGGCCCGCCCCCACGGGGCGCATGAAACAACGAATACAAAATCAGGCCGGGCGCCGTTGGCGCCCTGGCCTGTTTTTGTTGGCGCCCGCCAATTCCGGCCGCCGGCCGGGCGCCGTTGACCCAAACTACTAGCACTGCTAGGCTTACAGCGAATACACAGTCAAGAAAGCCAATCGCAGTGTGGCGCATCGCCCGGGCCAGGCCCCGGAAAGGTCCGCGTCACGCCCCCGTGACAACGACCAACCCTCCCGAGTCCCTATGCCAACCGACCCCTCCGCCCCCCAGGGCGACGGCGCCGCCAAACCCTCTTTCGACGACATCGACCTCTCGCCCACCATGCGGGAGTCCCTCCGCAAGGCCGGGTACGAGCACCCCAGCCCGGTGCAGTCCGGCGTGATCCCCGTGGCGCTCTCGGGGAAAGACGTGCTGGGCCAGGCCCGCACCGGCACCGGCAAGACCGCCTCGTTCGCGATCCCGATCCTGGAGCGGTTCGAGGAGAGCAAGTCGAAGAGCCCCTTCGCCATCGTGCTGGCGCCCACCCGCGAGCTCGCCGTGCAGGTCCGCGACGAGTTCGACAAGCTGGCCCACGGCCGCAAGATCCGCAGCGTGCCGCTGTACGGCGGCAAGCCGATCAAGACCCAGATCAACAAGCTGGAGCGCGGCGCCGACGTGGTGGTCGGCACCCCCGGGCGCGTGCTCGACCTGCTGGGCCGCGGCGCCCTCACGCTGGACGACGTGAAGATCGTTGTGCTGGACGAGGCCGACCGCATGCTCGACATCGGCTTCCGCCCCGACATCGAGAAGATCCTCCGCCGCTGCCCCAAGCAGCGTCAGACCCTGCTGCTGAGCGCCACGGTCGACCCCGCCATCGAGCGGCTCTCCAAGCGGTACATGATCGACCCCGTGACGCTCGACTTCTCGCCTAAGACCAAGGGCGTGGACACCATCGAGCAGTTCTACTTCACCGTGGACAACGCCCGGAAGTTCGACCTGCTGCAGAAGCTGCTGGACCGCGAGCAGCCGAAGCAGGCCATCGTGTTCTGCCGCACCAAGCGGATGGTCGACCGGCTGCACGTCAAGCTGTCGCGCAAGCGGCAGGGCGTGGCGTGCATGCACGGCGACATGGCCCAGAACGTCCGCGACCGGGTGATGAAGCAGTTCCGCGCGGAGGAGGTGAAGCTGCTGATCGCCACCGACGTGGTCGGCCGCGGCATCGACGTGTCGAGCATCTCGCACATCGTCAACTACGACATCCCCGAGTCCGCCGACGACTACGTGCACCGCGTCGGCCGCACCGGCCGCATGGGCCGCGAGGGCGTGGCGTTCACCTTCGTGAACAGCGAGCAGGGGTCTGAGCTGACCCGCATCGAGCAGCTCATCAACAAGCTGCTGACCCGCGACGAGATCGAGGGCTTCGAGACCGTCGAGTCGGTCGTGCCCAAGACCCAGCAGCCGGCCGTGCAGTTCTTCGGCATGGCGCCCCCCACCGGCTCCTCGCCCCCCACGCCGCGCCCCGCCGAGCCAGAGGCCGAGCCCGAAGCCGCCGGCGAGCAGGCCCCCAAGAAGGCGCCGCCCAAGAAAAAGAAGAAGCACCGCCGGGCGCTGTAGCGGGCGTTGCACCGCCGACCGATCAGCCGCGGGGCGTTTGCCCCCGGTTCTCGACGGACCCCCGGCGCGCAACGCTTGATTGAGCCGGCGTGCTACGCGGGTGCCGGGGGCGCTCCCGACAGGGAAGCCCCCGCTGCCTTGGGCGCGTGTCACTCGGCGCGACGAGGGCTTCCGCTGACGCGGAGCGCCCCCGGCACCCGCCACCCGGGCAACCCGGCCACGATAGGAAGCGCCTGCTAGGCGGGCACGCCCAGCCGCTTTACTGGCGTGGGTCCGGCGGGCTGCTCGGCCACGGCCGGCAGCTTGAGGATGAAGGCCGCGCCGCGGCCGACCGAGCTCTCCACGCGGATCCGGCCGCCGTGGTTCTCGATGATCTCCTTGCAGGCCGACAGCCCCACACCCGCCCCGCCCTTGCCGCTTGCGTCGGGGCCGGCCTTGGTGCTGAACCGGCGGTCGAAGATCTTCAGCAGGTGCTCCGGGGCGATGCCGGGCCCGTTGTCGCGGACCGTGAGGTCGACCGTGCCGCTCTCGGCGTCCTCGGCCACGCGGATCAGGATCCGCCCCCCCTGCACCATCGCCTGCCGGGCGTTGGTCAGCAGGTTGATCAGCACCTGCTGGATCTGGGCGCCGACCACCATCGCGCGGCGGTCGGTCTGGTAGTCGGTCTCGACCTGCACGCGGTACTTGCCGAGCTCGCGCTCCAGGAGGACGAGCGTCTCGCCGGCCAGGTCGGCCAGGTTGGTGGGCGCCGCGCTGGCGCCCCGGTTGCGCGCCATGCCCAGCACGCTGTTGGTGATCTTCTCCGCGCGGGTGCCGGCGCTGAGGATCTTCTCCAGCGCCCGGGTGCGGGTGGCGTCGTCCGTGTGCCGCAGGCCCATCTTCGCGTAGTTGAGGATGGTGGTCAGCAGGTTGTTGAACTCGTGCGTGGTGGTGCTGGCCAGCTCGCCGATGGCGGCCATCTTCTGCGCCTCGAGCAGCTCGGCCTTCAGTTCGGCGAGCTGCTGCTGGAGGTCGCTCTGCTGCGCTGCCGAACCGGTCTGCATCGTGGACTCCGCCTGCCAGGAACGAGGACCGTCGGTCGGCAAGGTCGCCGCAGCTTGCCGCGGCCGGCTGCCTTGCCGATCCGAATCCTCTTAACTTGTTGCCGTTTAACCGCTTAACGCCCCCGTAGGGCTATCGTCGATTCGCCGTGGGCAACCTTAGAGCGAGCGATTAGAATCCGCGCGGCCCCCGCCGGGCCGCCTGAACGTGTAAGGGCCACGGCCGCCGTGGCGATCCGCGAAGGCTGTAACGATTACCCCCCAGGGCCCGCTAGCATGCACGCCGTAGAGCTCCGCAACCACGCGATCCGGGCGGCCGCCGGCCTGGGCATCGAGGTCCGCGAGGACTGGTTCGACGGCCGCGGCGGCGGCCTGTGCCAGCTGCGCGGCCGCCAGCAGCTGTACCTCGACCTGGCGCAAACCACCGACGAGCAGCTCGGCGTGCTGTTGGACGCGCTCCGCGGCCAACCAGGCATCGAGAGCGTCGACCTGCCGGACGAGCTGCGCCAGCGGCTGGCGGTGTGAGGCCAGCGGCGCGAATGGGTCTCTGAGAAACCGCCGTCCTACCTGCCTACGTAGCCTCGCGTAGCTGCAGTGAACCTTGATCTCGCCTGCGTGTCCGGAGATGCAGTACCCCGCAGGGAGCACTCTATGGACTCGAAGAGGAGAGCTATTCTTGACCGCATCGCGCATCTTGAAGTCGCGATAACGAATGCACGGGAGTATCTCGAGACCGGCGAGCACGCCCATTGGCATGGATTCCGCCCGCTGTTCGACTCCAAGACTCGAAACAGCCGTACGCTTCCTCCCCACATAGATTGGGTGAAGAACGTGTTTCTTACTCGGCAAGAGCAAGCCCTGAAAGCGGCGTACGACAAACTGGAACGCCTGCGATAGCCATGCAGCGCCGAACTATGAGGGGCGTCTCACCGCCAAACCGGCCCCCAACTCTCGCAAGCGTGCTGACGGGAGCGTCACTGGCGCCCGTTCTAGCGAATGCCTGGGTGCGCAGCGTCGTCGCCTGGCTTGTGCGGTAGAATGGACGCCGATATCAAACCCGATCCCTGACTGAATGACGGCGCCTTACTTCGAAGCAAACCAATGTGCCGGTACGCCACCACCAACTACAAGTCGCATTTCGCCTGCTTCGACTGCCGGAAGGCGTTCAAGAAGACGTCGATCGCCGACTGGACCAGGCGGAGAGGCCTCGACGACGCGTTCCGTCGCTTCCAAATGACGCGTGGCAGAGAGCATTTAACGAAGTTGGAAGCGCAGCTGGGAACGACGCTCCAAGGCATCTTCGACGCCTACCTGGCAGATGTCTCGAAGTGCCCACAATGCGACCGCCGGATGGCCGCGATGGGGCTCGACTTCAAGGCGCCCAGGATGAACGACGTCGAAGCGTGGGAGATCGTCCAAGCTCTCTACGACCACGGTTTCGCCTTCCAGGGGTGCGGGTGTGACGTGGGATACGCGCCACCCGAGAAGCGTAGCGGACTAGAAGACTTCTTTCGTGAGCACGAGCGGGAATCGGATGGCCTCCGCTTGCTCGCCAGGTTTAGGTCAGCAAGAAAGTAGGCGTTCAATCGCCGAGGCGCACGCGGCGCCCTGCGTACCACTCCCTTTGGCCGGCTGCTGTAAATGCATCGCCGAACGAGCAACCCAAGGTAGCGTCAACGGTATGGGGGTAGCCCAGGCTCTCACGTGTGCGTTGGCATCCAAAGACGTACCGCTGATGCAGGCCCTTCTGGTCAATCAACAGGCGCCACGAGCACGGGATGCGGTGACCGCCTCACGAAATCATGGATCTCGTTCCGGGAGTCGTGGTCGTGGCGCACCAGGCCTAGCGCCATCAGCGCGGGGTGCGTTTCGGGGTGCTCGGGCGTGATCGGCTGCTCGTCGGCCTCGTAGCGGATGATCAAGTCGTAGGAAAACCCGTGCTCGCGGGACGCCCGTTGAAGACCCGAGTGCAGCCGGGCGTAGGTGCGGGCCAATGCGTCTTCCAGGTCCGCCGGGTTGAACTCCGCGTCGGGCTGCAGCGAGTTCATGATCTCCCGGAAGTTCTTGAACGTGCTCTGCTCGACCAGCAGCAGCAGCTCCAACCGACCGCTCGGCTGGACGAGGCCCGCGGCCCAGCGGGCCGTTTCGTTGGCCGCCGCGTTCTCGCGTGTCAGGATGATACGGACGTGGTTGGAAGGGTCCCGCCCCACGGCGTCGGGGCGTCGAATAAAGATCGTGGGGACCTTGGACCGCGCCGCCACCACCTCCATGACGGTCCCCGCGCTGTCCTCTCCCAGCGACTCGAAGTCCCGCCGGTACGGGCACGGCAGCATCAAGAGGTCGGCGCCGAAGGACTCGGCGGCGGCGAGGATCTGGTCGTAGTCGTCTTCAAGAGAGGCGTCCGCCTCGACGACCGTTGCGTCCATTTCGACGCGCTGCTCTGTGGTCGATGGCGCCCCGTCCCCGAGATCCAGGCGCCCGATCTCGCAAGCCAGGCGGTCCTGCAGCTGCTTGGCGAACAGCGTGAGGGCGTGGTCCTGCGTGGAGCCGTCGGTGGCCACCAAGACTCTCTTGGGCCGTCGCGGTGCGATCTCGATCCCGGCGCCCACGTCCGCTCGCTCGAACAGGTCCATCGACTCGCTGAGCTCGCTGTCGACGTGCCGCTGCGTTGGGTCTGGCATTGGTGTTGCTCCCGGGCTCTCGTTCGTTGTTCTCTAAGTCCCGCTCGGCGTGCGAGAAATCACGCCGCCGCGGTTGGCTTCCGGCAATGGGCTCACGCCGGTGCATGACATCGGCGCCGCAAAGTTGTTATCCCGGCAGACTGGGGATCCACCCCATCGCGTCCAAGGCTAGCAAGTACGCGATCGCCCCGGCAATCTGGACGACCATGATCGTCCCGCCGAGTCGGATAAACTCTCCCCACGATACGGTCTCGTGGACTTCTTTCTTCAGGGTGTACAGCGCTATCACACACGATATCGACCCGATCGGCGTGCCGTTCCCGCCGAGGTTGCAGCCGAGGATCGTGCCCCACCACAACGGCTCGGCGGCGACATCGCCGCCGCCGATCTGATTCACCACGGGGATGAGCGTGGCCGCGACGGGGATGTTGTCGACAATCGCCGAAGCAACCGCGGAGAACACCGTGAGCAACGCCACCAGCAACCCGGTATCGCCGTTCGACAGGGCGACAACCTGCTCGGCTAACCAGTTGAGCGAGCCGGTGGCCTTCACGCAGCCGATGATCAGGAACAGCCCTAGAAAGAAGAGGATGATCGTCCAGTTCACTTTGGCGATAGAGTCCTCGATCGTCTTGCCTGCAAAGAGTAACGCGGCCGTCCCGCCGGCAATGGCGACGAAGTCCATCCCCACCCCGAGCGGCTGCGCGAGCGCGAAGCCAATGACCGTCAGCACCAGGATGAGCGCGCTGCTGACCAACACCCTGCGGTCCTCCACCAGCGCCCAGGCGTCGAACTGCTCGATACGGCCCTGCAGGTCCGCCTGCTCGGCTGCGTTCTGCCTCCACGGCAGCGACCGCCGGAACGCGAATCGCAGCACCGCCAACGCCACCAGGAAGCTGATCAACGCGTAGGGCGCGGACACCATCAAGAACTGGACGTACGGGATGCCCGCCTGGGTGCCGATCATGATGTTCGGCAGCCCGCTGGCGAAAGTCACGACGGCGCCGCTGTTCGCGCAGATCGCGACCGACAGCAAGAAAGGCTTGGGGGGGTAGTCGAGCTTCCGGCAGATCACCAGCACCAGCGAGCTGAGGATGAGCATCGCCGGCACGATGGTGAGCACCGCGACAAACGCGAACGTCAACATGCACAGCGCGAAGTAGAGCGCCGAGGCCCGCCCACCGGTCGCCTTGACCATCAGGATGCTCAGGAAGTGGAACAAGCCGCTCCGCCCGGTGACGTCGACCAGGATCCCGGTCCCGATGATGACGCCGAAGATGTTGAGGTCGTGCGAGAGGATCTCGTAGGTGGCGTCGTAGTCGGGCAGCACGCCCAGCACCAACGCCAGCGGCACTAGCACAACAGCGCCCAGCAACGCCGCGACCGTCTTGTGGAAGCTGTCAATAGCGACGCCCACGTATGTGGCCAGCATCCCCAGCGCGAACAGAATCATCACCCACGCGGGCGAACGGGCGCCCGGCTCGGCGGCCGCTTCCGCTAGCAGCACGATTGCAGACAAATCCATCACTCCCCTTGGATCAGCAAAGGTATACGGTGCCGTGAGATCCCTCGCCCATCATCCTACGAACATCCGCCGTCCTCGTGCAGGTGGAGCCCTGCCACGCCTGCTATTGCCCACACACCCCCGTTCACATACCGTTGGCGGCGATCAATCGAAACGCTCCCCGGCTTGCAGGGCGAACCTCCATGAGACCCGCCAGTCTGTTGCGACGCTGGTTTCGGTTCCGCCTGCGAACCCTGCTCATCGCGGTGGCCGTGTTGGCGATCCCCTTCGGCTGGAGAGCGGAGCAGGCGCGGCGGGAAGCGGCCGCCATCGCCTGGGTCGAAGAACGTGGCGGCGAGATCAACTACGCGTACCGGCCCAGCGGTACGCTGCTGCAGAAGGCGGCCAGGGCGTGGTTTGGCGCCAAGAAGGTCGACCGCGTGTACCTGATGTACCAGGACGTAACCGACGTGGCGCCGCTCGCGCGCTTCCACGAGGCGACGCTGATCTCTCTGCAGAGCACGCCGGTGAGCGATGTCTCGCCCCTGGCCAGCCTGACCAACCTGCAGACGCTGGACCTCACCAACACCCAGGCGCCCGCGCAGCAGGTGGAGCGTCTGAAGGAGTCGATCCCCGGCTGCCGGATCAACTACCGCCCCCCCACCGAACTGAGCTACTGGGAGAGGATGGTCGAGGGCTGGCGGGTGTCGGTAAACCGCGAAGCACGCAATTAGGCCCGGCCACAACCGCGGGGTGGCCTGCCTGAACCGGCACCGGGCGCCACCTTTCAAGGCGCGATCCCGTCGATCACCAAGAATGCGAACGCCCTCGCGGCGTGTCATTGGGCGCCGAGTCTGAGGCGGGACTTGCGGGCGTCGATCCCGCGGAGGTGGCCTGAACCGACGCAACGCTGCCCCGGCGCCACGACGCCGAATCTGGTCCACCCGCTGTTTATTAGCGGAATCAGAACGTCGCTATGGCTGGTGTGAATTTCGGTGGTGTGGATGCAAGCCGGTCTAGCAGTAGACGCCATCCTGGTGCGGACACCGCCTAACGGGAACCACGACTGGCACGGAAGGCCCGCCTTAACGAAGAATTCACGGAACAATGACCCAATCTTAACGATCGGTCGTTACCACTGCCGGATCGATGTGAGAGGGCTGGATTCTTGTTAGTTAAGGGAAACGATGGTTCGACTGTCGCTTGTTCTTCTGCTCGCCTGCTTCAGCACTGCCTACGGTCAACGATTCGGCGGAATCGAGATTGGCGCCAAGGGCGTCAAATGGGTGGCGATCGATCTTGAGCTCGGAGACGCCAGGAACCCCGTAACGATCGTGGATTCCGGGGACGAGAACACCACGCTGTCGGCGCTTGAAGGGCCGTCCTTCAATCTGGATGCGCTCGGCGACACCATTCAAACGGTTGGTGGCTTCTACCGGCGCCTCCACGAAGAGCTCCAGGTTCCGGAGCACCAGATCTTCATCGTGGTCAGCAGCGGGCTGCCGAAGGCGGAGAACCTGCAGGCGTTGAAGGATGGGGTCGCCGAGTTCACCAAGCACTCGCTGGATGTCCTTTCGGTTGAGGAGGAGGTTCGGCTAGGCATCTGCGGGCTCTGCCTGCAGGAGCAAGATCGACTCGGTGAGGCGTTGGTCATCGATGTCGGAAGCGGCAACACCAAAGGCGGATACCTCGTGCCGGCCGCTTTCAAGAAACGTGAAGCGATCACCACGTTCCATCTTCCTGGCACCGTCACGTTGACGACGGCCGTAGAAACCATCGCCGCGGATCGTCACGTCGATTTCTGCCAAGCGAGTCTTGAAGCACGCCACAGCGTCCTTAAGCCAGACATCGATCGCCAGCTGCAACGGCATGAGGATCTCGAGTCGCGTCGACTGGTCTACATGAACGGTGGCGTTGTTTGGGCGCTGTCGACGTTCCTGCATCCCGAGATGCTGGAGTACGCCAACGTGCCGCTTCGGTTGGACGAGCTGCACCAGATACGTGATGCGCTAAGGAAAGCGAATGGCGAGTACCCAACTGTCGACGCTTCTCTTCTGAATGCCGCGGCTACCCAGGAAATCAGCATCGTCAAGAAAGTGTTCACGCCCGAGAACCTGATGGCTGGCAGTGAGATCCTGTGCACTCTCGGCGAGACCTTGGACTTCGAAGACCGCGCCGTCTACTTCGTAAGAAACGGAAGAGTCGCGTGGCTGCTAGGCTACGTATCCGCGAAAGGCCAAGAGTCTCAAGTGATTCAGTAGGAATCGTGCTGTCAGACAGGCATCAAACCTGTCCCAGCAGCCAGGCGCCCGCGTTTCTCGCGGTTAGTGACGAACCTCGTCCTCAGCACAAACCGCTGAACTCTGTTGCCCGCCCTCGCCTGCAGCCGGTACACTCGCTCCCTGTCTCTGCTCGTGCAGCGTCCCAGGAGGGCAAGCGATGAGAGGTGTTCCCAGGCTCAGGCGGCTGCTGCGGATCCGGCTCCGGTCGCTGTTGCTGCTGATGGCGGCAGCGAGCCTGCTGCTCTTCTACCCAATGAAGGCGGCCCGCGACCGGGCGCAGGCGCTGCGCACGATCCAGGAGCTCGGCGGGGACGTCTTGTTCGAGGAGCGCAGCCCCACCGACCGGCCGGTCCCGCGGTGGCTCACCGACTGGCTCGGGCAGGACTACTTCCGCCGGGCCCGCTGGATCGACCTGCTGGGGGAGAACTTCGACGACGAGAACATCGACCTGATCCGGCACTTCCCCGAGGCCCGCGTGTTCTGCAGCTACCACAGCCGGATCACCGACGCCGGGATGCGGCGGCTCGGGTCGATGCGGAACCTGCAGGAGGTCTACCTCGGCAACCTTTCGATTACCGACAAGGGGCTCGACAGCCTCACGCGGCTGCGGAAGCTGACGAAGGTGCAGGTCGACGCCTGCAGCCTGGACGTGACCAACGCCGGGAAAGAGGCCCTGGTCGACGCGCTGCCGCAGCTCAAGCCGAAGCGTGACTACATCGCAAGGTCGGGGTCGATCTACTTGCCGAACTGATGGTCCCCGACGTCAGCGACCGCGTGCGGGAACAGACTACTACGGGTTCGACTCGTAGCCCCCGGCTCTGCCGGGGGATAGCTCAGCCCACCGTTACGCGTCCACTTGTCAGGGCCGCACTGGCGTACGGGCTTTGCCCCCCCCGCGGAGCGGGGGGCTACGAGTCGATTGGTTCGCGGTGTGGGCGTGTGGGTCTCGACGGGCCAATGATGCATGGAGTTTGCTGCCGAAAGCGGGCTCCAGAATCCCGCCACTTCCTTGTAGAAACCGGCCACCCAGCGCGGTCCAATGGTAACGCTAAGGGATGCTGCGCAGAGCGTTTACCCGGGGCCGCGAGTTCTGTCACTATTGTCCCCTTGTGGCGCACCGGGTGGACAAAAGTCGTCCGTCGAGAGCCGTGAGGAAATCGCCACACACTGCTAGACAAGCGTGAAACGCGTCTGAGAGCTCGAAGTGGGGGCCGACTTTTGTCCCTAAGGATCGATAGCGCCAAACGGGACAAAAGTCGGCGGCAGTCGGCGGCCCCTGCCTTCGGGGGCTTCCGCTACGCGGAGCGCCCCCGGCACACATTCCGATAGTTCGGGCGCGTTAGCCGAGGTACAGCCGGCGGAGCTCGGCCAGGGCTTCGGCGGCCGGTTTGATGGCGCCGTGGTGGTCGATCAGGCCGCCGTGGGGCAGCTCGTGGGGGCGGTCGTCGCGGAGCTGGTTCCACAGCACCACCTGCACGCAGTTCTTGGCCAGCAGCACCGGCAGCACGCTGCGGACCCACTCGGCCTGCGAGTCGGGGCTGGGGTGCGCCGCGCCGCCGGGGCCGGCGTCGACCTCCAGCGGCTTGCCCTTGCCGGTGGCCAGCTTGTCGGGCCCGCCGGAGCTGGGCACGGTGAGCATCACCAGCAGCGGCAGCTCCAGCCGCAGGCTCCAGTTGTCCAGCAGCTGGCTGTAGGCGAGCGGGCTGCGGGGGGTGGCGCCGTCGGGCAGGTAGCCGACGTTCAGCTCGACGCCGAACCCGGCGATGCCGAGGTCGGCCCGCTCGAGCGCGTCGGCGAACTCGATGGCGGCCAGGTCGCCGGACTCGGTGGCGAGCGACTCGCCCCACGGCTGGTCGAAGCAGACCGTGACCGGCGTGCCGGGGTCGAGCTCGCGCACGCGACGCACCGCCTGCGCGACGAGCTGCAGGCGCTGCTCGTCGGTCAGGCCTAGCACGCGGCTGCGGTTCACCCGGCCGGCGACGTTCCACAGGTTCACGCGGCCGCGATAGCGTTTGACGCAGGCCTCGACGTGGGCCAGCATCAGCGAGCTGAGGGTGTCGGTCTCGCCCTCGAACAGGTAGGCCCACTCGGGCACGCGGGAGTCGCTGAACTCGAGCAGCGGCCCGAGGCTGACGCGGCGGCGGTTCTCCTGGGCCCACTTGACCGTGGCGTCCAGGTCGGCCCACTCGCGGCGCGACTCGGTGGGCTCGACGTCCTTCCAGCCGGAGGGCACGGCGATGATGCTGAACGGCTCGAGCTGCTCGCCGTAGCCGAGCCCCTTGCCGGGGTCGGGCGGCGCGCCCATGCGGATGCCCAGCAGCGTGGGCAGCCGCGCGCCGCCGGCGGTGCGGACGGCCAGCGCCTGGTCGGCGTACACCTCGGCCAGGCGGAGCGAGGCCTCGGCGCCGAGGGCGATCGCCTCGATCGCCTTGGCGACCGCCGCCGGCGGGTCGACCTGCATCACGGCGGCGCGGCTGAACGCGGTGGTGGCCTCGGCCAGCAGCGTGGTGAGGTCGTCCGGCGCGGTGAGCCCCAGCATCTGCCACGCGGCCATCTGGTTGCGGACGCGGAACACGATGCCGCGGGCCAGCTCGACCTCCAGCTGGTAGGGGCGCTCGCGCTCCATCAGCGTGGTGGTGCTGATCATCCAGGGGCCGTGGTCGTCGAGCACCCAGGGCACGCACAGCGCGCCGGAGGCGTCCTCGCGGCGTTCCACGTGCAGCACGCCGCCGGCCAGGTAAGAGCGCCCGTGGTACGGCAGGTCGTCCGGGCCGGCCAGGTAGACCCGCTTGAGATCGGCGTCCGCGATGCGTTCGGGGCAGCGGACGTTCAGGCGCATCAGCCCCATGGCGTCCCCCCACGGCGTGGCGCAGCGGCGGCGGCTCGCGGGGTCGTTGACCCCGAGGAAGGCGCGCCCAACTCGGATGCTTGTCGCGGGGGTTGATCCAGCGCGGCTGATTGCCGTCCCGGCGGCAGGTAGGGATGGATAGCCGGGATCGCCATGGACGCCTCAAAGATGCCAGTGACCGACGCCTGCCCCAACTGCGCGGCCCAGAGGATGTGGGACGTCCGCCTCGCACGCCCAAGATTCAATTCTATTGTGCGGCAACGACCGCAACAACCGCTGCCGCCGCTGGGCGGGCCGCGGTATACTCCGCAGCGAAAGCCCCCTGACCCCAACCGGCCCCGCCCCATGCCCGACGCGTGCCTGCTGACCTCCGAACTCCCGCACTGGCCGGTCCGCCGCGGCAAGGTCCGCGACGTGTACGACCTGGGCGACCGGGTGCTGCTGGTCGCGACCGACCGGATCAGCGCCTACGACTGGGTGCTGCCCACCGGCATCCCGGACAAGGGCCGCGTGCTGACCCAGACAAGCGTGTTCTGGTTCGACCGGGTCGGCATCCCGCACCACCTGATCACGGCCGACGTCGACCAGATGGACCTGCCGGCGGACGTCGACCGCCAACAGCTAGCAGGCCGGTCGATGCTGTGCCGCAAGTCGGAGGTCGTGCCGTTTGAGTGCGTGGTGCGCGGCTACCTGTCGGGCTCCGGATGGAAGGAGTACCAGCAGTCGGGGACCGTCTGCGGGGTAGCCCTACCCCCCGGACTGCGCGAGAGCGACAAGCTGCCCGAGCCGATCTTCACGCCCGCCACCAAGGCCGAAGAGGGGCACGACGAGAACGTGCCGTTCGAGCGGATGCAGGCCGAACTCGGCGCCGACCTGGCGGACGAGCTCCGCGCCAAGAGCCTGGAGATCTACACCCAGGGCGCCGAGCACGCCGCGACCCGTGGCATCATCATCGCCGACACCAAGTTCGAGTTCGGACAGCGCGACGGCCGGGTGATCCTGATCGACGAGGTCATGACGCCCGACTCCAGCCGCTTCTGGCCGGCCGACAAGTACGAACCGGGCCACGGCCAGCCGTCGTTCGACAAGCAGTACGTGCGCGACTGGCTCAGCTCCACCGACTGGGACAAGAACAGCGAGCCCCCCGAGCTGCCGCCCGACGTCGTGGCCGGCACGCGGGCGAAGTATGTTGAGGCTTACGAGCAGCTGACCGGTCGGCGGTTTGAGTAGCCCGGGGAGCTGCCTCAGTAGCCGATGGATTACATCCATCGGATGCCCCGGCGCGACGTCGCCATCATTGGAAGCCGTGTTGGTGGTTCTCCGACGGATGTAATCCGTCGGCTAGTGAGAACAATCTACTCGTAAATCCCTTGCTGCTGATTCCACTTCAAGCCGCCGTGCTTCGGCAGATAGGTCTCCATCAGGTGTTCAAAGTGGGTGCGGCTCTTGACCTGTCGGCGAGAGGCGTCCCGAGCGAGCCATCGTCGATGCTCAGTTGTATTGAGTTCTCGTTTGACCCTCCCTCGTAAGCTGTTTGAGACCAACATGCCGCTGCGTTCTCCTCGCCAGCTTGCCAGCACGTGAAAGTGTGATGGCTCGGTCGCTACCGCATGGATCTCACACGCGACGTACCTGGACGCATCGAGCAAACCGAGAATGATTAGCTGTTGCTGCAGAGTTGAAAAAGAAACCTCGCCGCGTTTCGCATTCGCGCGGTATTGATCAGCCATGGCTTCGTCTGGCGACAATACTCCTTCACCACGACGCACGTACCCTTGCGGCCGATCAGGCATCCAAGATCCGTACGCGTGGTAGGTGAGGAGGTAGCACGGCATAGCTGGTATTCTAGTTGGAGCCGTTGCGTTGCGAGCACAGCAACGCCCCTAGCCGATGGATTACATCCATCGGATGCACCGGCGCGACGTCACCATCAATGGAAGCCGTCTTGGTGGTCCTCCGACGGATGTAATCCGTCGGCTAGTGAGAACGGCGCCGGCTACTGCTGGCGTTTGAGGCTCTCTAGAAACGCCGGCCCCGCCCCCTTGAGCGTCACGCGGTGTGGGCTGGCTTGGGCGACGGTTGCCTGCCTCCCGGCCCAGTGGCGTGTGGCCCAGGAGAGCGCCGCGAACGCCCCGCCGATCATCAGGTAGCCCAGCATCACGATGCCCGGGCCGAAGTCCATCCATCCGGCGAGCGCCTGCCCAAGAATCGCCAGCACCGCCACCGCGACCGCGGCCGCCACCCACAGCAGCCGCTGGCGGAAGTGGTGGGCGTCGCACAAGTGCCACTCGACCGAGATGTTGACGATCCCCTCCAGCGACAACCACCCGGTCTTGCGCAGCGCCCGCCGCCGCGTGGCCGGCGCGTTGCACACCCAGCACCGCATCGGCAGCTCCGACCGGGGCGGCGTCACGACCAGCTGCCCATCGCTCCAGGCGTCCCACGCCGGCGCATCGCCGGGCTGCTCCTCGGCTTGAGGCGAAGCGTACGGGTTGGTGCTCTCTGGATCGGCCACCACATCAACCTACGGAACCTTGTCGACCACGAGAAACCCTTCACGACCGTCCGCCAGGCTGTCGAGGAACGGCCGGCCAGCGTGCTTCAGGTATGCAACTGATGAATTCGCCTTGGATATGGAGAGCGGTTCGAGGCGATTGGGAAGTCTCCTGCGAATGAAGTGCTGGTAGATAAGAACGGGCCAAATAAGCCAAGAGAGCATCTGCCCCGGTAGCTCCTCGATCCAGGGCTGCTGGCCAGGGAAGACATACCCATACAGCTGAACGACGCCGCAGACACCAAGGATTGCCCACATCGCATACACAAACGCGATTTCCTGACGATCTATTCTCCGCTTGTGATCTTCACAGATAGCCCACCGAACTCTTGCTCCTTGCAATCCGCGCCATGAAAACCACCAATACCCGCCTGAGGTAATTACCCTTGTCGCCGGCTGATTACAGTAAACACACCGGAGAGGAAGCGTGCATTTGGGTGGCGTCACCAGCAGCCGGTCGTCCTTCAGGTCGTCAACGTCGGCCAGCTCGGGCGGCTGCTCCTCTGCCTGGGGCGACGCGTACGGGTTGGGGTCTGCCGAAGAACGCATTGCCTCACTGTAACAAGTAGCCGGCGAGCCACGCCTTGCCAGCGGCCAGCGTGCGCGGATCGTCGTGGAGAAGCGGCGGCTATCGCTTCCCGTAATTCGTTGTGCGAGCGGATATCTGGGGCCAACCGGTGGGGCTACCGGCGGGGCGTGGCTCGCCGGTTATTGGTCCTAAACCCCGGGGGAAATGGCTCCCGATAGTCGAATCCGGCCCCGCCAAGTAAACTGTAGGTTTCTCACCCTCCCGCTGAACCCGCTCCCCTCCCCTGCAATGCTACGCTACTGGACCGCCGGCGAATCCCACGGGCAGACGCTCATCGCGTTGGTCGACGGCTTCCCGGCCGGCGTCACGATCGACCCCGAGCCGATCAACAACGAGCTTCGCCGCCGCCAGGGCGGCTACGGCCGCGGCGGGCGGCAGCGGATTGAGACCGACCAGGTGCAGGTCCGCACCGGCATCTGGAAGGGCCAGTCGCTCGGCTCGCCGATCGTGCTGGAGGTGCCCAACCGCGACTACAAGCTGGAGCGGCTCGACGACCTGCCCCGCCCCCGGCCCGGGCACGCCGACCTGACCGGCAGCATCAAGCACCTGGGCGGCATCCGGCCGATCCTGGAGCGTTCCAGCGCCCGCGAGACCGCGGTCCGCGTCGCCGCCGGCGGCCTGGCGAAGCAGCTGCTCAGCGCGTTCAACATCGAGGTGATCGGCTATGTGGTGGAGCTGGGCGGCGAGAAGATCGCCCCGGTCGCCGGTCCGATCGACGAGCTCCGCAAGCTCCGCGAGTCGAGCATCATCTACTCGCTCAACCCGGAGCAGGACGCCGATATCAAGGCGCTGATCGACCGCACCCGCAAGGCCGGCGACACGCTGGGCGGCGTGATGGAGGTCCGCGTTGAGGGGCTGCCGTTCGGCCTGGGCACCCACGCGCAGTGGGACCGCAAGCTCGACGGCCGGCTGGCGCAGGCGGTGATGGCGGTGCAAGCAATCAAGGGCGTGGAGATCGGCATGGGCTTCGAGGCCGCCCGCCTGCCCGGCTCCGAGGTGCACGACCCGATCGAATTCGACCCCGCGCAGCGCGACTCGCCTAATCTTGGCTTCACCCGGCCGCGGAACAACGCCGGCGGGCTCGAAGGCGGCATGACCAACGGCCAGCCGTTGGTGGTCCGCGCCGCCAAGAAGCCCATCAGCACGCTCGCCAAGCCGCTGGGCAGCGTGAATCTTGAGACAAAAGAGCCGCAGGAAGCAAGTTACGAGCGATCGGACGTCTGCGCGGTGTCGGCTGCTAGCGTCATCATCGAGAACGTGGTTGCGTTCGAGATTGCTGTCGCGTTGGTCGATAAATTTGGAGGCGACAGCCTCCGCGAGATGCAGGCCCGCTACGACCTCTTCCTCCAGATGGCCCGAGAGCAGTAGCCCCGGGGGAAGGCGGTCCGTCGGCGTCCCGCGATCCACCGACCTCCGACTCCGGGCCGGCGCCCACCGGCCCCGCTGCTTTGCTCCATCAAACGACCCAACGCCGGCTCTGCCGGGCGCTGTTCCTGCTGGCTTGCCTGCTGCCAACCGCGGGCGTGGTCGGCGCGATCGCCTGGCGGATGCGGCCCGACTACTCCCAGACGCAGCTGGCGGGCGTCGCCCGCGGGCTGGGCGTGCGGATCGAGTGCGGCCGCTGCGCAACGCCGCGGCCGGGCGAGCGCAGCTTCGCCAACCTGCGGGTCCTCCACCCCGAGACCGGCGCGCTGGTCGCCACGCTCGACGCGCTGCGGGTCGCGGAGGGCGCCGACGGGCTGGTGGGTCAGGCCGGCGTGCTGCGGATCGAAGAGGGCCGGCTGAACACGGCCGGCGAGCTGCTCTGCGAGTCGCTCCGCGTGGTCGGCGCACGGATCGCCTCGATCGAATTCGCCGAGGTCCGCTGCGGCGACGAACTGCTGGCCGCCGCCGCGCGGCTGTCGGCCGAGTCGCCCAGCCCCGACTGCCGCGTGTGGACGCTCGCCGAGTCGGCCCCCGCCGGGCGCAGCCTGCGTCTGGTCCGCAACCGGCAGGTCGACCCGCCGGCGACCCGGCTCACGCTGCAGACCGGCGAGCGGCCGATCGCGTGGTCGAAGCTGGCGTCGCTGACGCCGCTGCCGGCCGACCTCGGCGCCGCCGCCAAGGTCGCCGGGGAAGTAACGCTCGAACTCGAGTCACGCGCCGGACGCGTGAAGGGCGAGCTGCGGGGCGTGGACCTCCGCACGCTCACCCCCGCCGAGGCCGGCGTCCGCACGCACCTGCCGGCGGAGCTCGCCGCGGCCAATGTCGCCTGGCGCGATGCGCGGCTCACGAGCCTCGACGTGTCGATCCGCGCCGGCGCAGGCGAGGCCTCCTGGTGGTTCGCCGACCACGCCCGCTGGCAGACCAAGTGCCTGCTCGCAGGCCCCATGCTCGAGGCGTTTGTCGCCGCGGGGAAGCAGGGAGCGTACCCGGGCGAGACCGTGGCGTTCGACCAGCTCGCCTTCCGGCTACAGCTCGACGGCGCCGGCTGCCGCGTGACCGGGCTGCTCCCGCCCGCCGGCGAACCGGCGGGGCCGGCCTTGATGCTCCGCGGCGGCGAGCCGATGCTGACCGCCGCGGGCGACAAGCCCGTGCCGCTCGACGCGCTGCTGCCGCTGGTCAAGACGCCCGACGCCGCCACCCCGTACGCCTGCCCACGGGCGGTCGCGCTGCTCGAGAAGCTGCCCAAGCAAGAACCAGCACTGCGCAGGTAGCGTCCGGCTCCGCGCGGGGCTGCGGGCGTGCTCGCCAAGCCGCTCCTGCTTGCAAGGCAGGAGCGACTACCGACCGAACCCTCCCAACCGCCGCGGGGAATCGAACGTGAAGCTCGACGCGGCCGCCTTCCGCCGCTACTGGAACGAGACGCGCCGGCCGCTGGTCTGCCTGATGTTCGTGCTGCCCCTCTTGGTGCTGTATGAGGCCGGCGTGTGGGCCTTCCCCGACGCGCCGCGCAACGGGGCCGATGTGTGGATGCGGGGCTGGCTGGGCGTGCTGGGCCTGGGCAGCGGCCTGGTGCTGCCGGTGGTGATTGTGGGCGTGCTGCTGGCGTGGCACCACGGGTCGCGCCAGCCCTGGAAGGTCCCGCGCGGCGTGCTGCTGGGGATGCTCGGCGAGTCGATCCTGATCGGCATGGCGCTGCGGCTGCTCGGTTCGGCGTTCGCGCCGCTGCTGTCCGCCGCCGCGCCGGGCGACAAGCACCGCATCGCGCTGGCGGTCGAACCCGCGCAACGGCTGATGCAGCAGGTGATCGAGTACGTCGGCGCGGGCATCTACGAAGAGACCCTCTTTCGTCTGCTGCTCCTGCCGGCGCTGATCGCGATGTTCGCGTACACGCTGCCCCGGCCGCGCGCCATCCTGTTGGCGGTCGTAGTGTCGAGCCTGATGTTCGCCGGCGCGCACCACCTGGGCGCGCACGGCGAGGCGTTCCGTCTGTCGGTGTTCCTGTTCCGCACGGTCGCCGGGATGTTGTTCGCGGCGATCTTCTTGTACCGCGGCTTCGGCGTCGCGACCGGCGCGCACGCGGTGTACGACATCGTCACCGGCGTGGTCGCGTGGTAGACGCGTAGCGCGGCGCGGAGCAGAAAACAATCCCCTCCGAATAGGGGCGCCGGCGCCGCCGCGCGGCCCCCACAATCCAGTTGTTGTCAAGGGGAAAGAACGATCCCAGGAAACATTCTCAATCGACCTTTGTTCGCTCTGCGCGGCGCGAGTATAATTGACTCATCGACGCGGTTGTCGCGGCGAACGCCCCCAGGCGATGCTGGCGGAAGAGGACGGACACGTGCTATCAACACGGCCAAAGATTGCAGAGCTGGTCTTCCAACTGTACGGGAGGACTCTGCACCCAGAACTCTTCCACGCCTACAAGCGACGCACCATCGTCCGCGGTGACGCCGAGCACGGCGGCTACGAGGCCACGGTCGCTATCACCAGCGCCGGGCACGCCATCGAGTGGCGGCACGACGGGCTGATCCTGACCGAGGTCGCGACCTCCGCGCAGGACCTGCTGCCCGAGCGCCGGCGGCTGATGTCGCACTCGCTCCGCGGCCAGCAGAACGACCAGGTCGAGTGCCGCGGCGGCGTGACCTACAAAGTCGACTTCTCGCTCGACTCGGTCGACGCCAAGACCTTCTACACGTTCCAGGACGAGATCAAGCTGGCCGGCGCCAAAGAGGGCATGCTGCACCAGTTCGACTCCAGCGGCCGCTTCGGCCTGGGCGCCCTGAGCTACGTCAACGTGCAGTCACGCGACCGCTCGATGCTGGTGCAGGCGCTGCACACCTTCCCGGACGACTACGCCATCGTCAAGACGCAGTCGGTCTTCAAGTTGCCGTAGCAAGCTCTCCCGTAGGCCGGAACAAGCGCCAGCGCAGTTCCGGCGTATTCCGTCCGACAATGCCGGAACCGGGCTGCGTTTGTTCCGGCCTACGCGGTCGCTCACACCGCCGTGATGCGGCCCGAGCGTGGGTCGTAGATCGGCGCCAACGCCGCGGCGTCGCGGCGGGCGCACAGCGCCAGGTCGGTCTCGAAGCCGAGCTTGATCAGCGTCTTGCCGTGCGGAGTGTCGCGCAGCTCGACCGCCAGCTGCTCGTCCGCGGTGCGGTCGGCCGAGCGGGCGGTGGTGAGCAGCTCCTGCCACTCGCCGCGGGCGGACTCGGCGGCGTCGTTCAGGCGCCGCGCGGGGCGGTCGTTGTTGGTCAGCTCGTAGGCGATCGCCCCGGCCGCCAGGATGTCCTCCCGCGACACGTGCCCGTTGGTTCCCGCGCACAACAGGTGCACGTCGACGTCGTGCGACAGCGACTCGGTCAGCGCCGACAGGTTCGCCAGGCAGCCGACCGCCACCTTGGCGGCCAGCCGCGCGTGGTGCAGCGCCCGGGTGCCGTTGCTGGTGGTGAACAGGATCTGCTTGCCGAACACCACCTCGGGGGTATAGTCCCTCGGCGAGTTGCCCAGGTCGAAGCCCTCGATCAGCTCGCCGCCACGCTCCCCCCCCAGCAGCAGGCCGGCCCGGTCGCGGCCGTCGGCCGCGCGGAGCAGGTCGTCCACCTCGACGAACGGGGTCACCTCGCGGGCCCCGGCCGCCAGGGCGTGGCAGATGGTGGTGGACGCCCGCAGCAGGTCGATCACCACGACCGTGCCGCCGACAAAATCGTGCTCCGCGACGAACTGGGGCAGGTAGTGGACCGACAAATCCGGGAGCGAGGTCATACGATAGGTTCCGATCCTTGCAGACATGCCCGCCGGCGCGGCCGATCCGCGGGTCCGCCCCCGGGCCGCCGGTTGCACAACCGCCCGCTGTGCGGGTCTATTGAAGCAGCATAACGCATTCCCCCTGACCGTGCCCGGAAACCAACCGCCATGCCCCCAGCCGTCGCCACGGGCGACGGCGTCGACAAGTCGAACGACCGCGTGCAGCGGATGTTCGGCGAGATCGCGCCGCGTTACGACCTGCTGAACCACCTGCTCTCGCTCAACATCGACCGCTACTGGCGGCGGCGAACCGTGCGCCTCGTGCCGCCCAGCGGCGACGCGCCGATCCTCGACCTGTGCACCGGCACCGGCGACCTGGCCCTGGCCTACGAACGGGCCGCCAGCGGACGCCTGGCGATCACCGGGTCCGACTTCTGCCCCGAGATGCTGACCATCGCCCGCAAGAAGGGCGAGGCCGCCGGCGTGAACGACCACGTCAGCTGGGTGGAGGCCGACGCCCAGGCGCTGCCGTTCGAGTCGGACGCGTACCAGATTGTCAGCGTGGCGTTCGGGCTGCGGAACGTGGCGGACACCGACCAGGGCCTCCGCGAGATGGCCCGCGTCTGCCGCCCCGGCGGCAAGGTGGCCGTGCTGGAGTTCACCACCCCCCGCCGGCAGCCGCTCCGCGGGCTGTACGGCTGGTACTTCCGCAACGTGCTGCCCCGCATCGGCCAGGCGCTGGCCCGCAACAACAGCGCCGCATACGAGTACCTGCCGCAGAGCGTGGGCCAGTTCTACGAGTACGAGCAGCTCACCGAGCGGATGGAGGCCGCCGGCCTCCGCGACGTGAAGTTCCACCCGATGACCTTCGGCGTCGCCACGCTGTACGTCGGAACCAAGTAATGCTGGCCGTTGGGTCAGTTCTCTCCTATTCAACCTCAACCTTCTTGCGGCTCCGAGAGCTGACGCTCTCGGCTCTTTGGCGTTGAGCTTATGACTGATCAAGCCCCGATCATCCTTGGCGTCACCGGCGCGAGCGGCGCGGTGTACGCCGTGCGGCTGCTGGAGGTGCTGCTGGCCACCGGGCGGGACGTGCACCTGGCGGTCAGCCCGTCGGGAGCGGCGGTGGTGAAGCAGGAGCTGGGGTTCACGCTCGACCTCAACCACCTGACCGCCGCCGACCTGTCGCCCGACCGCACGCCGCTGCTGGCCGGCCGCGCGGCGATTGCCGGCGCGGCGCCCACGCCGGGCGAGCTGCACTGCCACAGCTACCACGACTTCATGGCGCCGATCGCCAGCGGCTCGTTCCTGACCGGCGGCATGGCGGTCTGTCCCTGCAGCGGCACCACGCTCAGCGCGATCGCGGCGGGCTCGGCCGGCAACCTGATCCAGCGCGCCGCCGAGGTGCAGCTGAAGGAACGCCGCCAGCTGGTGCTTGTGCCCCGCGAGGCGCCGATCTCGCTCACCCACATCGACAACATGCGCCGCGCGGCAGAAGCCGGCGCCGTGATCCTGCCCGCCGCCCCTGGCTGGTACCACGGCGTCCAGAACCTGTGCGACCTGGTCGACTTCGTCGTGGCGCGGATCTGCGACCAGCTCGGCGTGCACAACGCGCTGATGAAACGGTGGGGTGAGGATTAGCCAACACAGCCCCAACGGGGCGCGC
Organism: Posidoniimonas corsicana; assembly: GCF_007859765.1. Taxonomy (NCBI): domain Bacteria; kingdom Pseudomonadati; phylum Planctomycetota; class Planctomycetia; order Pirellulales; family Lacipirellulaceae; genus Posidoniimonas; species Posidoniimonas corsicana. Next base: position 172,268 of record NZ_SIHJ01000005.1, read on the forward strand.
TACCACAGCCCAGGGCGCCAGCCCTGGGACCCCGGCCATCAAACACCCAAGCCCCGAAGGGGCGCGCTACTGGTAGCGCGCCCCTTCAGGGCTCAACAACAACCGCCGACCGATCACCCGGGGCGTTGCCCCGGGCTGTAGATAGCATGGCCTTTCAGGCCATAGCCGGATCACCACCCCCGCATGCTGCAAACCACCAAACACCTGCTGTCGCTGATCCGGTTCAGCCACACGATCTTCGCGCTGCCGTTCGCATTGCTGGCTGCGTTGATGGCTTGGCATGTCCGGGCGTTCGAGCCGCCGGTCCCCGCAAGTACGATCGCGGGTCCGCTCCTGGGTGGCGCTGACGGACCGACCGTTCTGTTCACCAAGCGGAGCGTCCCGTTCGACATCCGCTGGCAGGAACTCCTCGGCATCCTGCTCTGCATGGTGTTCGCCCGCTCGGCGGCGATGGCGTTCAACCGGCTGGTGGACCGCAAGATCGACGCGGGCAACCCGCGGACCGCGGGGCGGCACCTGCCGGCTGGGATCCTGAGCGTGGGTCAGGTGACCCTGTTCGCGGTTCTCTGCTCGGCAGGGTTCATCGCCAGCACGCTGCTGTTCCTGCCCAACCGGCTGCCGCTGTACCTGAGCGTGCCGGTGCTGCTGTTTTTGTGCGGGTACAGCTACACGAAGCGGTTTACCTCGCTGGCCCACTTCTGGCTGGGGGCGGCGCTGGCGATGTCGCCCATCGCGGCCTGGATCGCCATCCGCGGGCAGGCGGTGATGGATCACCCGCTCGACCTGCTGCCGGCCGTAGTGCTGGGCGGCGGCGTCCTGACGTGGGTGGCGGGATTCGATATCCTGTATGCGTGCCAGGACTACGAGTTCGACCGGCAGGCGAAGCTCAACAGCGTGCCCACCCGGCTCGGCGTGCCCGGCGCGCTGCGGCTGGCGGCCGCCTGCCACGCGGCGACCGTGGTGCTGCTGGCGCTCTTGCCGCTGGTGTACCCACCGTTCGGCGGCCTGTACTGGCTCGGCATCGCGGCGGCCGCGATCCTGCTGGTCTACGAGCACCGCCTGGTCAGCCCCGACAACCTAGAGAAGGTGAACCTCGCGTTCTTCAACGTGAACGCGGTGATCAGTTTGGGGCTCTTGGTGGTGGGGGCGATTGATTTGATGGTGTAAATGTTGGATGCGGATGAACACCGATGATACCGACCTAGGGAATAGCCCCATGCCCTTTCCAGATCTGTGTTAATCCGTGTTCATCGGTGGCCATTAAAATGAACCACAGATGAACGCAGATAAACACCGATGACTTGCCAACCCAGGGTAGAATCCTAGCTCGTGTTGCTTGCCCGGCCGCAACCCTAGACCACGGCGTCTATGCCCGTTGGCGAAGATTCTAATATGAGTGAGCTCATGTACCACGACTGTCGGTCTGAGTTCGAATGGTTCGGCCACTGGCTCGACATCTACGTCTTCAACACAACCATCAAGGAGTGGAATCAAGTTCTTGCGGCGCTTCGGCAATTCGAGATTCGAAACGAGATAGATTCTAAGCACGCCAATATCCCGCACCCTCTGGACAACGATTTTTTCGGCAGGACATCGCGCGACGCCACCTACTTCCGAGCGTTCGACTACAAAGGTATTCAAGTAAACTGTCACTTCTTCACTGACGAGGAAGTTGAGTTCGACATCGACCCCCGCGAGATCGTGGACCAAGCCGCGCTCGATGATTTGATTGAGCTCTTGCACCTGATCAGCGATGTCACGCAAAAGTCGGTCGTACTTGCACCAGAAAATGCTGAAGGAGTCACGATCGTACGAGTACAGCCAAACTCCAGATGCTGCGATTACAGACCCTGACACCAAGCATTTCACACTGAATCCGCAATCCAAAATCCCCAATCTGCAATTCTTCATGCCCCGCCCTTCCTCCGACATCCTCGCCCCGATCCGTGACAAAGTCGAAGCCGGCGAGCGGCTCACGTTCGACGATGGCCTGTTGCTCGAGTCGCCCGAAGTCCCGCTGCCGGAGCTGGGCGAGCTGGCCAACATTGTCCGCGAGCGGAAGAACGGCAATGCCGGCTACTACAACATCAACACGCACCTCAACGCCACGAACATCTGCGTGTACCGCTGCACGTTCTGCGCGTTCCGCTCCGACCTGCGGGACGCCAAGGGCTACTGGATGCAGGACGAGGAGATCCTCAAGCGGGGCGCCGAGGCGACCGAGAACGGCTGCACCGAGATGCACATCGTCGGCGGCCTGCACCACCAGGCCAAGTACGACTGGTACCGCAAGGTGGTCAGCCTGCTGCACGACAACTACCCCAGCCTGCACCTCAAGGCGTGGACTCCCGTCGAGATCGACTGGTTCGCCCGGCTCACCAAGAAGCCGATCCGCTGGGTGCTGGAAGACCAGAAGGAGGCCGGCCTGGGAAGCCTACCCGGCGGCGGCGCGGAGATCTTCCACCCCGAGATCCGCGGCCAGATCTGCGAGCACAAGGCCGACTCGTCCCGCTGGTTCGAGACCCACCGCGAGGCGCACCGCCTGGGCCTCCGCAGCAACTGCACCATGCTGTACGGGCACATCGAGCAGCCGTACCACCGGATCGACCACCTGATCCGCCTGCGAGACCACCAGGACGCGATGAACGCCGAGGGCCACGCCGGCTTCCAGACCTACATCCCGCTGGCGTTCCACCCAGAGAACAACAAGCTGGGCGAGGAGCGGAAGATCAAGAAGCCGTCGGCGCTGATGGACCTGCGGCAGATGGCCATCGCGCGGCTGATGCTGGACAACATCGACCACATTAAGGCGTACTGGATCATGCTGGGGGTCGGCACGGCGCAGCTGTCGCTGGCCTACGGCGCCGACGACATCGACGGCACCGTGCGGCACGAGCTGATCTACCACGACGCCGGCGCCACCACGCCGGAAGTGATGAGCGTCGAGCAGATCCAGCGGCTGATCCGCGAGGCGGGCCGCGAGCCGATCGAGCGCGACACGCTGTACCGCCGCGTCGACCGCGGCGCGGAGGGCTGGAAGCTGGGCGAGAAGATCGCGGTCAACGCCTAGTCATCGTCATCGTCGTCGTCCCCGCCCAGCGGCAGCCCAGGCAAGAGATCGTCCAGCACGTCGCCTATCGCGTCGCCCAGCCCGCCGGCCAGGTCCGCGGCGACGCTTTTCGTGGCGGCGGCGGCCTTGGCCTTGGCGTCCTTGCCGCTCTTCGCCTCGCGGGTGATGGACACCACCTTGATGACGTCTTCGCCGAGGAAGAACTTGGGCGTCATGTAGAAGTTGTCGGTGGTCAGCGGCACGCAGACGCCGACCGTGATCATGTCGGTTTCGGGATTGATCTCGTCCGGCTTGACGATCACGCGGGCGGAGCGGATGCCCAGCGGCTGCAGCTCGGCGAACGCCGCCTCCTTCACGTCCTTGGCCGTGGCGCCGGAGACAATCCCCTTGCGGGCGCCCTCGGTCGCGCTGATCGCCGCGGTGTGCAGCAGCATGTTGGCGCGGCTGAACTCGATGCCGGCGAACACCAGCATCAGCAGGATCGGCGCGGTGAGCGCGAACTCGACGATCGTGGCGCCACGCCGCCGGACGGCGTAGTGGGCGCGGGGGGGGTAGCGGTGCTTCGGCATGGGTGCGGCGTGGGTCAGTTGGTGATTTGCGAGGCCTGCGCGGCCAGCTCGCGGAACACGGCGATCAGCTCCTCGCGGTTGTCGGCGTGCATGTAGCGGCCGCCGGTCGCGGACGCCACGTCGCGCATCAGCTTCTTGTCGGCGCCAGCGCCGAACGTGACCGTGTACACCTTGATGCCCTCCTCCGCCGCGTCGTCGGCGTAGCTCATGGGGCCGATGCCGGTGTTGTGCAGGCCGTCGGTCATCAGGATGATCATCGGCTCGGCCGTGACGCGGTGGCCGGGGCCGATGGCCGCCTTGATGCCGTGCCGCAGGCCCTCGCCGATGGCGGTCATGCCGCTGGCGTTGAACTTGTCGACCTTCTTGCGGACCTCTGAGTAGTCGGTGGTCAGGCCGAGCTCGGTCTTGGCGCTGCTAGAGTAGCTGGCCAGCGCCACCTGCTCGACGGCGTTGGTGCTCTCCAGCTCCTGCAGGAACACCTCGACCGCGTCCTGCAGGTCGCGGAGCTTCTGCCCCCGCATCGACCCCGACCGGTCGAGCACCAGGCAGACGTCGACGCTCAGGAAGCTGGCGGTCGACACGAAGGTGGGCTCGAAGCTCTTGCCGCCGTAGAGGTTGCTGAAGAACAACGCGACCGAGCCGGTCGGCGACCCCGCGGTGCGGTCGCCGGTCACGCGGACCGCGTTGAGCGGCTCGGCGCCCGGCGTGAAATGGTAGCGGCCCTTGCGGTCCGGCTCGGAGCGGCCGAACTCGATGTCCGAGTCGCGCAGCTCCAGCCCCAGGCCGGCCACCCGGTTGCGGCGGGCGATGCGTTTGGCGGCCCGCTTGGCCTTGCCGACGCTGTCGGTCCGAGACAAGGTGGTTGCCGCCGCGCGGGCGGCGGCGTCGGTCGTGGCGCGGAGCTCGAGCCGGGCGTTCTGCATGTACGCCAGGTCCACCGCGAAGCCGAGGAAGATGACCAGCACCGGCAGCAGGAACGCGATCAGCGGCAGCATCGCGCCGCGGCGGCAGTGGCGGAGGGTGTGGGGCATGGTGGGTCGGTCGGGGGTGACGGGCAAACGGGCGGTCGACTACCGCGAGCAGTCGAAGCGGACCCGCAGCTGATTGGGCGTGCCGAAGAACGCCGGGAACTTGAGGTTGGCGGCGACCGGCGCACGCACCACAAACCGGATCTCCTCGCCAACGGGGAGCACCTCGATCGGCTCGTCCGCGGTGATCGTGCAAGAGCCGCTCTCAACGCCGCGGAGCTCGAGCACCTGCTCCACCCGGCCCTGCACCGTGGAGTCGCTCGCGTCGGGGCGGGCGGCCTCGAGCGAGCCCTCGTACGCGGCGGTCATCAGGCTGTGCTTCAGGTAGATCATGTCGCACGCCTGCATCGAGCCGAACACCAGCAGCACGAGCGCCGGCAGGCAGACCGCCAGCTCGACGGTCGCGGTGCCGCGTCGCGCAGCGGGGGCGTTGTTTCGTCGGTGGTGCGGCATGGCTTAGACCTCCACCAGCTGGTCGTCGGGATCGGCGGCGCGGTGGGCGGCCTCGAACTCACGCAGCCGCGCGACCTCGGCCGACAGCCGGTTGAACTCGGCGGCCAGGTCGTGCCAGTGGTCGTTCTTGCGGAAGGTGACCTTGGGGACCGCCTTGCCGTCGGCCAGCTCGCCCACCAGCCGCTGCAGCCGGACCACGGGCCCAACCAACGAGTGCGAGAAGCGGGCCATGTCGAGCGCCGCCATCGGCGCCGTGGCCAGCAGGGCCACGGCCATCGGCCCCCAGGTCAACGCCCTCACCCGCTCCTGCTGCTCGGCGGGGGCGGTCGGGTCGGCGAACCACTGGAACACCATCGTGAGCACGATCGCGACCAGCGCGGCGCTGAGCCACTTCACGATCATCCGCGCGGCGATCACCTTCTGCACCGGCAGCCGCAGGGCGCCCTTCTGGCGCCGTTCCGGTTGGTCCTCTTGCGGGGCGGTAGTCTGGGTCATGGAGGTTGCGGGGGTTAGCGGCCGAGACCGTCAATAAGCGTTAAGCAAGCCTATCTTGCGAATCCTCAGCCGGCCCCGACACGGGGCCCGCGGCCGGGACGATCCGGGCGTCGGCGCCGCCGGGGTCCGCCTCAAACGGCCTAACCCCGCCAGTCTGTCCGCGGGGCGGCGGGAACTTGCGGGATGCCCCAGCCGTCAAATGGGCTAGATTCACGGTTTCTTGAACCCTCTTGGTCCCCCCCGGCACTACTGCAGTCATGACCGCACTCAGCCAGGCGCCCGACGCCCCGCCCGACACGGAGTCGACCCCGACGCTGGCTGCCCTGGTGCGCGAGCACCAGAGCGGCGTATGGAGGCTGCTGCGGTGCCTGGGCGCCGACGCCGCCGAGGCGGACGACCTGACCCAAGAGACCTTCCTGGCCCTGGCCCGCAGCGGCTTCCGGCACGAGTCCCCGCCGCAGACGGCCGCCTACCTCCGCACCACCGCCCGCAACCAGCTGCTGATGCTCCGCCGCCGCCAGAAGCGGCAGGTCAGCACCGTGGCGATCGACGCCGCCCAGGCGGTGTGGGCCGAGCGGGTCGAGCAGAGCGGCTGGCAGGCGTTCGCCGACGCGCTGCGGGCGTGCACCGAGAAGCTCGAGGGCCGCGCCCGCCAGGCGATCGACCTCGCCTACCAGGACGGCCTCGGCCGCGACCAGATCGCCGACCAGCTCGGCATGAAGGCCGACGGCGTGAAGACGCTGCTCCGCCGCACGCGGACCGTGCTGCGGGAGTGCATCGAGCGCAGCGTGTAACAAACGCGGTGGCATCGACCTATACGACCGACTCCCGCGGCTGTCGCTGCGGGCTCTTGCTGATTTACTTGGAAGCGAACCGCCATGAGCGAACCGAACACCAACCCCGCCGCCAATGCCGACTCCGCAGCCGCCGACCGGCTGATCGACCTCGGCCTCCGCGAGACCCTCGGCGGTGAGTCGCCGCCCGACCTGTCGGAGCAGATCCTCGCCCGGCTGGCGGATTCTCCTCAACCCCAGGAGCCTGACATGAACGGCGCCGCCTCACGCACACGACCCTGGCTCACCTACGCGCTGGCGGCGAGTGTGCTGTTCTGCCTGGGCCTCCTAGCACGGCCGGCGCTCGACTCCTCCACGGGCCTGCTGGTGCAGTCCGATCCCCAACCCACTGGCAGCCAGCAACGTGACCGGCGGCCGACAACCGACGCAAAGCACGCCGGCCCCGCTGATAGCGAGCTCGATCTGCTGGTGTCGACCGTTCAAGAGCTGCCGGTCGACGATTCACTACTGGCCGAATCGGTGATTAGCGAGTCACAGAGCGGACCCGCGGAAGCCGACAGGAGCACGCGATTCATGGTTGGCGTTGGCGTCAACGGCGATGCGGGAGTCGTCGGGCAGATCCTAGCCGGCGAAGATGCCTGGGAAGAACTCACCGATCGCGTCCCGCCTACAGGAGCGAAAGAGGTCGCCGGAGAAGCCAAAGAGAGCATCGACGACGATCTTGTTCGAGTAGCGAATGACCGTAGCGGAGTATCACTCGCAACGCCCAGGATTGTGATCGAAGAAGCGAAAGAGCCCCGCGCCGGCGTTGCACCCAACGAAGGCCCTGAAGTGAGGTACTCCGTTGCCGCCCCGCAGGACGCGCCGCTGGGCTCTTCAACTCAGACGGCGGTTTCTGACGCCCTCGCAGCGAATCGATCCGTTCACCAGAACCAACAGAACTTTAACTGGAGTGCACAGTCCGCCACCACGCCACCGAAACCACTAGCCGGCGCGGCGACGGTCGATGCATTCTCGCTTAGCACTGGCAGCATGCCATCTACCGCTTCTCCAGCCGAAACTGCCGGCAGATCACGCTATTTCTACTCTTCATCCGGCGACAGAAATGGCTACGGCGTTGTCCAACACGGCTTCGGCGACGCACGCGCGGTCGCTGCGAATGACAAGATCGACCCCGAAGTCTATCGCTGGATGGTGACGCGCAATGGCCGCGAAACCTTCGAAGAATCCGCCGAGCAGTCACGTGGCAGACTCCGCCTGCAGCAGCAATTGCTCATTGAGGACGAGGTGCAGGGCCAAGGCCCCGACGCCTCGGGCGACAAGTACCAGCCGATCCACGAGAACCCCTTCATCGCCGCCGAGGGCCTGCAGGCGGTCAGCACGTTCAGCATCGACGTCGACACCGCCAGCTACGCCAACGTGCGGCAGATGCTCACCAGCGGCCGCCTGCCGCCGCCCGACGCGGTGCGGCTGGAAGAGCTGATCAACTACTTCGACTACGACTACGCCGGGCCCACGGACGACGCGCCGTTCGCCGCGCACGCCGAGGTCGCCGGCTGCCCTTGGAACGCCAAGCACCGGCTGGCGCGGATCGGCGTGAAGGGCCGCGAGCTGGCCGCCGACAAGCGGCCGCTGTCGAACCTGGTGTTCCTGATCGACGTCAGCGGCTCGATGCAGGACGCCGAAAAGCTGCCGCTGGTGGTCGAGGGCATGAAGTCGCTCACCAGCCAGCTCGGCGAGAACGACCGCGTGGCGATCGTGGTGTACGCCTCGAGCGAGGGCCTGGCGCTCCCCAGCACGCCTGGCGACCAGCAGGACGTGATCCTCGGCGTGCTGGACAAGCTCGCCGCGGGCGGGTCGACGGCCGGCGGCGCCGGGATCCAGCTGGCGTACCAGATCGCCGAGGACCACTTCATCGAAGGCGGCGCCAACCGCGTGATCCTGTGCACCGACGGCGACTTCAACGTCGGCACGACCAGCACCGGCGACCTGCAGCGGATGGTCGAGCAGAAGGCCAAGGACACCGGCGTGTTCCTGTCGGTCTGCGGCTTCGGCCGCGGCAACCTGAACGACGCCATGATGGAGACCATCAGCAACAAGGGCAACGGGAACTACTACTACATCGACAGCCAGCGGGAAGCGGAGAAGGTGTTTGTCAAAGGCCTGACCGGCACGCTGGTCACGATCGCCAAGGACGTAAAGATCCAGGTTGAGTTCAACCCCTTGCACGTGGCCGCCTACCGGCTGCTGGGCTACGAGAACCGCATGCTGGCCGCCCAGGACTTCAACGACGACAAGAAGGACGCCGGCGAGATTGGCGCCGGGCACACGGTCACCGCGCTGTACGAGATCGTTCCCGCCGGCGAGCCGGCGCCCACGCCCGAGCTCGACGAGCTGCGGTACCAGCGGCCGAACCAGCCGCTCGACGGCAAGATGGCCGGCGAGCTGATGACGCTCAAGATGCGGTACAAGCTGCCCGACGAGGACCAGAGCACCAAGCGCGTGTGGCCGGTGACCGACGGCGGCGCCGCGTTCGGCCAGGCCTCGCCCGACATGCAGTTCGCGTCGGCGGCGGCCGGCTTCGGGATGCTGCTGCGGGGCTCGGCCTACAGCGGCGACCTGACCTGGGAGGCGGTCCGCGAGATCGCCCAGCCCGGCGTCGGCGAAGACCCCCACGGCTACCGCACGGAGTTCGTATCGCTCGTGGACCGCGCCGCCCAGCTGCGGCCCACCCCGCGGCCGGCCGACGCCGTCGAAGAGAAGCCCGCCGCGCCGGCGACCGCGGCCGGCGAAGATTCCGAGCAAGAAGCGGACGGCAGCGGCGAATAAGTGGGCAGACGGGCGCCGCCGGGCGCCCACCCGAGCTAGCGCCTGCACGGAGCCAGCCCCATGCCGCTACTCTCTGACGAAGGCTTCACCCTCGGCTGCGAGTTCGCCGATGGCGGACTCGACGAACCGGCCCGCCTGAGCCTGGTTCCCCGCCTGCTCGAGGACCCCGACGTGCTCCGCGGCTTCCACCAGGCGCTCGCCATCCACCACCTGCTGCAGAACCTGGTGAGCGACGAGCTCGGCCGGGACGGGTGATAGCGGCCCGGCGGGGGCCCCCGATTGTAGCTCGGTGGTCCTCCACCGAGGGAAGTGGGTACGCGGCCGACGCCGATGGTGGAGAACAGGCCGTAGGCGAGTCCGCTGGTCTTCGGTCGGGCCGAGTTGGTAGGCCTCGCGGCGGGGACCGCCGTGCTACAGAAGGAGGGCGATCACACTCATCTGACGGTGCGTAGTTTGCTAGTCAGCCTGAGTCTGGTCGCTACCCTGCTGGCTTAAGTCTTGGGCGTCGTCGATGGATCCTATCCACTGGATTTCATCGATAGCGAACTCTCGGCAGGCCTCCACGATGCGGTCGATCTGCGAGCCAGCCGCCTGCTTTGTTCCACTCGGGTAGTAGTGCTGCACGTACTCGATCTTGCCCGCACTGCCTTGACTCCCGAGAGACCTCGATCGCTCCACCATCTCGTGGAAGATCTCTATCTGCTCATGGGCATACACGAGATGGATCTGCTGTTTCACGATAGCGGCACGCTGCAGCATAACCACGAGTAGCGCGCATGCTAGAACAAACGGGACAATCCACTTCCTGCCGATGATTCGGAACTTGTTGTTGGCTCCCGCCTGTTGCGTATCATTCATGGCGACCCACGGAAACGGTGGAGGAAGGTGGTTGCTGCAGCGCCAGCTGCCGCAGCGTGGCTACGGGGGGCGTCCCCGATTGTAGCTCGGTGGTCCTCCAGCGAGGTATTCGCGTGCGCGGCCGACGCCGATGGTGGAGATTGATCCGTAGCCAAGGCCGCTAGCCTTCGGTCAGGCAATGCTGGTGGGCCTCACGGCGGGAACCGCCGTGCTACAGAAGGCGATTGCTGGGGCTCCCAGGGTCTTTGTAGAAACCAGCCACCCGGCGTGGTCCAATGAACGGTTGCCGCGCGGCCCGTGCCGGCCCGCAGGGGCTCGGGCCGCGTTCCGGGTTGTGTGCAACAACGCGGGCACAAACGGACAAAACCCCCGCCGCCGGTTGTGCGCGATTCCCGGTAAGGCACGGTCAAGAAACGACTTACGGGCCAACATGGGCGGAGCTGCGCGGTGGGTTTTGTCCCCTCCTCGCGTGTTTTTGGACAAAACGTTTCGGACAAAACCCTCGGGGCGTTGCGCTCGGGTAGCGGACCCGGCGGTTCTCCGCGCTTTTGAGTAGAAACCGGCCACCCAGCGCGGTCCAATAGAGGGTTGCTGAGCGCTTGCCGCGCGCCCCAGGGGTTGCTCGTAGCCCCCGGCTCTGCCGGGGGATTGCTTCGCCACGCAGCTTCGTTGTGCACGACTATCCCCCGGCAGAGCCGGGTGCTACGGGTCGCGCGGTTGCCGCCGCCCGCCTGGTGGGCGGCGACGATCGCCACGCATGACGCTCTTACAATTCGGACCTCACTACCACCGTTCTCCCGAAGGCCATTCTCGATGCGACGATTCGTCTGCTTGCTTCTGCTCTTGGCGATTTGCCTCCCCTCGGCGTTGGCCGCTGACGCGAAGGACGAGCCCACCGGCAAGCTGCCGCTGGTCGCCAAGGAGGACTTTGAAGGCGAGCAATCCGACTGGGAGTACCTCGACCCGAAGAGCTGGAAGGTGGTCGATCAGGACGGCGACCGCGTGCTGAGCCAGCACGTCAAGGCGAGCAGCTACAAGCCGCCGTTCCGCAGCCCGTTCCACGTGGCGGTGTGGCATGCGCCGGCCGTTGGCGACCTGGAGCTGACCGCGCGGGTGCGGAGCACCAACCCCGACTACGGCGGCCGCGACGCGTGCCTGATCTTCGGCTACCAGGACCCTGCCCACTACTACTACGCGCACCTCGGAAAGCGGACCGACCAGATCCACAACCAGATCCACATCGTCGACGGCGCCGACCGCCGGAAGATCACCAAGACCACCAACAAGGGCACCCCGTGGGACGACCAGTGGCACACGGTGCGCGTGGTCCGTGACGTGAAGAGTGGCGACATCAAGGTCTACTGGGACGACCAGAAGGAGCCGGTCATGACGGCCGTCGACAAAACCTTCGCCTGGGGCCGGGTCGGCGTCGGCACGTTCGACGACACCGCCGACTGGGACGACATTGAGCTCCGCGGCGTGGCGCCGAAGATCCCGGTCGACCGCGTGGACACGCCCAGCGTGACGCCGCGGTTCTGATTAGCGGCGCGACGCTTCATCCCACCTCCAACCACACACCACCACGCTACCCCACATCGCCAAGCTCAAGAGCCTTGCCATACCGGTACAGCATCTGCTTGCGGAGCTTCTGGTGCTCGGGCGCGCGGAGGCCGGGGTCTTGGGCGAACAGCTGCTGGGCGGCCTCGCGGGCCTCGATGAGGATCTCGCGGTCGCGCTGCAGGTCCGCGATCCGCATGGGCGGCAGGCCGCTCTGCTTGGCGCCGAACAGCTCGCCCGGGCCGCGGAGTGAGAAGTCGAGCTCGGCCAGCTCGAACCCGTCGGTGGTGCTGGCGAACGCCTCGAGGCGTTCGCGGGCGGGGTCGGATAGTTCCTCCTGCGGGATGATCGCGCAGAAGCCGGCGTGGCCGCCGCGGCCCACGCGGCCGCGGAGCTGGTGCAACTGGCTGAGGCCGAACCGCTCGGGCGACGCGATCACCATCACCGACGCGTTAGCCACGTCGACGCCGACCTCGATCACGGTGGTGCTGACCAGCACCTGCAGCGCGCCGCTGCGGAACCGCTGCATGACGCCCTCCTTGTCGTCGGACGACATGCGGCCGTGCATCAGGCCGACGCTGAAGCCGTGCAGCTCGCCGTGGGTCAGGCGTTCGAACTCCTGCTCGACGCTGGTCGCCGAGACGTTCTCCGACTCCTCCACCAGCGGCGCCACCACGTACGCCTGGCGGCCCTCGCGGAGCTTGTCCTGCACGAACTTCCACCAGCGGTCGAGCTGGGCGGGCTCGACCAGGTAGGTGCTGACCGGCTGCCGCCCGGCCGGCAGCTCGCCGAGCACCGAGACCTCCAGGTCGCCGAACTGCGTCATGGCCATGGTGCGGGGGATCGGGGTGGCGGTCATCACCAGGTAGTGGGGCGAGCGGTCGCCGGTGCGGAGCGCGGCGCGCTGCTTCACGCCGAACTTGTGCTGCTCGTCGATCACGGCCAGGCCGAGGTTGGGCAGCACCACCTTGTCCTGCAGGATCGCGTGCGTGCCGATCACCAGCTGCACGTCGCCGCTGGCGAGGCCGTCGAGCACCTCGCGGCGCTCGGCGTCGGCCTGCCCGCCGACCAGCAGCCGGTAGTTGACGCGGCTCTCGGTGAGCAGCGCGTCCAGCGTGCGGGCGTGCTGGCGGGCGAGCACCTCGGTGGGCGCCATCAGCACCGCCTGCTTGCCGTGGGCCACGGCGAGCAGCATCGCGAACAGCGCGACGGCGGTCTTGCCGCTGCCGACGTCGCCCTGCAGCAGGCGGTTCATGGGCACGTCGCGGGCCATGTCGGCGGCGATCTGGTCGACCGCCGCGCGCTGGGCCGGGGTGAGCTCGAACGGCAGCAGCCGCGTGATCCTCGCGTCGATCTTGGCGTCCAGCGGCAGCGCGGGCGCCTTGAACGAGAGCTGCTGCTGCAGCCGCCGCGCGGCGAGCGCGAGCTGCAGGATGAACAACTCCTGGAACACGAACCGCCGCTGGGCGGCGTCGCGTTGCTGCTCGTCGCGGGGGAAGTGCACCTGCGGCAACGCCCGCCGCAGCGGCAGCAGGTTGTGGGTCGACAGGAGCTCGTCGGGGAACACCTCTTCGGGCACGTCGGCGAACCGCTCGATCACGATCTCCGACAGCCGGCGGCGGTGGTACAGGCTGACGCCCTCGGTCAGCGGGTAGACCGGCAGCAGGCCCTCGTGGTCCGCGGCGTCGGCCTCGTCGAGCCAGGCGACCCGCGGGTGGGCCATCTCCCACCGCAGGCCCGACTTGCGGGGCTTGGCCGACAGCTGCACCTGCTGGCCGGGCTTGAACTTGTCGCGCATGAAGATCTGGTTGAACCAGGTGGCGCGGAGGGCGCCGCCCTGGGCGTCCTCGACGATCACGCCGACGCGGGTGCGGCCGAAGCCGCCGCGGGAGTCGACCTCCGTGACGCGGCCGCGGACGGTCTGGAGCGGGCCGTCCTCGAGCTCGGACACGAGCCGCACGTCGGAGAAGTCCTCGTAGTCGCGGGGGAACGTGAACAGCACATCCCGCACGCTCCGCAGGCCCAGCTTCTCGAACAACGCGGCCCGCTGCGGGCTGACCTCGTCGAACGACGCGACCGGCGTGGCGAGCTGCTCGATGGTCGACTTGGCGGAAGCGGGCTCCATGCCGGCAATTGTAACGCGTTGCGCGGCGTTACAGGTACTTCTGATAGGCCGCGACCGCCAGCTCGTCGACGCGGTCGTTCTCGGGGTGGCCGCTGTGGCCGGCGACCCGGGTGTACTTGATCTCGTGCAGCTGGGAGAGCTCGTCGAGCTGGCGCCAGAGGTCGTCGTTCTTGACCGGGGCCCACTTCTTGCCGTCGCGGCGGCGCCAGTCGTTCTTCTTCCAGTTCTTCATCCACTCGCTCAGGCCCTTGCCCACGTACACGCTGTCGGTGAACAGCTCGACCCGGGTGGGCCGCTTGAGCGTGGACAGGCCCTCGACAACCGCGGTCAGCTCCATGCGGTTGTTGGTGGTCTCAGGCTCGCCGCCGGAGCCCTCGAGCTCTTTGCCGCTCTCGGGGTGGCGAAGGAGATAGGCCCAGCCCCCCGGGCCCGGGTTGCCGCTGCAACCACCGTCGGTGTAGAGGTGAACGTCTGCCACAGGAGTTGGTTCGGCCTGGTGGGTTTGCGGAGTGGGGAGCCAAGGCCCCTACCGTATCCCGCTTGCCCCGCCCCGCCAAGGGCGGCCGCCCACGCAGACTAGACAATAATTCCCAGCGGCTCATTCTCATTATCGCGTTCATCCCAGAGTCGACGGACCTCGGCCAAACCGTACTCGATCAGCTCGAACTGATCGGCCATACGCTCCAACAAGTCTCCCGGCGCATTGGTGTTCTCGGTGGGGATGCGGCTCGCGAGGAAGTACGCGCGGCGCCCCTGATCGCGGTAGTCGAGCAGCGCGTCCTTCAGGCCCATCCGCTTGATCCGCTCGGCCATCTCCGGGTACACGCCCATCCAGAACAGCGTGAAGTCGCCGATGTGGCGGTGCACGCGGCGGCGGGCGGGGCCGATGCGGGCCTCGGCCTCGGCCAGCATGTCGGCCACCTGCGTGAGCTGCTCGCCGCGGACGCCCCGCACGCCGTACACCGACGACGTGCTGACGAAACGCTCCAGCAGCTCCGAGACGTAATCCACCAGCGGCGGGTCAACAACGCCCAGCCGCGATTGGAAAGCGTATTCGGTGAGGCCCGCAAAGAAGCGGCGGGCGGTAGAATCGCGGCGGTCTTCCGGGGAACGGGCGTCGAGCATAGACGGTCTCCGTCTCGCCCCGCACAGGCGAATCGGTGGTGACCGTTGCGTGACGTCGCCACCGATCGGACCCCTCGCGGGGCGCCTGGTGTGCCGTTACTCAAAGTCCAGCGGCAGGTCGTGGGCGAGAAGGACGACCAGCCGCCTGGCGCTTCTCTCGACTCTCGATACTGCTATTTTAGCTTGCGGCGAAAATCCAAAGCAACACAATTCTTGTGGATGTTCGGCCTAGTCGCTTTTATCGGCAAACCAAGGTTCGCCGCAATACCGAAATCCGGCAGGGTCGGCCGGCGGCGGAAACCCGGAGGCCGCAGCGGGACACTTTGCCGCCCCACGATGCACTTCCAGTGCGACGCGGCTATCGCCGCATTGTCGGGGACGAAAGTGTCCAACCACTTCGGCGAGTCAATAAAGATAACGCAGCCTTGGCTGCCGCGTACGCTACGGCATAGCCGCCAGCAGCTCCGCCACGTAATCGCCCACTTCCTTGAGCACCTCGTCCCGCGGGCGTTCGGCGGCGGTAGCGATGCGACGCACCACCGCCGAACCGACAATCAGCCCGTCGGCCACCGGCGCGAGCAGCTTCACGTGCTCCGGCTTGCTGATGCCGAAGCCGATGCAGATCGGCAGGTCGGTCTTGCTCCGCAGCCAGCCGACGTTGTCGACCAGGTCCGGCGGCAGCTCGGTCCGCTCGCCGGTGATGCCGGCCACGCTCACGTAGTACACGAAGCCGGTGGAGGTCTCGCAGATCTTCAGCGCCCGCTCCCGCGGCGTGGTCGGAGTGACAAGCTGGATGAGGCTCAGCCCGTGCTCGCCGGTCACCTGCGCCAGTTGCGGCGACTCCTCGACCGGCAGGTCCGGCACGATCAGCCCGCTGACGCCGCGCGCCTTCACGTCGGCGCAGTACTGCTCGATCCCGTGGCGGTAGATGATCGCGTAGCTGACCATCGTCACCACCGGCGCGTCGACCTGGGGGCAGACGCCGCCCAGCATGTCGAGGATGCCCGACAGCTTGATCTTCTTGTCGAGCGCCCGGGTGTAGCTCGCCTGGATCACCGGGCCGTCGGCGATCGGGTCGCTGTAGGGTATGCCGACCTCGCACAGGCTTGCGCCGCGGCCGATCACTTCCCTCAGCACCGCCGCGGTGAACTCCAGGTCCGGGTCGCCCGCGGTGACAAACGGCATCAACGCCTTGCGGCCCTCGGCGCGGAGGTTCTTGAACAGGTCGGAGATCGAAGGCATTGCTGGATTGCGGGTCGCAGAATCTGGATTGCGGATTATCGGTCGACAAGCCGTCAACCGGGACGACTAGTATAGCCGCGGCACAACACGCTGCGGAGTGCCAGCCCCGCCGCAGCCAAAGGCCCAAAGCTGACGGCCCACAGCCGCGCAGCCTACCCCTTCGCCCGGCGGGTCAGCAGCCAGATCACAAACGCCAGCGAGCACAGCAGCGACACCCCCACAATGATCTGCGAGGTAGTGCTGAGGTGCTCGAGCAGAGCGGTACGGGCGAGGATGAGATTCATGACAGGCGGCAACTTCGAAAGGTAGGCCGGAACGAGCGACAGCGCGGTTCCGGCATTTGCAAACTCAACTGCCGGAACTGAGCTGACGCTTGCCCCGGCCTACGCATCAGCCGAACTCCACTCCCTTGAGCCGAGCAACCTCCATGGCGTCCTTGTCGCCGCGGCCGCTCAGGCAGACGGCCACCATCTGGTCGGGCTTCATGCCGGCGGCCAGCTCCATCGCCTTGGCCACGGCGTGGCTGCTCTCCAGGGCGGGCATGATGCCCTCGGCGGCGGCGCAGGCGTCGAAGGCCTTCATGGCGTCGTCGTCGCGGCAGCTGGTGTACTGCACGCGGCCACTGTCCTTCCAGTAGCTGTGCTCCGGGCCCACGCCCGGGTAGTCCAGGCCGGCCGACATGCTGTGCACGTCGCAGGTCTGGCCGTCCTCGTCCTGCATTACGTAGCTGAAGCTGCCGTGCAGCACGCCCGGCTGGCCGTAGGTGAGCGGGCTGGCGTGGTCGCCTGGCTGGTCGCTGCGGCCGCCGGCCTCGACGCCGACGAGCTCGACGTCCGTGTGCGGCACGAACGGGTAGAACATGCCGGCCGCGTTGCTGCCGCCGCCGACGCAAGCCACCACCTTGTCCGGCAACCGGTTCAGGCGTTCTTGGAACTGCTCGATGGTTTCCTTGCCGATCACGCTCTGGTAGTCGCGCACGATCCGCGGGAACGGGTGCGGGCCGACAACCGAGCCGAGGATGTAGTGCGTGTCGTCGACGCTGGACATCCAGTCGCGCATCGCCTCGTTGATGGCGTCGCGGAGGGTGCGGCTGCCGCTGGTCACCGGACGCACCTCGGCGCCCAGCAGCTTCATGCTGAACACGTTGGGCTTCTGGCGGCGGATGTCCTCCTCGCCCATATACACCACGCATGGCAGGCCGAAGTGCGCGCACGCGGTGGCGGTCGCCACGCCGTGCTGGCCGGCGCCGGTCTCGGCGATGACGCGACCCTTGCCCATCCGCTTGGTCAGCAGGCACTGGCCGAGCGTGTTGTTGATCTTGTGCGCGCCGGTGTGGTTGAGGTCCTCCCGCTTGAACCAGATCTGCGCGCCGCCCACCTGCTCGCTGAGCCGCTTGGCGTGGTACAGCGGCGACGCGCGGCCGACGAAGTCGCGCAGGAGCTCGGCGAGCTCGTCCTGGAACGCCTGGTCGGTGAGCGACTTATCGTACTCAACCGTCAGCTGGTCGAGCGCCTTGACCAGGGTCTCGGGGACAAACCGGCCGCCGAACTGGCCAAAGCGGCCCACGGCGTCGGGAACGGTTGGGGTAGCGGGGGCGGGGGTGCTCATCGGGGAACGCTCTGCCTTCAGGCGTGCGGTTTCTGGTAGTCTGTAGTCCGTCAATTGTCTGGGGTATCTCCCACTTTAGCAAGGCGGAGCCGGGCGGGTAGCTCGCTAGAGCGGAACCCTGATTGCCGCTGATCGGCGAGAATTAGCCGCCGTCGGTTATCACCTCAAACCGCCCATGTCCGAACCCACTGCCGTCCGTGCCGACCGCCCCGATCCCGGGCCGCTGGCTCTAGGCTGCCTTGTCCTGGCGTTCGTCGTCGGGCGGACAGTCCTACACCTGCAGTGGGTCAAGGACACCGATTCGGGCGCCAACTTTGAGTCCGGCCTCGTGATGGGATACCCGGTGGTGCTGGGGGTTTGGGCGGCGCTCGCGCCACACGCTTTGGGACCGCGGATGGTGGCGACTGCGGTCGTGTACGTAGGCCTGATGCTGCCGCTCGGGCTAGAATCCGCCCTGCCTACAGCGGTGCTCATGCTGGCAATTGCTGGACTGGTCGGCTTGGTGCTGAGGGCGGCGGATCTTCGGCTCGCCTGTGGGGAGCATCCACCGACAGTTCGGCCGCTGCGACTGTCGCTCCGCCAGCTGCTGCTTGCGACCACCCTCGCAGCAGTCGGCTGCGGCTGGGCGGCAGGCGTCGCCGGAGATCAGTTCGAGGAGCTGGCCGACGAGTGGCCGATCATGGCGTTCTCCCTCGTCTACTTGAGCGTGACTCTCTCGCCCGCCGTGTTCGCCAGCCTGCTCCTCGCCGGCCCGGCCCGGTGGCGACTGGTCGTGGCGAGCGTGGCCTTCTCGCCGCCGCTGTTTGGCCTGCTGGGCGCGCTCGTAGTGGCGTTGTCACCGTTCGCCGACGACTACGCGGTCTCGTTGTCCTCTCAGTTCTTGGAGTCGGTCGTTGAGTTCTCCGCCTTCGCCGCGGGCGCCCAGTGGGCGGCCCTGATTGGCTTCGCCCTGATGTCGTGGGCCGGGTACCGGATGGTCCGCGTGGCCCCTGGCGAGGGGAACAATGATCACCGCTAATAGGAATCCATCAGCGGTCATTAGTGTTCCCCCTCCCAACCACTCCGCGTTCATCCGTGCCCGAGCTCCCCGAAGTCGAAACCATGCGCCGCGGCATCGCGGGGATCGTTGGCGGAGAGCTCTGCGCGGTCGAGCGGCTGCCGTGCCCTCGGAAGCCGATCCTGCTGTCCCCGCGGGTGGACGCGTTCCGCCGCCGCGCGGAGGGGCAGCGGGCAGCGGCGGTGGACCGGATCGGCAAGCGGGTGGTCGTGCGGCTGGCGTCGGACGACGCGATCATCCTTGAACCCCGCATGACCGGGCTTGTGCTCACCGCCGACCCGCCGGATCCGCTGTACCTGCGGGTGCGGTTCGACATCAACGGCGGCGACCATCCCTCGTTCTGGTACTGGGACCGCCGTGGGCTGGGCAGCGTGCGGCTGCTCTCGCCGGCGGAGATGCAGCAGACTTTCGGCGAACACAAGCTCGGCCCCGACGCGTTAGCGTTGTCGGTCGATTCCTTGCGGGCGCGGCTCGGGGTCAGTAAACGAGAAATCAAGGTAGGCCTGCTGGATCAGAAAGCCGTGTCCGGGATCGGCAACCTGTACGCGGCAGAGATTCTGCACGTCGCCGGCGTGCACCCTCAGGCGCGCTGCGACCGGCTTACCAGGAAGCAATGGACGCGCATCGTCGACGCGACGCACGAGGTGTTGGAAGAAGCGATCCGCCACGAGGGATCGACCCTCTCCGACGGCACGTACCGCAACGCCCTGAGCCAGGACGGCGGCTACCAGAACTGCCACCGCGTGTACGACCGCGCCGGCCTGCCCTGCCCGACGTGCGAGGCGCCGATCGAGCGGATCGTGCAGGCCCAACGGTCGACGTTCTTCTGCCGGTTCTGCCAGCGGAAGCGATAGGGCTATAGCTGTCGGCTGAGAGCCAACAGCCTAAAAACAGCGAGCCAGCACTGCCCGCGAGTGGAGTGCCCCCCTGGGAACTCCAGCCGCTGACAATCCTGGCTCGCGTTGGATTGGTTGTTGGCCGTAGGCTGAGTGAGGCTAGTCGGCCGACACGGCCAGCAGCTCTCGGCTGACCGATTGGATCTGCGGCTCGTCGATCGCGGCGAGCTGCTCGGCGAAACCCACCACCAGCGAGAGGTCGCACAGGCGGTCGATCTGGCGGGGCACACCGCCGGAGAGCTGGTGCACGGCCTGCACGGCGGCGGGCGTGAAGACCTCTCGGCTGGCGCCGGCCGCTTCGAGCCGGTGCTGGATGTACTCGGCGGTCTCCTCCGGCACGAAGGTCCGCAGCAGCGTCTTGACCGACAGGCGTTCCTCGAGCGAGGGCGTGCGTCCCACCGCCGACAGCAGGCCCATCTGGCCCACCAGCAGCAGCGTCAGCCGTGGCGAGGCGCCGGCGGCCAGGTTGAGGAGCAGCCGGATGGTCTCGAGCAGGCCGCTGTCCTCCAGCAGGTGGGCCTCGTCAATCACCAAGAGCGCGTGCTTACCGGCGGAAGCGTTGGCGGTCAGCAGGCGGTCGATGCGGCCGATCGACTCGTCGGTGCTGTGCCGCGGCTGGTCGGCCGGCGGCGCGCCGAGCGCGTCGGCGATGTGCGTCAGCAGGTCGCGGGGCGACATCTGTGGGAACACCACCCGGGCGACCGGCGACACGGCCTCGCCGAGGTCGCCGATGATTCGGTCCACCAGCAGGGTCTTGCCGACGCCGCTGGGGCCGGCGATCGCCGCGGCCGGGCGCCGCTGGTCCACCGCGTAGCGGAGCTTGAGCAGCGCGCCGTCGTGCGACTCGGAGGGGAAGTAGCTCTCCTCCGTCACGTTGGGCTCGAACGGCTTGGCGTCCAGTTGCCAGTAGTCGGCGTACATGGTTTGGCGGATGGTGGTTGATGGCTGGTGGTTGGGGAGTCGCCTAGATGTCGACCGGCGTGGCCGGTTGGCTACGCGAACGACTCCACCACTCCGATGACCGTCTGACCGGCGGCGGTCAGCACCCGGCGGGCGAACATCACGTCGGCCTCGCCGGCGCCAGCGCGGCGCACCAGCACCACGGCGTCCAGCCGCAGCGAGTCGGCGCCGCGGGCCGGTTGGGTGGCGATCGACTCGATGTCACACCCCAGGTCGACCAGCACGGCCGCGTGGTTGGCCGTCAACGCCCGCAGCGCGCCGTTCACGCGGCCCTCGTCGATGGTCTGCTCGTCGAACGCCACGCCGAGCGAGATGTTCTGCTCCTCGGCGTAGATCAGCGCGTCCGCGGCGGCGCCGCCCGACTCCAGACAGCGGGCGATCGAGCGGCAGTGCGTCACGCCCAGTGAGTTGGCCAGCCCGCGCTCGCCCGGGGCGGCGTCGATCAACGCGGCGGGCGCGTGCCCGCCGGCGGCGATCGCCAGCCCGGCGGCCAGTGTAGTCGTCGTGCAACCGACGCCCCGGCCCGCGCCCAGTAGGCCGATCACGCCGCCACTGCGGGCGGCGTACGAGAGCATGCGGCGGTACTCCTCGCCGCACAGCTCGGCGAGCTGCGTGGCGATCTCCGGCGCCGCGAACGACGCCAGCGACACGCCCGCAATCTCCGCCGCGGTGGTCAGCGGCTCCCGCGGGGCGGGCTCGGCGGCGCGCTCGTGGGCGATCGCCTCGGACAGCGGCCGCTTACCGGACGACTTGGCGAAGTTCGCGTGGGGGCCGTGGTGGTGGCTCTCGTGCGAGTGCGACGTCGGCCGAGGAACCGGCGCCGACGCCAGGTCGGCCTGCGTGTCGGTGCGGTAGGCCTTGATGAACGCCTGATCGGTGTAGCTCATTACGGCATGCCTGCGCTAGAGGGGGTGATGGGCCGTTGCAGCTGTGCCCGCGGCAGATTGGGGTTGGGCGCCGCGGCGCCGGACCCCGACCACGCCGGCGCCGAGTAGCTGGTGCTCGGGTAGCTGGTGCTGGGGTAGGTTGGCCGTTCCGCGACGCGGGGCGCGGCCTGCGGCTGCAGCTCGGTCTGCGGCTGGGGCGCGACTTCGGTAGACGCGGTGCGGTGCGGCGGGATCGGAGTGATGTCATCCATCGACGGCATGGCCGGAGCAACCGGCATGCTCGCCGGCCCGGCGGAGGTCACCACCGCCCGCGCGGGGCTGGACTCGACCGGCTCGGCCGGCATCGTCGGCATTGGGTCGAGCAGCTGCTCGCCCTCGTCGGCGGCCGCGGCCGGCTCCGACGCGACCAGCGCCGGCCCGTGGGCGTCGGTCAACGCCGGCGCCTGGGACGAGTCGACCATGTTGCTCGGGAGCGTCTCGGGAACGGTCTCGACGGGCGTGCGGAGCACCACCAGCATCAGTCCGGTGATCGCTATCAACGCCGCCAGCAGGATCAGCCGGGCGTGCGGACGCAGCGTGGTTTCGAGCGCGAGCAGCTGCGCGGCCCACCCTCCGTCCTCCCAGTCGGCTTCGTTCGACTCGTGCTCGACGGGCTGCGGCGTGGGCAGTGGCTGCGCGGGAGTCGGCGGGGTCTGGATCGGCGTGGCGGCCGGCGCTGGCGCGAAGGCCTCGGCCGGGGCGGGCGCCGGCTGCGGAGCGGATTGAACCTGAGGAGCAGCTTGGAACTGCGGCGCCGCAACCTCGGGCGAGGCAACCTGCGGGGCGTGGGCCGGCTCGGGGCGGACCTGCACGGCCGGCGCAGGCGCCGGCTGAGGTTCGGGCTCAGGCGGCTTGGCCGGCGTCGGCTTGCTGCCGAGGGCGGGGATCTCCGCCAGCACCGGCAGCATCGGCCCGCCGGGGGCGGCGCCCCCCTCGTAGTGCCCAATGGTCAGGGTGTCAAAACTGCTGTAGGTCGCCGACATAAGCGCATCCTTGCGCTGAAGGTCATCAATCATCCGCCGAGCGGCGGCCGCTGGTCGCCGGCGCAACGGGTCCGACCTTACTGGTATCGGTACCGATTGGGGCGAGCTTGAGGGTTGCTCCGGTCGCAACGCGAGGTGAGGCAAAAACGCGACACGCCCCGTCCCGCGAACTATCTTTGCGGGCGGCGCCAGCACTCACCACAAGTTGGAAACCACTCTCATGAACCGTCGACGATTCGCCTTCTGGGTAGGCATGGGCCTGTTCGGCCTGTCGGAGAAGCTGCGGGCCGACGGCCTGGACCAGCTAGCAGCGCTGGCGATGCGCGCGACCGAACCCAAGCCCACGCCCGCCGACCCCACCGCCGCCGCGGACGCGGTCCCGGCCGAGCACTGGACCCTCGGCGAGGACAGCCACTGGCGGTGGTTCGAGCGCGAAGAACTGATCGACGGCGAGTGGCGCGTGACCGGCATCACGACCCCAGTCAAGAAGATGACCGGCGAGCGGTACACGGAGAAGACCGGCTACCTGCCTGACGAGTTGGTCCCGGTCGAAGTGCGGCGCGGCAAGCAGACCGCTATGGACGACTCGGAGCCGATTCCCGAGCCCGACGACCCGCCTTCCGAACCGGGCGAGCCGCTGGCCGTCCGCCGCGCCCGCCACGGCCGCCCCCCCAGCAAGTGGCTGCGTAGCCTCAACGCCGAGGAACTCCGCACCTGGATGGCCACGGTCGAGATCCCCGAGGCCGGCGTCAGCGGCATGACCTTCTGGAACCACCTCACCCGCGACCACGGCTTCGGCCCCAAGAAGATCGAGGGCCTGAACGAAGAAGAGCAGGCCAAGCTGCACGCCGCGGCGCACTATGGGTACTAGAGGGTGGCTGGTGGTTGGCTGGCGCAGTGAACGAAGCGTCGCGGCTCCGCCGCGAACTCCCGTGCTAGATCACAGGTAAACTGTATCAAGCATAGGAACCTACACTCTGCCTCAATCCCTCCCCCTGCTGGGGAGGGAGATTTGAACGCGGCAGAGCCGCGACGATTCGTGGCGAATCCAAGCTCAGCGGCCCCTACTGCGCCGCGGTGAACTCTTCCCGCAGGAACTCCGCGGCCTTGTCCCAGGCCTGGGCCGCTTCGGCGAAGTCGACCTGCATCGGCTTGACGGTGGCGGGGGTCTCCACGCGGGGCTTGGCGGTGGTCCTCTTGTTGAGCGGGATCTGCGCGCTGGGGCCCATCACCAGCCGGCCCTCCACGTCCGGCGACAGCAGGTAGTCCACCAGCTGCCGCGCCGGGCCGGGGTTGGGGCAGTCCTTCAGGATCGCCAGCGTGTTGGGGATGAACAGCGTGCCAAGCTGGTCGTCGTCCTGGTCGGGGTAGATGATCGTGACCGGCGCGCCGGCCTCGACCTCCAGCATCGCGTCGTCGGTGTCGGTCAGCCCGAAGGCGAGCTGCCCGCTAGCCACCGCGCGGGCCACCTGACGGTTGCCCGACAGGATCCGCGCGTTGCGCTTCACGCCCTCGAAGAAGTCCTTGGCGTCGCCCTCGCCGAGCGCTACGAACAGGCAGGCGGCGTGGGTGGCGGTGGTGCCGAACAGCGGCTTCGCCACGCCAACCCGGTCGTACCACTGGGCGTCGATGATGTCGTTGATGGAGTCGGGCCGCCGCGCCTCGGCAATGATGTTGGTGTTGACGATCAGCACCCGCGCACGGGCGGCGAAGCCGTGCCACGCGCCCGCTGGCCCCTGCGCGTCGGCGGGGTAGTCGGCGGCGGCCGGCGACGGGTACGGCGCCAACATCCCCAGCTCTTTGAGCCGCAGCGTGTGCAGCGCCTCGTTGTTCCAGAACACGTCGCAGCGGGGCCGGTCCTTCTCGGCGATCAACGCGCTGACCAGCCCGGTGGTCTTGGTCGACTCGCCGTCGAACTTCGGCTTCACCGTGATGCCGGTCTGCCGGGTGAACGCGTCGAAGATCGGCTTGGAGAACTCCTGGTCGAGCGCCGTGTAGACCACCACTTCCTGATTGGCGGGCTGGCTTCCTGAGCCGCAACCGACCGCGAGGGCAAGCGGCGCAAGGCAGATGAGCATCAGCGCGGCCGACAGGAAGCGATTGTGGATCTTGGATTGCGGATCTCGGATCCGGTGGTTGTCGCGGCCGCCATACTTCAATCCGCGATCCACAAGCTGAAATCCGAAATCGCCCGCCTCCAGTGCTTGCCGAGCGATGTAGGTGGTGATCTCTGATTTCACGCTCTCGCGTCCGAGTCGGGTCATGCCGATCATCCTGATTGTCGCCGCTGGGGGCGGCGTGCTAGACTTGCCGAAGAGTGGTTCGTACTACCATCTTAGGGCGCGGTGACTGATGAAGCTTGTTCTCCTCGGTTCGGGCGGTTACTTCCCGAACCGCCGCCGCCACACCGCCTGCCTGATGATACCCGAGATCGGCGTGGTGCTCGATGCCGGCACCGCCGCCTACCAGATCCAGGACCACCTGCAGACCGAGTCGCTCGATCTGTTCCTCACGCACGCGCACCTGGACCACGTGTTCGGGCTCACCTGCCTGCTGAACCTGTACAACGGCGACGGCGCCCAGCACATCCGCGTGCACGGCCAGGCAGAGAAGCTGGAGGTGATCCGGCGGTGCCTGTTCAACGAGCTGCTGTTCCCGGTCGCGCCGCCGTTCCGCTCCGTGCCGCTCGCCAGCCACTTCGACCTGCCCGAGGGCGGCCGGCTGACGTGGTTCCCGCTGGAGCACCCCGGCGGCTCGGTCGGCTACCGTCTGGACTGGCCTGGCGCCAACAGGCCGGGCCACAGCCTGGCCTACGTCACCGACACCACCGCGCGGCCCGACGCGCCGTACCTCAAGCACATCCAGGGCGTGGACCTGCTGGTGCACGAGGCCTACTTCAACGACGACCAGCACGAGATGGCCGAGCTGACCGGCCACAGCTGCGTGACCGCGGTCGCGCAGAACGCCGCCGCGGCGGGCGCCAAACGGCTGGTCATGGTGCACATGAACCCGATGTGCGAAGCCGACGAGCCGCTCGACCTGACCAAAGCCGAGTCGATCTTCCCGGGGCTGGTGGTTGCTGAGGATGGGATGACGTTGGAGTTCTGAGCATCAATAGGTCAGGCTGCTTGAAATGCCAAAATGACGACATCTATCCAATCGATCGTTGATACCGAGGCCACGCTGGAGGAAGCTGACGAACTTGCACGTATCGTCGTTGCGGACCTCTGCGATCGTGGCATCACCCTGCCCACTCCCCAGACGCACGAATACCTCACTGACGGTCCTCGATATGCCACTGGGCCAAGAGTCTTCGACGCGGCAGATAGTATCAATGACTGCTTTCCTTGTGGCATGGACGTTTCCATTGGTCGCAATGTCTATGACACGGGTGAGCTCGGATTCGAACTAGCCTGTCCAAACTGCCAGCATGAGTTCGACCCAGAGACGCTTGAATGGGCCGGACCGGTCAGTCAGTGGTACGAATCTGGCGCCGTCGACCAGCTCACGTGCTCAAAGTGTTCCACATCAACGGCTTTCACGGATTGGTTCACACCACCCTTCGGCTTCGGCAACTTGGCGTTCAGTTTCAATGAGTGGTTTCTCAAGAGAGAGTTCGTAGACTACGTATCCGACCTGCTTCAGCATCAAGTCGTGTGGGTCAAGGCTCAATATTGATTAGCCAGCTGTCTCTTGTGGCGGCTTAGGATTCACCTGTGATGGGCGACAACTCGTCATTTCATTGGCAACGAACCGGCCAATCCAATGGCGGTGCACGCAACGCGCTTCTTTTAGTTCCGCCACCTCGAACACCCCTATCCAACAGTCGTACTTCGAACGGTCCCCCAGATTCACGACCGGCAGGGCTACTCAACATCTTCCGTGATAGAAGTCCGCAGCCGAGAGCGACTTCCTGGGCGCCAACTACATCGGCTCACCTAGTTCCCGATACGCGTCCACCAGCCGCTGCACCAGCGGCGCTAGCGCCGGGTCGGCGCCGAGCAGGTCGAACGAGGGGTCGTCCGGCAGTTGATCGGCGACGACCCACCGCCGCGCGAACAGCCACGCGCCGTCGACCTTGCGGACCTCGTCCTCGTAGCGGCCAAGGAACGCAACCCGGTAGCCCTGCCGCGTCGCGAACGTGGCGACCGTAGTCGAGCTGCCCGTGGCGGACTCGCCGCCCGGGTCGATCTCGAAGAGCAGCGACGTGTTCAGGTGCCGCGACCCTAGCTGCTGGTGGACCCGCCCGTAGGCGGCGATCTTCTGCCGGCCCCGCAGCCCGTGGTCGCCGAACCCGAACACGCCGTCGGCGGTGAAGCACTCGGCCCACGCGTCGATGTCGTGACGGTCGAGCGTCAGCGTGTAGCGGGCGCACAGCTCGTAGATCTTCTGCTTCTCGACCCAGGTCTCCAGCTCGGTCATGGGAAGGGTCCTTCGCGTGCGAGATCAAATGGGAATAGCTGAACGCCGTCAGGCAGTTAGCCGCTGGATGAGCTGATTGAACGGGGCGTTTTCGTTGACTAGCGGGTCGCACTGCGCGGGGCCGAGCAGCGGGAGCGTCTGGTCGAGAATCCCCAGCTGGGCCAGCGCGGCGGCCTGATCCCAGTAGATGTGCTCTGAACACATTTTGGTCCCGTTGAATCCGATGATCCCAACGTGCGGCATCGACAGGCTGCGGCCGGTCGGCTCAATCCCCGGCGCAAACCAGTCCATGCGGACCGTGTGGGTAAAGTGCACGATGAACTCGTCGATGCCCCGGCCCTGCCCCACGCTGCGCGTGATCAACTCGAGCCGAAAGTCCGGCGGCGACTGCGGGATGAAGATGTCGCGGTAGAACCGGCGCACGGCTTCTTTCCCCCGGGCGCCGGTGCTGACGGGGACGTGGATCAGCACGGCGTCATCGGTCATGGTCTCGACGGCGGCGTCCGCGTCCTTCCGCTCGAACTCGGCGGCCGTGTGCTCTTCCCAGACGTCGATGAGCTGCTGCTGGGCGTCTGTGAACTCGGTCATCGCGATGCCTCAATTGCGAGTGGAGAAGCCGGGTACGAAGTAGGTGTTATAATTGCCAACAACCGTCAGGAGTGCATCGGCGAAGGTAGGCGACAGGTGACAGCTATCCAAGTCGGGCAAGCTAGCCATACGCCACCTTCGTGCGGTAGGGGCAAGGGGGTAGATTGAGACAGTTCCTCTGCCGATCCATTGCGCTGGTCGAGAGCGGCTCATGCTCCAGAGAGTTATGAAAGAACGGGAGGCGGTTTTGAACCCGTATGAGCCTAGTCAGTCGCCGTTGGCCGGGGGCGGATCTGGGCGCCCAAGATGGTACAAGCATTGGACCGCCGGAGTGGCGGCAGGCTTGGCGTTCTATTGCTTTGCGCTTGTTGCGGTGGACGATCCGTTCTTTTGCACCCCTGAGCCAGCAAGGTACCTAGCCTACATGATAGCGTATCCATTCGAGTACATTGTCGTGTTCTGCCTCCCAGTTGGTGTATGTCCAAAAAGAGCCTCGGACTTGTTGGTGTTCGATTGGTTTCACTACCTGACGTCGACTTTGATTTGGGCCTCGGTCGGGGCAATCCTGTTTCGTGTGCTCTTCAAAAGTGATGACTACCAGCCGGGCGCCATGCCTACACGCGACAGCGGATAGGCATACGCCGGGCGTTCCTCCGGCTCAGGGCCGCGACAACCGGCGGTACAGCTTCTCCAGTCGCCGGCGGTAGCTGTGGTGCTCCACCTCGACCGCGTGGCGGGGGGAGTCGACGTACCGCACGCCGCCCGACAGGTTCGGCGTTTCGGTCTGCTTGACGCGCTGCAGCTCGGCTGCCGACGCGCGGCCCTGGTGCAGGCCCTTGAGGTACGCGGCGATGCACTTCGCCTGGCAGTCGACCAGGCCGAACTGCCCGCTGTCGGGCTGGATCAGCCCGGCGACAAACAGGTCGTCCCGCTGGGGGTGGAACACGTTGAGGTACAGCCGCGGCGCGCCGTCCCGCCAGTTGAGCTCGGCGCGGTCGATGAACGGCAGCGAGATCTTGAACCCGGTGGCGAACACGATCAGGTCGAAGTCGCCGGTCGAGCCGTCGGAGAACCGCGCGCCGCCGGGCAGCAGCTCGACCACGTCCGGCACGACCCGCAGGTCGCCGTGCCGCGCGGCGTCGACGACCGTCGAGTTGATCACCGGGTGGCACTCGAACAGCTTGTGGTCCGGCTTGGGGAAGCCGACCGCCTGCGCGCTGCCTTGCGTGAGGAACAACACGCCCTTGGCGTACAGCCGCCGCATCCAGAGCGGCATCCGCATCCACAGGCCGCGTTCGCCGCAGACGTCGATCGGCGTGCCGTGGAAGAACTTCGGCAGGATGTGGTAGCCGCGCCGCAAGCTGAGGCAGGTGGAGGGCGCTGTGCGCGAGCTCTCCACCGCGATGTCGCAGCCCGAGTTGCCGCCCCCCACCACCAGCACGCGGCGGTCGCGAAGCTGGTCGGGCGTCTTGTAGTCGCTGGAGTGCAGCACCGTGCCGTGGAACTCGCCCGGCAGCTGCGGCAGCCGCGGGTCCCAGTTGTGGCCGTTGGCGATCACCAGGTGGCTGTAGCAGCGCGTCTCGCCGCTCTCGGTCGTCACGCGCCAGCCGTGGTCGGCATGGCGCTCGACGCTGCGCACGCCAGAGTTGTAGCGGATGTGCTCGTCGAGCCCGAACCGCCGGCAGTAGTCCTGCAGGTAGGCCAGCACCTGGCGGTGGCCCGGGTACTCGGGGTACTCCTCGGGCATCGGGAAGTCGGTGTACTCGGTGAGCTGCTTCGACGAGATCAGGTGCGTCGACTGGTAGATGCTGCTGTGGGGCTTGCCGAAGCACCAGTTGCCGCCGAGCTGGTCCTCGCGTTCCAGGCACTCGAACGGCAGCCCCGCCTGCTTCAGGTTCTTGGCGACCGCCAGGCCCGAGCTGCCGGCGCCGATCACGCCGACCGACCGAACGGCCGCCGCGGCGGCCGCGTTAAGCTGTTGCTGTATCGTGGGTTGCTGCACTGACTGCGTAAGGGGCAAGGAAGGAACTCGCGTCGCGGTCCCGCACGATCCGCGTGCCGGACGCCGCGCGGATTTGACGTCCCCTGCGGCCGAGTGTACTTTTGTATATCGTCCCAGGCCGCCCGTCGGGCGGCCGGCTCACCCCGACCAGCATGCCTGCTTTGAGCCATCTTGCCAACTCTCCGCTCGGTTCCACGGCCCTGGTCGCCCACAACGTGCGGCGGCTGATGGCCAAGCACGGGCTGACCTACGAGGACGTGGTCGAGGCGTCGGGCCTGGACTCGCGGACTATCCGCGGCATCGTGCGGGGCGTCAAGCAGCCGCACGCCAAGACCGTGCGGCGGCTGGCCGAGTCGCTCGGCGTCGCGTCCGAGGAGCTGTTCGCCGCGCCCACCGGCATGACCGCCGAGGCGTTCGACCTGGCGACCAACCCGCTGGTGGCCGAGCAGGCCGCCGCCCGCCCCGACCTGTTCGAAGACTGGACGCCGTCCGACTACGCGGAGCTGGCCAGCCGGTTCGGCGTCGGCGGCGCGCTGACCGCCGAGGGCGTGCTCCGCGAGGCCCAGCGGCTCAACGAGAACCGCGACCTGATCGACCGCGCCCGGCTGGTGCTCGAGTCCGACCAGGCGGACGTGCTGGCCGCGCTGATCAACGTGCTGCACCAGCGCGTGACCAGCATCGACCGCCAGGTCTGCAACATCGAGCCCATCAAGAAACGCCGCTGAGGGAGCTTCACGCCGCGGCCAGCGTCCGCGTGACCTGCAGCACCGGCAGCGCGTCCAGGCGGCCGTCGTCGAGGATCCGGTCGACGCGGTACTCGGCGCCGTCGGCCGCAACCACCTTCTCGCACAGCTCCAGGTCCTCCACTTCCGAGAGCGACACGGTGAACGTGCTGGCGGTGTCGGTCGGCGCGGCGTTGTAGTCGTGGTCGACCGCCAGCGGCTGGATGTGCGCCAGCGCGTCCTCGGCGATCGTGCTCCAGCCGGTGACCTCCGGCCCCGACCCCAGGTCCTCCCACACCGGTCTCTGCAGGTCGACCAGCACGCCGACCTGCTCGCTCACCTCGATCCAGCGCGCGGCGCAGCGGCACCGCCTGCCCGGCCCCCGGCGTTCGACCTTCAGCACCACGTGCACCTCGCCGCCGTGCAGGATGTCGTCGCCCACGGAGGGCGGGTCCTGGCCGCTGGGCATCGGCAGGTCCCACAGCAGGTCGTCGATCAGCACGCCGCCGCCGGGCGGCTGGTCGTCGCTGGTCGACCGGTCGACCAGCCGCGCCGCATCGATCTCGACCGTGCCGCCGGCGGCCCGCGCGAGCGTCACGCCCTCCAGCCCGTCGATCACCTCCACAAAATCGTCGTCCGCGTTGAGCAGAACCATCAGCCGCCCCCTCCCCGTGATTGAACCTCGAATACCTCGCACTCAAACAGTCTGCGGTCGCACCAGTCGACCGTCCGCTGCAGCGACTCGACGTACTCCTGCCAGTGCACCCGCTGCCCGTCGAGCCAGTAGGTCGGCTTGGGGTCGCCGCGGATCTGTTCAATCTGGTCGAGCGTCTGCGCGCGGATCGCTTGCAGCTGGGTGGTGTCCGTTGGCATGGATGAACGATCCTTTCAGTGAGAAGACCCCCTTCCCTAGCCCCTCCCCCGACGCGGGGGAGGGGGACCTCAGTTCCCTCCCCCTTTGGGGGAGGGAAAAACGAGCTACCCGGTACACTTCACCACGTACCGCGGGTTCAGCACCGCCGCGGCGCCCCGTTCGCTCGCCTTGAAGCGGAGCACGATGTCGTTGGTGAAGTCGGCCTCGCTGCCGATCGGCGCCTGCGTGACGGTGATCGGCCAGTTCTCCATGTAGGCGAACGCGCGGCGCAGGTCGCCCAGGAACCACCACTTCTGCGCGTCCTCGGCGGTCTCGCCCGCGGCGATCACGCGGCGGTACGCCAGCCGGCTCTCCTTCACCGTGTAGTTGCCCAGCGGGTTGGCGGCGGTGGTGGTGGTCTGGCTGGCGGCGTCCGTGTACGCGATCGACGACCCGTTGAACACGCGGTGCGCCGCGTGCCGCGCGGCCGGCATCACCACCACGTGCGTGGCCCGCAGCAGCACCGGCTCGCCCGTGGCCGGGTCGAGCATGTCGGCGAACAGCTGCTCCGCCTTGTCGACGTTCTTCCAATCCTCGAGCGCGTTGCCCGCCAGCACGTTCTTCCACTCACTCGACGACTGGTACGTGTCATGAGCGACGCCGTTGTGCTTGTAGTTGTTGGTCACGCCGATCAGCAGATCCAGCAGCCGTTTCTCCTTGTTCAGGCCCAGGATCTCGCCCACCTCGGCCGCCCGGGCGAGCACCAGGTTGGTGCGGTCGAAGAACACGGCCTCCTTGGTTACCGGCACGATGAAGCCCCGCTTGGAGGTCGACGGCGTTTCGATGTAGTCCTCGCCGAAGCCGAGGCTGGGGTACGGCATGCCCGGTTCGACCTCGTCGATCGTTTCCGCGACGCGGTTCACGCCGGGGATCTTCTCGCCGTCGAGCCGCGTGGGGATGCTGTCGACCAGCTTCGAGACGACAAACGCCTCCTGCTGATAGGCCTCCAGCACCTTCGACCGCACGACCTGCCCGGCCACGTTCTGGAACGCGGTTACGTCGACGCCGTCGCCGGCCTCCTGCAGGCTGACGCCGTCGGCCCGCGGGTCGAGCAGCCGCACCCACTCCCGCCCGTCGGGCACGAGCGCCTCGGCCAGGTCCCGCAGGCTGAAGTCCTCCGGGCGGAGCTG
This sequence comes from Posidoniimonas corsicana, assembly GCF_007859765.1. Classification (NCBI taxonomy): domain Bacteria; kingdom Pseudomonadati; phylum Planctomycetota; class Planctomycetia; order Pirellulales; family Lacipirellulaceae; genus Posidoniimonas; species Posidoniimonas corsicana. The sequence goes on from NZ_SIHJ01000005.1 coordinate 204,620, forward strand.
CCGCTCCTCGAGCGCGGTGGTCAGGTGCTCGACGGTCTGCCGCGCGCCGTCGAGTTCGTAGCGTCGTTTGAGTTCGCGGTAGTTCAGCATGGTTGGTCCTTGGATGGTTGTAGGTTGGTCGCTGCTACCCCCCCTCCCCCACAGGGGGAGGGAGTTCCTATGCCACGGCCTGCACGCCGCCGCGGGCGATGCTGCTCACCAGGTCGACGAGCACGCGGCTGGCGGCGTCGGGCGCCCTGGCGGCGCAGCGGCCGATGGCCGAGCTGACGCCGCCCACAGCGGCGACCTTCTGGTCCTCCAGCGCGTCGCCGGCGGCGTTCTCCGCAGCGCCGATCAGGTCGCCGACCTCGAAGGTGGCGGCGTCGCACTCGAACTCGAAGACGCCGGTCGTCGCGACGCGGATCGGCTTGGCGTCGCCCGCGGCGCTCTGCTGCATCGCCACGCCGGCGAACACGCTGTGGAAGGACTGCTGGTTCAATGACGCCGAGCCCTGGTCGAACAGGTCGCCCGCCGGCCGGGCGTCGTCGGTCTCGAGGTAGAGGAGGTCGCCGATCTCGATCTCGGTGGCCGCGTCAACCGCCATCACCACCGGGTTGGTTGCGCCGTAGCGCCATCGCATCGTGTTCGCCATCTGCTGTAGCTCCTAGAGAGAACGGAATGGGAAGTTCGGTGCGCCGCGGTTACCGTGGCGCACCGATCGCGCGGACGAAGTCGCTGGTGCTGGCCGGCCGCCCCGACGGGTCGCCCAGCAGCTGCTGCTCGCGGGCGAGCGTCATCGGGCCGAAGCTGTCGCGGGCCGCCTCCTGCAGCAGGCGGGCACGGTCGACGACCAGCCGCTCGAGCACGGCCGGATCGGCCGTCTCCATCAACGCGTGCAGGAACGCCGCGCCGACGGCCGACTCGCCATCGCCGGTGGGACGCAGGCCGTGCTCGGCCAGCAGCCGGTAGACCCGGGCCTGCTGCTCCACCTGCCGCAGGGCGTCGGTGAGCGACCGCACCTGCTCCTCCAGGCCCGGTTGGTCGGCCTCGGCGCTGCGCTGGTGCTCGAACAGGCCGTCGGTTGTGGCCGGGTCGGCCACCAGGTCGACGCTCCGCACGTGCTCGATCGCCTCGACGATGGTCTGGCCCTCGCGCTGCGCGGTGCGGGCCAGCACGTTGTGCGACAGGCCGACGTTCTGCGGCGCGTGCTCCGCGTCCCACACAAGCTGCTCAGCCAGCGGGTGCTTCGGGTTGAAGTGCAGCGCCGCGAACAGCCCCTCGCCGGGTCGCAGCTCGACGCCGCGGATCACGCCCAACCGGTCGCGGTAGTCGCGCGGGGCGAGCGGGTCGCCCGCCGGGTGGTTCACGTTGACGCGGGCGCCCTCGTACAGCGGCGCCGCCCGCCGCAGCGCGTGCTCCTGGTACCGGCGCTGGTTGCGGGACGTCAGCCCCAGCAGCTTCACGCCCCGCAGCACGCTCGCCGCGCGGTCCAGCCGCAGCGTCTGGTCGCGGGAGTCGACGTACTCCTGAAGGGCTCGTGGTTTCTCGTTGACTTCGGGCATGGCTCTCCTCGCTCGGGGCACAAAAAAAGCCCACCGAGACGCCGCGCGGGCGCCAGGGTGGGCTCGAAGGGGATGCCTGACGGGTGTCAGGCTCGTTCGATACCGTCGATTGCTCCCCTCCCCTTTGGGGGAGGGTTAGGGTGGGGGTGCAGTGGGGCAGACCTTGCCGGTGCTCACCCCCACCCCGGCCTCCCCCACAGGGGAGGGAGTTACTTGGCCTCCTAAACCTTGATCTGTTTTTCCGTGGTGACCTTCACCTGCTGAACATGGCCGTCCTGCAGGGTGACCGTCATGGTCGCCGCGCCGAAGTAGCCCGGCCGGGCAACCTTGGTCAGCATCTCGGCGAGCACCGCCTGTGCATGGCTCGCCTTTTCCGCCCGCGTTCGTGTTGTCGTGTGGGTTGTTCTCATGCCCTAAAGATCTTCGATCAGGTGGCCGGTTTCTACAAAGAAATGGGGCGAATCAATATGTTGTGCAGGGATAGTTTTAGGGCACAAGTTTGTTGCTCGGAACGGCACTGGAGTGCGATTCCTAGCGCGGGATTCTGGGGGTTCGACTCCACACTGGGGCGACAGGCGAAGCCTGTCTCGCCACCAACCACCAACCACCAACCACCACCTGCCACCAGCCACCAACCACTACTACCCGCGCTTCGCGTGCATCGCCAGGTTCATCTGCTCTTGGTCATAGTCCAGGCCGAGGCGGCGGCTCCAGGTTTGGGGGGAGAGCACGCCGACCGCGTGGGCGATCTTATTGACGTTGGCTTCCTTGAGCGGGTCGCGCACCTCGAGCGACGGCGGCGTGACCTGCACCTCGATCAGCTCCCGCACGTTGCGCGGCAGCCGGCCTGCTTGGGCGGCGTTGTCGATCACCCGCCACATCACCTCACAGTCGTCCTGCACCAGGGTCGCTTGCAGCCGCTGGAACATCCGCACCGCGGGGCCCTCGGCCACCATGGTCGACGCGTAGCTGGCGTTGGAGGCGTCGCTCGTGAACATGAACTCCGGCATCACCAGCCGCGCGGCGATCGCCCGTAGCTCCGCCTGCAACACCGCCACGAAGCGGGACGCGTCGATGCCGGTGGCGGGGAACTCGTACTCCAGCCCGGCCGGCGCGTCGAGGATGGCGCCCGGGCCGTACTGCGTGACCCGCTGGGTGCGGCCCTGGGAGTCGACGGTGGTTTGGGCGGCGGTCTCATCGGCGAAACGCTCGACGCCCGCCCGCGTTCCGGTGCGGTGCCGGCGGATCAGCGCGATGGCGGACTGCACCTCGGCCACGACGCTCATGTTCCTGAGCAGCCGCTCCGCGCGGCGGAGGTTGCTCCGCACCGCGGCGAACAGCGGCAGGCCACGCCGCACGTTGGCGTCCACGTTCGCCTTGCGGTGCTGCACCTGGTTGGCCTGCACAAAGCGGCCGTCGACGTAGTAGCCCTGCACCCGCTCGACGTCGGCTGGGTCGGTCACCACGCCGAACCGCGCCCGCGGGTCGCGGGCGGCCCGCTCCGGCGCTGCGACCTGGTCAGGCTCGATAAAGCGCACGTGCGTCTGGCCGCCGGCGGTGAAGAACCGCAGGAAGGCCTCGCCGTCGCGGTCCAGGCGGCGGACGATCTCCTGCTGGCGGCTCTGCCAGCGGTTCTGGTGGCGGAACTCGTCGATCACCGCCTGCACCCGCCCGGCGAGCTCGTCCGACGCGTGCGTCCCCTTGCGTGGCGTGGCGAGGTACACGTGCCCGGCGCCGACCAGGTAGTTCACGCGGTTCTCGTGGCCGTTGATGGCGAACTCGTTGCCGATCGCCAGCCGCCGGCACTCCTCCCGCAGCCGCGACAGCCCCAACTCGTCGAGCGGGCCATCGGCCCGCGACCGGCCGGCAGCCGCGAGCGGCAGCCACCACTCCCCACCGTCGCCGGCGTAGGCGTCGCGGGGGTCGACAAAGTCGTCCCACAGGCTGTCGCACGCCTCGCTGAGGCGCTGGCGAAGCCTGTTGATGGTGGGTTCGACATCGGGGAAAACTTGGGACATGCTTGGGCTCCTTCAATGAGCGTGAGTCACTGTCGATCGAACATGCGGCACACAGCGCCGCCAACCGCTGCCCTCCTGTCAGAGGAAAAGGTTAGATAGGCAATCTCGACTTCGGCGCGAACGGCGAGGCGTAGCTCGCCACCAACCACCAACCACCTACCACCTACCCACCCCGCCAAACTTCCTCCGCTAGGCGCACCGCCATCTCTAATGCGTCGGGGCCGTCGTCGTGCGTGGCGAGCGGGAAGTCCTGCAGCTGCTCGATCAGCAACCGAGCGCCGGGGGAGTTGCGGCGGAAGCGGAGCCGGCGTTGCGACAGGTACGGCCCCAGCCGGCGGATCCGCATCGCCTTGCTGGTGTGGTTGTGGATCTCGGCGATCGAGCGGCCCAACTGGCCGCGGCGGCGCAGCTCGGTCTGGAACTCGGCCGCCAAGAGCTGCTGCCACTGGTTCGACTCGACGCCGAACGCCTGCGGGCGGAACGCCTGGAGGTGCGCGGCGCCGTCGGCCACCATCTGCGCGGTGGGGCGGCGCTGGAGGTCGGCGTCGATGTGCAGCACCCCGCCCTCCCCCACACCCAGCAGCACGTAGGCGGAGTAGTCGCCGTGCCGCGCGTCGGCGCCCTTGCTCGGGTCGAGCGACAACACGCGCAGCCGCAGGCCGGCGGGCCACTCGTCGAACCAGGCGTGCGGGCCGAAGTAGTCGGCGGGCCACTCGCACCGCTCGGGGTCGATCGGCCGGCCCTGCTTCTCGCGCTCGAACGCGGTCTCGCCGCCCTCGACGCGCTGCCGCATCAGCGTCAGCAGGTCTTCCTCCTCGGGCCACAGCACGCGGGCGCCGTGGTCCATCTCGGCTTGGCGCTCGCGGTAGAACGCCTCGGCCTGTTGCGGTGCGTCGTCGACCGGCAGGCAGTACAGTCGGCGCCACTCGTCCCACAGCGGCTGGTTGGTCGGCCACGCCTGAACCGCAGCGAACACCCGCGAAGCCCAGCCGGGCGAGGTGTGCAGCCGCGGGGCGAGCGCGTCGCGGTGCAGCGCCGTGGCCAAGTTGAGCACGTTGGTCCGCGCGTCGCCCGCCTTGAGCAGCGTGCCGAAGAACCACTGGCGGCTGCTCTCGCGGAGCCGGGCGGAGTCGATGTGCTGGTCGTTCTCGATGTCGTCGCAAACGATCAGGCTCGGACGCGCGGCGCCCATCCTGCGTCCGCGGAGCCGCTGACCGGCGCCGAACGCCTCGATCACAACATCGTTGCTCAGCCGGATGGACGACGCCCGCCACCACCGCGGCGTCCGTGCGGCCGCCGGGTAGGCCGCCCGCAGCCGCGGGTTGTCGGCCAACTCTTGCTTGAGGTTGTGCAGGTGGTTCTTGGCCTGGCTTTCGGTGGCGGACAGGATCCAGATGTACCGTTCGCCGCCGGTGACCGCGGCCCGCAGCACGGCGGCCAGCGTGCCCACGGTGCTCTTGGCGCCACCGCGGGGGCCGATCAGGTTGACCTTCACGCCCCGCGTGTGGCGCATCGCGTCGACCTGCTGGCCTAGCCAGCGGTGCATGGCCGACGGCGGCTTGCTGAAGTGCCGCGGCAGGTAGCTCCGACCCCAGGCAATCAAGTCCTCGGGCTCTTTCTCCTCGGCCGCGTCGGACACCGAGATCGCGCGCGATACCTCGTGCAGCGCCCGGGCGACCCGCTCGGTCGACCAATCGGCCGGAAGGATGCTCGATCCGTGCATGGTCATTGACGCCCCTCCTGCGAGCTCGGCGGGCCGCCCGCCAGTTCGCCAAGACGCGCCGCCAGCCGCACCCGCTCGGCGTCGCCGGCAACCTCGCGCTGGATGGCGTCGTTGACGGCGGCCAGCAGCTTCGTCAGCTCGGGCTTGGAGAGCGCGTCGGTCGCGCGGCGGAGGTAGCCCTCCGGCGCGGCGTTCTCCAGCCACCAGATGGCGGCCCGGTAGTTCTTCTCGTCCTGGATCGCCCGCATCACGCACCGCATGTGCGCCAGCTCGATGGCGGCCTCGGAGCGGCGGAGTTCTCCGGCGAACGCCGGGTCGGCGGCGGCCGCGGCCGTGATCTGCTGCGGCGTGCAGCCGACGTACCGCGCCGCGGTCGCGCGGCGACAGCCCACCGCGGCCAGGCGGCTGAGATCTTGTTTCTGTGTTTCGGTGAGGTTGTGCATAGGTACTTGCTTTGGTTGGCTGTCCCGTGGCTGGCGCCGTGGGCTGATTAGGCCGCGGCGCCAGCCACGGGACCGGTGTACTCGAATGAAACCACCATCCGGCCACTGCAGTCGCGGTAATTGGGGTGCAGGTGGGTCTTGGGGGTGCGTTGGCGATTCCGCTTCACTCCTGACGTCCGCCAACGCGTCGACCGCTGGCAGTGGCCGATCAGCGCCGGGTGGCTGGTGGTGACGCTGATGCGGAAGCCCTCCTCGCGGTGCAGCTGCGCCACCGCCTCGACCACGCGCGAGCCGATTCCAATCCCCTGGTAGTCCGGCAGCGTAACAATGCGAGTGAACCGCCGCCGGCCCTTCTGCCCAATCACCGGCAGCGTCGCACAGAACGCCACGGGCGCGCCGTCCCAGGTCGCCAGGTAGCAGCGGGCCTGCGGCGCCAGCGAGCCGGTCAGATAGTGATGGCGCGCAAACAGCCGCCACGCCTCCAGCCGGCAGCGATGGATCTCCAGTCGGATGGCTGGTCGTCGAAGACACCCCCTTGCCAACCGCCGGTCGGCCATGTCGAGCGTCCAGTCGGGCGTCAGCCAGCGCGCGCCACGTCGTAGTGGCAGGTCACGGCGACAAACCGCTTGTTGACCCGCCCACCGCGGATCGCCTTGGCCACCGCCGCCGAGCAGACCCGCGCCACATTCCGGTCGACGACGCTGGTGAACTCGTCGAAAACGACGAGTTGGCTGTTGGCTCTAGGCTGTTGGCCTGCGGAGTTGCCTCCCGCCATCGCCAACGCGCGGGCCAGATCGCAGCGGAACTGCTCGCCGCGCGAGAGAACCCTGTACGGTTTGATCCAGGATGGTGGGGAGCTGAACCCGACAGCGGTCAGCAGCCCGACCGTGTCGCGGACGCCGAGCGGCGCGAACGCGTCGACCACTGCGCGATCGGCGGGCCAGTCGGCGGACTCGAAGAGCTGATCCCCATACGCCCTCCTTGCGACGGTCGTCTTGCCGCTGCCCGAGGGGCCGACGATCAGGCCGATCCGCCAGTCCTCGTCGAGGTCGGGCAGGTCGACTGTAAACCGCTCGCTCGCCCGGTCGGCCAGCGGCACGTCGAACAGGCCGGCGGCCTGCTGCACGCGGAACGAGTCGTGCACGGGGCACTCGACTACAGTGTCAACACGCGGCATTTGCGCCCCTCCTCTCGCATAGCTTGGTAAACCTGTTGCTGCTCGGCCTCGTCGGCGCAGTCGACCACCACTTGGTAGGTCTCGGGGATGTCGAGGTCCGGCAGGTTGGCCGGCACGTCGACGCCCGTTGGGTTGGCCTGCTCGGCGAGTACGTCGAACAGTGATTGCAGCTCGTCGCTCTGTGTGTCGACGTTCTCCAGCAGCGAAGCCAGCGCCCCGCGGTCGACGCCCGCCAACGCGGCGAGTGGGTCGTGCGTGGCGAGCAGCTTCTGGGCCTCGGCTTCGTCCAGGTCGACCACCAGCACCGGCACCACGGCGTCGGGCGTCAGCTCGGCCCGCAGGTGGCCGTCGATCAGCTGCAGCGACCCGTCGGGGAGCTCACGGGCCACCAGCGCGTCGGCGTAGCCGAGCTCGCCGAGCGCCGCGGCCATGGCCACCCGCTGCCGCTCGGGGTGCGTGCGCCAATTGAGCGGATGAGGAAGGAGCTCGCCCGCACGCACGCGGCGCAGGTCCTTGATGCAATCTCGCACGTTCATTGTTCGTCCTTTCGTAGGAGCAGCCGCACGTCCTGCTGCAGGCGTTTTACCTGCGCGTCGAGGTGGCCGAGTTCGGCGTCGATCCGCGCCTGCCGCGCCCGCACCGCGGCCGCGGCGTCGTGCACCTTGTAGAGCGTCGCGCCGACGAGCATCAGCACGGTCAGCGCCAGCGAGCAGAGCCCGCCCCAATCGGCGGGCGCCAGCCGTACACGGTCGTAGGAGATGCGGGTCATTTGGTGGTTGGTGGCTAGTGGTTGGTGGTTGGTGGCGAGCCACGCCTCGCCGGTCGCGCCGGGGGGTTTGGGGTGGCATCAATCCCCTCCCCCTCTGGGGGAGGGTTAGGGTGGGGGTGCAGTGGGGCAGACCCTGCCGCTGTTCACCCCCACCCCGGCCCTCCCCCAAAGGGGGAGGGAGACCTAGGCGCCTAAGGCGCCGGCGGGATGATCGGCGCGGCGGTCGACGCACCACCTGCGTTGGTAGTGCCCGGCATGACGCCGTCGCTCCGAATGCCGCTGTAGAAGTTCGTCAGGTTGGTCGGCCACGGGCTGATGTCGGCCGGCAGCTCGGTGACCGGGATTCCTTCGGCCAGCACCTCCAGGCGGTCCTCCGTGAACACGCGGTCCAGCCGCGGCACGGTGTCGACCATCTCGGTGGCGGTAAAGAACGCCGACGGGTTGTAGGCCGCCAGATCCGCGTCGGTGAGCGCGAAGCCGTCGGCGATGGCCGCCTCGCGGGTCTTGCCGAACAGCTCGATCGCCATGTTTGTGTAGACCCGCTTCACGTACTGGCCGACCGTGCCGGCGAACGCGGTGGAGATCTCCATCTCCTTGCGGTTCTCGGTGTGCTGCATCGCCTCCGAAAGCGACACCAGGATCAGCCCCGCCCAGCGTCGCAGGAACGGGTTGCGGACCTTGAAGTACGGCACCGGGTACACGCGGAACACCTCGCCGGCCGGCCGCGCGTGGGTCACCTCCATATTGTCCACGCCCGACGGCACCGCCCTACCGGCCAGCACGTTGGCCGCGCGGAGGTACAGCTTGTGCACCCGCTTGCAGGTGTTGATCGACGGCGGGATCCGCAGGTCGGCGTCCTCGTGGTGCATGATGTGGAACAGGTTGCGTCCCACCAGCTCGACCCAGTCGAGCACCTGCGGGTTGAGGCTCCCGACGTCGTTCGACCAGTTGGGCACCGCGTACCCCGCTTCGCCGAACACGCCGACGTTGTACCAGAGGACCGCGTCAGTGTTGGTGATTGGCATTGGTAGGTTCCTTGTTGGTGTGTGGGGAGTGGTGGGTGGTGGGTGGTTGGTAGTAGCCGGCGAGCTACGCCTCGGCGGAATCAAAGCCCCTCCCCCTGTGGGGTAGGGTTAGGGTGGGGGCGCCCCGTGTACCCGCTTCCCCCTACCCCGGCCCTCCCCCAACGGGGGAGGGAGTATTCGCCTCACTCCGCGTTCATCTGCTGCTTGATCAACGAATCAAGCGTGGTCAAGACCTCCACCGCCCCGGGAAACTTGCGGGCGACCTGTTCGCTGGCCCACTGGTGGGCTTTCGCGAAGCGGTCGTTCTCGTAGGGAACGTAGTGCGTCTCACGCAGCACGTTCGGGGGCGGTGGAGGGGTATCGACGGCCACGGGCCGGCTCTGCTGCTGGCTCCACTCGTAGCGCTGCTGATCGGTCTCCTGCTTCCGGCTGAAACCCGCCGGCCCGCGGACCTCCCGGGCCGCGGCGGTGGGAGATGCGGCGACGCAACAGCAGCTGCGCGGCGAACACCGCCACGCCCAACGGACCTCCCACGCCTAGCGCCGCCGCCAGCGTGCCCAACGCGCCGGCGATCCACTCGCCTTGTTCGCTGGACGCCGGCGTCGAGCCGCCCGGCGAACGGCGGTTTAGCTCGTCCAGATCGCTGAGCGTTGCGTAGCGGTCGAGTTCGCTCCGCTGCACGCAGTCGCCCGAGCATTCACACTGGCAGTCGCACTTTGGACTCGACGCCGGCTTGGCGGCGATGTGAGGCTCGCTTGCAACCGGCGGAACAGTCGACGCAGGTTCGTCTCGCGGCAGCTTCTCGAGCAGCTTTGTCAGCGGCGGCCCGGCAGTGGCGTAGGTGGTCTGCCCGCGGGCGCCCCACACGACGCCGACCACCAGGCCGCGTTCGTTCAGCACCGGGCCGCCGCTGTCGCCGGGGCGGACCGCGCCGTGCATGACCAGGCTCGGGTAGCTGGCGCCCTGCGGCGTGGAGCGGCCGGCGAGCTCGCCCCGCACCGCGCGGAGCCGGCCGTCGCCGCCCAGGCCGATCGCGACCAGCGTACGGCTGTCGGCGTACTCGGTCACCCTGACGGGACGCGTCCGCGGGACCGTTGTGGCGAGCACCGCCAGGTCGTGCGCGTCGTCGGTGGCGAACACCTTGGCCGGCGTCGCCGCTTCGTCGGGGAACTGGACCGAGAGGTCGCCGACGCCGTCGTCCAGCAGGTGCCGGCAGGTCAGCACGTACGCCCTGCCGGCCTCGACGTGCACCAGCGTGCCGCTGCCAATCGCGTCGCCGCCGCCCAATCGGTTCCGCACGCGGCACACAGCAGCGGTGATGTTGGGGCCGACCGGCACAGCCCGCCACCGCGGCTGCGGCGCTGGCGCGGACTGCCAACCGCCCGGTGGCCGGCACTGGCCACCCGGGCACTGGCCGCGGCAGGCGGCGACCATCGCCAGCGTGGCCGCGATTGAGCAGGCCGCCAGCAGGCAGGTCAGCGCGAGCCGCCGCTGCCGTTGTCGTTGGTAGTTGCGCGTCACTTGCCATCTCCGCTGAGGGTGAATCGGTACTCGTAGAACGGGCTGCGGGCGAGGTCGGCCGGCTCGGTCAGGCGGTCGGCCAGGTGCGGAACCGGGTCGACGCCGCCCGCTACGCGGTCGGCCAGCGCGCACGCCTGGCTGCAGAACGGCGGCCGGCTGGCGGCGGCCTGGTCCTCGGTCTCGGGCCGCACGAACAGCCGCACCAGCGGCAGGTGCAGCAGCGCCGCCCGCAGCACCGACCAGTAGCCGTAGTCGCACCCGGCCAGCAGCCGCATGCAGCGGGCCGCGGCGGCGCGGTCGTAGTCGGTCCAGCGGCCGCGCGGGTTGACGGCGAACACGTCGATGCGTGCCGGGCAGCGGCGGACCTGGCTGGCGAGCGTGACTGCGCGGCCGCCGTGCCACTCGCGGACTTCCACGCAGTACAGGTCGGCGCCCCAGCGGACAGCCTTGGCCGCGTGCGAGTGTTCGCCCCGCCCCGCAGCCGCGATCAGCCCACGCCGCCGGAACAGCAGGAGGTCGCCATCGCGGATGTGCGGCGCAGCCTCGGCCAGGGTTCTCATCACGCGTTTCACGGTTTGATTCCTGTTTGAGTTGATGTCCATCAGGTTTCTGGCGACCAGCACGACAACCGCTTGGGCGCCCGGGGGCGCTCCCGCAGGGAAGCCCCCGACGTGAGCCGGCAATGGGGAAGCGTCGGGGGCTTCCGCTATCGCGGAGCGCCCCCGGCGCCCGAGTAGCCATTCGTTCAGGGCACGAAAAAAGCCCGGCCCAAAGGGCGCCGCGTGTTGCGACGCTCCCTCGGGCCGGGCTCTGCACAATACTCACAGGCGGCGTGCGCCCTGAGCTCGGCTGGATGCCTCAGTTGTGCGTGTAATCTACCGCGCGGGGTGGCCTGGTTTCTACAAAGAAGTTGAGAGAACGATCAGATCACTGAGAGCACCGTTAGCCAGACCTAGCGCTCACACTCACCAAGTATCACGCGCGGCGGGCGCGACGCAAGGTTCACCCGCCCGGGCTCGTCGGAAGTCCGCGTCTTACGGTTTCAGACACCTGTGACCGATAGACCGATCGCGCGCGGACGACTATCAAATCAGTACGAATCCACAGATGGCAACGCGAGAGACCAGGAGGACAAGCTTGAAGGAGCTGCAGTTTATCCGGGCCGGACGGCTGGAGTGGCGGGAGAAGGAACCACCCACGCTTCAGCACCCGCAAGACGCGATCGTGCGCCCGTTTGTCGCCGGTCGCTGCGACGGCGACACGCTGCCGATCCACCGCCCTGTTACGCGTGCGATGCAGATCGGCATGCACCTCGGGCTGATCGATCCTGTGGTCCGCTCGATCTGCGGCCCGGCGCCCTTCAAGGGGCCGTTTGGGATCGGGCACGAGTGCGTGGCGGAGGTGATCTCTGTGGGGGAAGAAGTTCGGAGTCGCCGAGTTGGGGAGGTGGTGGTCGTGCCTTGGGCGGTTTCGTGCGGCGGTTGTCCCGAGTGCCTGCGGGGCCTAACGGCGAAGTGCTCGACCACTCGATCAGAAGTCCTCGCGGCCTACGGCTTTGGCGCCAAGTGTGGCTGCTGGGGGGGCATGGTTGTCGATGAGCTGCGCGTCCCCTACGCGGACCACATGCTGGCGCCGGTCCCCGCCGGGGTCGACCCGCTGCGGGTTGCGGCGGCGAGCGACAACCTGGCGGACGCTTGGCGGTGTATCGTGCCGCCACTACGGGAGCGGCCCGGCGGATCGGTGGTCGTGCTGGGGGGCGGCGCGCTGAGCATCGGGCTCTATGCGGCGGGGCTGGCCGTCGCGCACGGCGCCGCTAAGGTCGACTACATCGACCACGACGCCGCGCGACTCGAGATCGCGTCCTCGTTCGGCGCCGATGTGATCCCGCTGAAGTCGGCCAGCCGGAAGTCGCTGGCCGACCGACTGCCCGGCCGGTACGACATCGCCGTCGAAGCCTCCTCACGCGCCGACGGGGTGCGGTCGGCCCTGCGGCTGCTCAGGCCCGGCGGCGTGTGCACGCCGGTCGGCTACTACCTGTCACCCGGCACCAGGCTCCCGCTGATGCACATGTACGCCAACGACGCGACGCTCAAGATCGGGGTGTCACACGTCAGGCCGGCGCTGCCGGAACTGCTGCAGTTCGTCGCCGATAACGACTTTCCCGCCGAGCGGGTCACCACACTGACGGCCGACTGGAACAACGCCCCCACCGCGTATGCCGCCCGCACTACCAAGCTGGTGATTCACAGGGCGCCGCGTCTTCAAGGCGACGCAGCAGGCTAAGTGCACCGCGGGCCACCGCGCGGGTTCGCTGGTTGCGGTGCGTCCTCGCTTCTGGCAAACCCAGCGGAGATTCTCTACCGACTCGTAACAGGCGTGCGGCGCCTGCGTACGAGCGGGCACTTACCCGTTACTCATGGCCGGCCACGGCGCCGGCCGCACACGACTACCTAACCTAAGGAGAATCTTTCGATGCAACGCGTATTGTTTGCCCTGGCCGGCCTGGTGCTCGCCGCCAGCAGCCTGCCGGGCGCCCAAGCCCAACAACCCCGCCAGAACCAGGGGCTCCCCAAGGTCGACTTCCAGATCGGCCAGATCGGCCCGCTGGGCCAGGGGATCGCCATCCAGGTGAAGAACGGCGGGTTCGCGATGTCGCCCCCGACGAGCGTCTCGGTTAACGTGCACGACGTGCAGAGCCGCCGGCTGCTGCTGGCCAAGAGCCTCAACGTGCCCGCCATGCACCCCGGCCAGACGCGGCGGGTGATTGTGGTCCCGTCGTCCACGCAGGGCGTGATGGTGCGGGCGCAGATCGACCCGCGCAACCGCGTGCCGGAAACCAACGAGCGGAACAACACCCGCACCGCGCGGCAGTAACGCTCGTGACAATCTGACTCTCACCGGGAGCCGGTCCTTTGGGGCCGGCTCCCTTCCCCTCGTTGGTAGGACCTTTTGACAAGCACGCGTCTCCCTTTGCCGAAGACGTGTTTCTATTGCAGGTTGTCCTGCGACTCGAAGAAGCTGCGAAGAGCTGGATCCGCGAGTATCCGCTCGGCGGCGGCGTCATTTGAGCGAAGCCAGGCTTCGTCGAATGGCCACGGGTGCTTCAGCTCCGGTGTGCCCAAGAACGGCCATTGCTCTAGCTTGGGCGGAACATATCTGGGGTCTCTCGTTCCATCTGGGAGAAACGTGGCTCTACATTTTTCTCCCCAAAATCTCAAATACGCCGGAACTGAACCCGCAAGAAGATAGTCGGGCGTCCAGTGCTGCTCTAGAAAGACGACGCAGCCTCTCAGCGGCGAATCCCCGCAGTGAACACAACTGAAGTCTCCGCTACCGTCGTCAGTTAGTGGAAGCAGCACGGCATGGATGCTATTGCCGTCACCTAGCCACCAACTCAACCTCTCCAATACCTGAGAAACGGGATAGAGCCTTGCAACTTCATCCTCGAGTCCTAGTTCGATCCCATCACACGTCAACCAAAGCTCCCGAAGTGATTCTGGAGCATTGGGAAAGTGCTTGTAGACCTCATTGACTAGATCTGGATCTGCCGGCGTTCCAAAGCGCCCCATTGGAAACGCGCGTCGCATTTGGGCTAAGGTTTCTTCTAGCAAATCAGGTGGCCCATCTCTTTTCGCTTTCACGCCCGACCGCGATCTGCTGAGTTGCACTAGTGTCTGAAAATAGTCTAGCTGCTCGCAATCACCAAACTCTACCTACGTATTTTAATCCCTCTATCGGCCTCCAAGATTACTGTAGAAACCGGCCACGCCGCGCGGTCCAATAGGCGTACGCAGGGTGCGATAGATCGCTGATCGGCGGTCCATAGCCGCGGCAAGTTCGGTCCGACTTTTGTCCCTATTGGCGCGCCGGGTGGACAAGAGTCGGCCGCCGCAGAACGCGAAGGGAGCGATCAACGCTGCTATACAAGGGTGGAACGAGCCAGCGGGCTTGAGGTGAGGCCCGACTTTTGTCCCTAAAAATCGATAGCGCCAAAAGGGACAAAAGTCGTGGAGCGGCGGCGAGGGTCAGCGTGTCGGCTGGGTGGGCCGGGTGGCCATGCGGCCGGGGTCGCCGCTCTCGTAGATGCTGAACTCGGCCCACACCGGCAGGTGGTCGGACACCAGCTGCGCCTGGTCGGGCGACAAACCCCACACGCCCTGCACGTCGATCACGCCGGAGCGGCCGGTGAACTCGGTGGTGGCGCCGCGGTGGATCAGCAGGTTGTCGTTCAGCTTGGTGCCCGACGTGTTGGTGGCTTGGTCGCGGATCACCGGGTACAGGTAGGTCAGCCGCCCCAGGCCGCCCAGGTCCGACGGCCGCAGGCTGCGGCTGCCGGGCTCGTTGCGGTACGGGCTGGCCGCCTTGACGTTGGTGTTGAGGTCGCCCAGCAGGATGAGGTCGTCCTCGCCGACGCCGTTGCGGGCCACCTGCTGGTAGACCTGGGCGAGCGCGTCGAACTCGACGTCGGTCTCGTCGGGGTCGGTGTGCATGTTGATCACGATGAACGTGAACGCCTGCTGGGGCGGCGCGCCGCGGGTGCGGAACATGGCCACCTGCGGCTCGCGGTGCAGCAGGTCGTCGGGGTCGTCGACCGTGTAGTGCACCTGCGGGTTGATTTCGAGCTTGGCGGTGTCGTAGACGATGGCGTACTGCTCTTTGTAGCTGCTGCGGCCGAGCCGCGGGCCGACCACGCGCGAGTAGCGGCGGCCGGTGTTGTTGACGTACTGGTCGAGGAACCGGTCGATGAAGTACTCGTCCTGCGTGGTGACCTCCTGGATCGCCACGAGGTCGAGGTTCTGGACAATGGCGCCGAGCGTCCTCATCACGTACGGGTTGCTGGCCTTCTTGTCGCCGAACTTCTCGATGTTGTAGCTGGCGATCTTGATGGTGGAACCGGGCGCGGGCTGCGAGGGGACGTAGCCGGCCGAGCTGGGCGACGGCGGCGCCTGCGGCTGGTAGCCCACCGGCCCGACGCCCTGCCCCTGCTGCTGCGAGGCCTGCTGCACCGCGTTCTGGCCGGCCGCCACCACGCGGCTGAGATCCTTGAGGCTCATGCCCTGCGTGAACATGTAGCCGCCGCCGAACAGGCCGCTGAGCGCGAGGAGTGATAGAAGACGTCGCACGGCGCCCCTCCTTGGGCACGGGCAGAAAGTCGGAGGCTCCGCGCGCAGGCCGGCGCGCGAGCGGGGAGCCTAGGCAATCCCGGCGGCGCGGGCTAGGTCAATGCGGCGGGTGCTAGCGGGGTGTGTGGGAACACGTTGCTAGCTACACGCAGCTAGCCGAAGGCCAGCGCCATGGGCTGGGGAGAAGACGAATGCGAGTAGTGAAACGCGAAGGACTACCCACCGCGGGCCTGGCCCACCAGGTGCGACAGCTCCGGCAGGATCAGCTTCTCCATGGCCAGCCGCACCGCGTTGGGGCTGCCAGGCATGGTGAGCAGCACCTTGCCGCCAATCACACCGGCGGTGGCGCGGCTGAGCATCGCGGCGGGGCCGATCTGCTGGTAGCTGAGCATGCGGAACAGCTCGCCGTAGCCGGGCAGGGTCTTGTCGAGCAGACGCTCGACCACGTCGATCGTGTTGTCACGCGGCGCGATGCCGGTGCCGCCGGTCAGCAGCACCGCGTCGACCTCCTGGTGGACGGCGAGCGTGTCGAGAAGCTGCTCGATGGCAACCGGCTCGTCGGGGATGATCCGCCGCTCGGCGACCGTGTGCGGCGAGCTGTCCAGCAGCTCCAGGATCGCCGCGCCGCCGCGGTCGTCGGCCTCGGTGCGGGTGTCGCTCACCGTGACCACCGCGCAGCGGACGGCGGCCGGCGCGGCGGCGCGGTGCTGGTCGGGCGGCGCGGGAGCCCCTGCTGGTGGGGGGTCGTGCGGGTGGGGGGGCATGGGCGTCTGGCGGGGAATAGCTACGACGGATCTACCGATTGCAACGAACGGCCGCCGCCGAAATAGTCGCCAGCCGCCGCCGCGGGCCCTTATAATAGAACACGCCCGGCTCCCCCACGAGCTGCCCCCGGGCCCCCTCCCCCGATGCACGCCTTGCCCTCCGCCCGCCTTACGTTCGCCGTCCTCGCCCTGGCCTGGTTGCCCACCGCGGCCCGCGCCGACGTTGTGGAGCTGGAGAGCGGCGGCCGGATCGAGGGGACCATCGACGACCAGAACCAAGACCGCGGCAAGATTGTGGTCAGCCTGGCCAACGGCGGTCGCGTGACGCTCAACCGCTCGGACGTCCGCCGCACGGTCCCGCGTTCGGCCGAGGGCGAGAAGTACCACCGCCGCGCCGCCACCGTGCCCGACACGGCCGAGGCCAACTGGGAGCTGGCCGAGTGGTGCCGCACCAACCGCCTGACCGCGGAGGCCGACGCGCACACCGCGCGGGTGATCGAGCTCGACCCCAACCACACCGAGGCCCGACGCAAACTGGGCTACAGCCGGCACCGCGGCAAGTGGATGACCCGCGACGAGCTGATGGCGTCGCGCGGCATGTTCCGCTACGAGGGGAGCTTCCGCACGCGTCAGGAGATCGAGCTGCTGGAGCGATCGAAGCGCGGGACCGAGGCCGCGGTGAACTGGCGGAAGCAGCTCGCCCGCTGGCGGCGCGACCTGGGCTCGTCAAAGCCGCAGGAGTCGATGGCCGCCGCCGACAAGTTTAAGGGGCTCCGTGACCCGGCCGCCGCCGGCGCACTGGTGCGGATGCTCGAGTCCGAAACGAACCTCGACGTGCAGGACCTGCTGATCGCCACCGCGGCGCGGATCGAACACCCGGCCACCGTGCAGGCGCTGGCCACGCTGTCGCTCAACTCGCCGCGTCACGAGGTGCGGCAGCAGTGCCTGGAGCATCTGGTGGAGGCCCGCCGTCCCGGCCTGGCCGAGATCTACACCAAGGCGCTCAAGAGCAAGCAGAACCAGATTGTGAATCGCGCGGGCAACGCGTTGCGGGCGTTGGGCTCGCAGGAGACGCTCGGCGCCCTGATCACGGCGCTGATCACCACGCACGAGTTCAAGATGGGCGTAGACACGCCGCAGGACACGTACTCGATGGACTCACGCGGCGGGTTTTCCTTCGGCGGCGGCAAGGCGCCGGTCAAGAAAGTCCAGCTCAAGAACCCCGACGTGCGGACCGCGTTGGTGGAGCTCACCGGCGAGAACTTTGGCTTCGACAAGAAGGCCTGGCGCCGGTGGCTGGCCAACCGCACCACCACCAACGTGGTGGACCTGCGGCGTGACCTGTAGCCGTCCGCGCGCGGCAGCTGTATTCCTGGGGCAACGCACCACGCAACCGACCGAGTCCCCCCATGTCTAAGCCCACCGTCGCGATCCTTGGCGCCAGCAGCGACCGTTCGAAGTACGGCAACAAATCGGTGCGTGCGCACCTCGACCAGGGGTACGACGTCTACCCCGTGAACCCCAAGGGGGGCCAGATCGAGGGCCTGACCGTCTACCCGACCCTGGCCGAGGTGCCGGTCGAGGACCTGGACCGCGTGAGCGTGTACCTGCCGCCCCACGTGACGCTGGGGCTGCTGGAGGAGATCGCCGCGAAGGGCTGCCGCGAGTTCTGGCTTAACCCGGGCGCCGACGCGCCGGAGGTGGTGGAGCGGGCGGAGCAGCTCGGCCTGCGGCCGATCGTGGCGTGCAGCATCGTCGACCTGGGGACCAGCCCAGGCGACTTCGCGGCGAGCTAACGGGCGCCGCCGTCAGCCCGCCTTGCGGGTCCAGCGGCTGCCGTACACCACGTCAACCGCGACGCGGTCCTCGAGGTTGGGCCGGAAGATGGTCAGCAGCATCACCGGCAGGCACCACGCCAGCGCCATGCCGCCCGAGTGGGCGTGCCAGAACTGCGTGCCGATCATCAGCGCCGCCGAGCAGGAAAGCAGCGTGCCGAGGTTCTTCTGCGAGGGCCACACCAGGAAGCTCATGCTCAGGCAGAGGAACGCCATGATCACCGGCAGCCGGTACACCGGGTTCCAGTAGTGCCAGACGCCGTCCTGCTCGTCCATGCGGGGGAGGAACAGGCCGAACATCTGCTTGAGCCGGTTGCCGAAGGTCTCGGGCTGGAAGCCGCTGATGTCGAACGAGGTGAACAGCAGCACGATCACCAGCGCCAGGATTGACACCGCGAAGCCGATCAGGAACCTCGCCAGGCCGCGGTTCCAGTAGAACGCGATCCACAGCGGCATCAGGAAGATGGGGTAGTAGATGCTGCCGCACAGCGCGCCGATCAACGCGCCCGACACCAGCGGCCGGCGGTACCACAGCACGGCCCACACCAAGAGCGCGCCGGGCAGCGCCTGGGTCACGGCGCCGGTCCACATCGCCGTGTAGGGGAGCATCAGGTAGAGCGTCGCGGCGGCGATGCCCATCCGCAGGTTGTCGAAGTGCCGGGCGGCCACCAGCACGATGCCCAGCACGATCATCATCTGCGAGAAGATCGCCATGATCTTGGCGGTCACCTCCTGCGCGGTCGACGCGGGCGGCGCCGTGGGCGCGGCGGCGTCCGGCTGGCCGTCGCCGGGCTGCTCCTCGACCACCGGTACCGTGGGCGGGTCGGGCGCGCGGTCGCCCAGCACCGTCTGGGTCGAGATGTGCGGCAGGAAGAAGAACAGCGTGAAGCCGGGCCCGTGGGTGTCGAGCGTGTCGGCCTCGACCTTGGAGGTCTCGACCTTGCGGACGTGCTCCGCCCGCTGCGCGGCGAAGACGTCGGCCCGCTCCGGGTCGCCGTTGATGACGTTGGCCGTGAGGAACAGCAGCAGCGAAACCGTCAGGAAGCTGAGGCCGCCCACGGTGAGGTTGGACTCCAGCAGCGGCCGACGCACCATCGCCGCGTCGAGCAGCATCCGCAGCAGCAGCATCGCGTTGACCGAGAACAGCCAGATGTAGCCGAACATCTCGATGCCGTAGCCGTCGCCGCCGGTGGCGTTCTGCTCCAGGCCCAGCTTGATGCAGAGCAGCCCGGGGGCGAGCAGGATAACCAGCAGCAGGTCGAAGTTGCGCACGCTCCAGAAGCGGTTGAACTTGAAGAACAGCGCGATCGACAGCAGCGACGACAGGTACGCCCACGTCGTGGGGTTGACCCGTTCGTACCGGAAGAGAATGTCACCCATACGCGGTCCAGTCCACCGTCAGTTGCCCCGCCTTGTGACCGCCCGTGCGGCGCCGACCGGGGTCACGACCCCTGCAGAATAGGGGACTGGTCGGGATTTTCAACCACGGGGCCGCGTTGCGGGTCCTCCGCGGAAGCTGCGCCGGCGTCGGCGAGCCGCGCGCGGGCCTCGTCGGCCCACGGCCCGTCGGGCGCGAAGCGGAGCAGCCGGCGACGCAGGTCCTGCGCCTCGTCGGTGCGGCCCAGGCGGTCGTAGGTCTCGGCGAGCGGGATCAGCGCGTCGGGGCACTCGGGCGACTGGGACAGCACGCCCTCCAGCGCGCCGGCGGCCAGCTCCCACTCGCCCAGCTCCTGGTACACGCTCCCCAGGCTGAGCCGTGCGGCCAGGCAGTCCGGCTCCTGCTCCAGGCAGACCGCGAAGCGTTCGCGGGCCGCGGCCAGGTCGCCCCGGCGGTACAGGCACTCGCCGAGCGCAAGGTGGTCGAGCGGCTCGCCCTCGCCCGAGAGCAGCACCGAACGGTACATCTGCTCGGCGAGCAGGCAGTCGCCCTGCTCGAGCAGTTCGGTCGCCTCGTCGCGGATGTCGTTGGCGTTGAACGCGAGTGGTTCGTCGGAGTCGTCCTCCGGGCAGAACGGCAGCAGCACTGCGCGGTGGGCCTCGTGCGGGTGGTCCGGCTCGGCGGGGCGGTCGAACTCGATCAGCAACTGGCCGCCCGCGTCCCGGGTCTGGCCGGCGGCGTGCACCACCACGGTGTCGCCGCGCGGCGAGATGTCCCACTCGGCCAGCGGCCGGCAGCCGGCGGGGGCGGACTCGGCCAGGCGGTCGACAACTCGGTCGACCTGGCCGAGCGACATCCCGGCCGCGGTCATCTGGGCCAGCACCTGGGCGACGCGGGCCTCGACAAAGCTGTAGGCGACCGACCCGCCGTGGTCGGCCTCGGCCTGCAGGTAGCCCCGGCGGGTCCACCTGCGGACGGCGTCGGGCGTGGCGCCGGTGATTCGGGCGAGCATCGTGGCCGTGTAGCGGGCGGCCGGGTCCGGCGCGGCGTCCTCGGCGGTGGGGAAAGGAAGCGTCATCCGTGCTGACTTCGCTGCGGGGTGCTGAGAAGCCCTGCAGTGTCGCGCAGCGGCGGCGAGAAGTCAATCGTCGGCCGGGCGGTGATTGATTTCGGTCGCCGGCCGGCAATACTTCCCGGCCAGGCGATTCCCACGTCAGAACTCAGCACAAGGAGCGACCATGAAGATTAAACGCAAGGGCTCGGCCGCGTGGCAAGGCGGGCTCAAGGACGGCCGCGGCGAGATCTCTACCGAGAGCGGCGCCCTGTCTAGTTACCCGTACGGCTTCGCCGCCCGCTTTGAGGGTCAGCGTGGCAGCAACCCTGAAGAGCTGATCGGCGCCGCCCACGCGAGCTGCTTCACCATGGCGCTGTCGAAGATCCTGGGCGAGGCCGGCCTGACAGCCGACCAGCTCAACACCACCGCAGATGTGATGCTCGAGCAGGTCGATGGCGGGTTCGCGATCACGTCGGTGCACCTGACGCTCAAGGGGAAAGTCCCGGGCGCCGACCAAGCGAAGTTCGACGAGCTCGCCGACAAGGCCAAAGCGGGCTGCCCGGTGTCGAAGCTGCTGGACACCAAGATCACGCTCGACACAACGCTCGAGGGCTAGCCGCCGCCGGGCAACGCACGCAGTACGCCACGGCCTGCGCCGCCTCAGTCGGCCATCGCCAGTCGATCGGCGGTCGCCGGCTCGACGGCGGCGCAGCACGGCTCCTCGATCGGCACACGGTAGGTGACCGTGCGGGGCACCTTGTAGGTGTAGGTGACCGGCACCTTCTTGGTGATCACGCGGGGGGTGCGGACGGTCTCAACCCGCTCCACCATCTTGCAGACCCGCACGGGGATGTTCTCCACGCGCTCCTCGCACACCATCTTGCAGGTGGTGTGGGGCACCTGGCAGACGCGTTCTTCGCAGACCATCTTGCAGACCCGCACCGGCACCTGCCGCTCGATCCGCTCCACCACCTGGCGGCAGGTCTGAACGGGCACTTTGCGGACGTGCTGCTCGGTGACCATCTTGCACACGCGGACCGGCACCTTGCGGCACTGCACCTCGGACACCATCCGCTGCACCTGCATGGGCACCTGCTCGGTCACCTGCTGGGGCACCATGCAGACCACCGGCTTCTGCACCGCCACGGCGTTCGGCTTCCAGACCGTCTGGACGGTCTGCTGCGGCGGCGTGGTCTGGTTCACCCAGGCCAGGCCGGGCCGCACGGTCTGCACGACGCCGGTCGCCGGGTCGACGGTCTGCTGCGGGCTCATCCAGCGGAGGCGCGGCCCCGACGTTGTGCCCGGCGTGACCGACACCTGATTCACGTAGCAGCCCTGGTCGACGTACTCGGTCTTGTACGTGGTGACCGGACGCATCACGGTGCGCACCTGCGGGCGGTAGACGGTCTCGCACACGGGCCGCTGCACCACGTACCGCTCGGTGCGCTCGCTGGTCTCCCAGACGGGGCGCTGCACGGTGTAGGCCTCGTCGCGGTACGAGGTCTCCACCACGTTTCGCACCTGGTTGTAGCTGGCGTCGCGGTACTGGGTCTCGTAGACGGGCCGCTGCACGGTGTAGCGGACCTCGCGCATGGAGGTCTCCTGCACCGGCTTCATGACCTTGTAGGTCCGCTGGCGGTACTGGGTCTCGTAGGTCGGGATCTTGCGCACCACCTGCCGCTCCTCGCAGACGGTCTCGCTGACGGTCTTGTAGCAGGTGACCTGCTTCTCTTCGTAGACGGTCTGGCACTCGACGCGGTAGGCCTGGCCGCAGCACTGAGCCTGGGCGGGCCGCAGCCCGCTCATGGGGCCCAGTCCAATGACCAGGGCAAGCACGCAGTTAGTCACGCGGTTGAACATTCGATTGACCCGACGAAATGGTATATCCGTTTGAAAAGCACAGCGGCCGCGGAGCACGGACGCCGGAGGGACTCATTTCCCTGCCGGAAGTGTGCGTCATGACCCGCGTCGCGGCAAATCAATTTCCTCCCGTACAACTGCTAGCAGGCAAAAAAGATTCAAGCCTGTTTCGAGTTGGGGCGCTCAGAGAATCTGTGCGCCCGACCCATTGTGGACCGACACTCGCGCGGGGCACAGCGGCGCCCCCACGGGTTCGGCGCACTCCGGCTACGCCACCGACGGCGCAACCCCTACAATCGTCAAACATGACAGCACCCTGCCCGACCACGCCCCCGCCCGCCGCGC
Source organism: Posidoniimonas corsicana (assembly GCF_007859765.1). Lineage (NCBI taxonomy): Bacteria > Pseudomonadati > Planctomycetota > Planctomycetia > Pirellulales > Lacipirellulaceae > Posidoniimonas > Posidoniimonas corsicana. The sequence goes on from NZ_SIHJ01000005.1 coordinate 227,196, forward strand.
CCCGCGGGCTCCGCTGGCTGGACCACACATGCGACGAACCGGCCGACAACCTGGCGCTCGACCACGCGCTGCTGGAAGCCGCCGGCGCCGAATCCGACTACCCCGAGGTGCTGCGGGTGTGGCGGCCGGCCACACCGATGCTGGTGCTGGGCCGTTCGTCACGCGTCGCGGAAGAGGTCGACGAGCAGGCCTGCCGCGGCGATGGCGTGCCGGTGCTGCGGCGGGTGAGCGGCGGCGCGACGATCTTGACCGGTCCCGGCTGCCTGATGTACGCCGTGCTGCTGAACCTGGAGAAGCGCCCCGAGCTGACCGCCGTGGACCGCGCGCACCAGTTTGTGCTGGGCGTGCTGATTGGTTGCCTGAGCGGATTGGCGCCGGGCGTGCGTTGTGCCGGGCAGAGCGACCTGGTTGTGCCCGACGGCGACCGCCTGCTGAAGTTCTCCGGCAACAGCCTCCGGGTTGCGCGGCGGTGGCTGCTGTACCACGGCACGCTGATGCACGGGCTGCCGGTCGAGGACATCGCCAAGTACCTCAAGCACCCGCCCCGCCAGCCTGAGTATCGGGACCAACGCGAGCACGGCCGATTCTTGACCAACCTGACCGCGGACGCCGACGCGCTGTCCGCCGCGCTCCGTCGGGGCTTCGGCGCCGATGAGGACTTCACAAACGTCCCCACGGCGTTGATGGAGCGGCTCGCGACGGAACACTACCGCGACGACCGCTGGAATCTGCAGCGGTAGGTAGGACGGGATCCAAGTGATTGATCAAGCCCGCACCGTTCGACTCGTAGCCCCCGGCTCTGCCGGGGGATAGCGCAACCAACCGACTCAACCTCGGCATCATCCCCCGGCAGAGCCGGGGGCTACGATCCACTCCCGGGGCCAGATTGAATCGCAAGTCATCAGCACCCAATGAACGAACCGCTACTCGCGCTCCTCGACAGCTACCAGTCCCGACACCCCGACGAAGCCGGCATGGTCGAGCGTGTCCGCGCTCTCGCCGCCGCTCACGCCGACTGCTTCGAGCGGACCTGCCTGCCGGGGCACCTCACCGGCAGCGCGTGGGTGCTCTCGCCCGACCGGCGCCAGTGCCTGCTGCTGCACCACCGCAAGCTGGACAAGTGGCTGCAGCCCGGCGGGCACGCCGACGGCGACCCCGACGTGCTGCGGGTGGCGATCCGCGAAGCGACCGAGGAGTCAGGGCTCGAGCGCATCTTCGCCCTCTCGCCGGAGCCGCTGGACATCGATGTTCATCTCATCCCGGAACGCCGCAACGCCGCGGGCGAGGTGACCGAGCCGGCCCACGAGCACCACGACCTGCGGTTCCTGCTGGCGACCGACGCGACGGCGCCGATTGTCGTGTCGCACGAGTCGAACGACGTCCGCTGGTGCACGCCGGACGAGGTGCACCGCCTGACGCAGGAAGAGAGCGTGCTGCGGCTGCTGCGCAAGAGCGAAGCCTGGATGGACAACAACGGCCGGTAGCCGATGGCTTACATCCATCGGAGAACATGTGGTGCGACTAGCCAAGCAACGGGCTCTTCCCCGTGACCTCCGACGGATGTAATCCGTCGGCTGCTTGGATCTTTGTTAGAAGATCCGGAACGCGCCGGGGTACTTCCACACGTCGCCGTCGCTTGCCTTGATGCCGCCTATGATTGGGAAGATCACCACGAGCAGCCCGAGCACGATCAGCATCGGGACGCCGATCAGCACCATCACCAGCGCGGCGGACACCAGCGTGTAGATGAGTGAACTGATGATCCAGTTGGCGATATTGCGGCCGTGCCCATCCAGGCCGGGGAGCGAGTTCTTCTTGAGTTGCCAGATCACGATTGGGGCGATCCACCCCGCCGGCGGCAGCACGCAGTTCGCCAGCTGTGACAGGTGCATCGCCATCGCCCACTGGTTGGTCTCGGCGTCGGTGACGCCGTCGGGCGCAAAGTGCGACGACTCGTAAGGATTCGCCTCGTGCGGTTCGTACTCGTTCATCGTTTCCCCTCCCCAGGTTCTTAGTTTAGACCCCCTCGGCGACCCGCCGCCACTCGGCCAGCTTCTGGGCGAAGCTCCGCCCTGCGTGCGCCGGGCTTGTCGACGGCAGGCGGGCGAGCGTCAGTTTGTCGGCCGTTGTCTTGTCGAGCAGCGGCGCCGCGTGCCGGAGGAAGGCGGTCTCGGCCTTCTGCCCGTTGAAGTAGATTCGCTCAATCTGGCGGCATCTTGCCAGAAAACCGCCGAAGTCGTTCGGCTGCTCGCTCGCGACCTCAATACTCGTGTCCAGGCTCCCCTCACGGCGGCACTCACGCAGCACATCCCACACCGCGACGCCGCTGGCCGCCAGCCGCTCGGTCCGCCGCTCGTACGGCAGATCAGGCCCGGCGCCGAACAGCTCGCCCATGATCGGCCAGAAGGCGTTCCGCGGGTGCGCGTAATACTGCCCCACTTCCAGCGACGCCACGCCCGGCATCGATCCCAGCACCAGCACCCGCGCTGACGGGCTCTCAATCGGCGGGAAACTGCGGGCAAGCGTCATCATAGTCCGGCTGATAGGAATTGCGTCGCATCCGGGTTGCGGCCCCAACGCGGAATCACCCTAGCCGACGAGCTACGCCTCGTCGGAGACCCCGGGGCCATGCTCTTTGCGTTTGCCAGGCTTCACTCCAGGCCTCCGACGGATGTAACCCGGCGGGTGCTGAGCCCGCCGCGATCTTCCGTGCCCCCGACGCGCATGGTAGATTAGGCGGCCTGCAACGATCAAGCAAAGGAAGCACGCGACCATGTCCACCCTGCCCGCCTTCGGAACCAACCGCATCCGCCGCGAGGACCTGCCCAAGGGGGGCAACCTGTGCGAACACTGCACGGCCAAGTGCTGTCATTACATCGCGGTTCCGTACGAGACGCCCACCGAGGCGGCCGATATGGAGTACATCCGCTGGATCGTGCTGCACGAGCAGGCCACCTTCTTCAAGGAAGACGAGGACTGGTACCTGCTGGTGCACGTGGTCTGCGAGAAGCTCGGCAAGGACTACCGCTGCGGCGTGTACGAAACCCGCCCGCAGATCTGCCGCGACTACACCTTCGACAACTGCGAGTACGACGAGGACTGGACCTACGACTTCTACCTCGAGACCCACGAGCAGGTGTGGGAGTACACCGAGGCCCGCTTCCAAGAGAAGGGGCAGGATATCCGCAGCCGCAAGCCCGACCCGCTGGCGGTGGTGGCCTAGGTTGACCACACACGGGGTTGCGACGCCAGCATCCGCTGGAGGGCGTTAGGCCCCGGCAAATCAAGCGGGCAGCGATTCCGCTAACGCATTCATCAGAACCACCAAGGCACAAAGACACCAAGCAGAAGCCGCTGAGCAGCCTCCCGCCGTTCGTCTTTGTGCCTTCGTGTCTTTGTGGTTTTTCAGCTCATGTCGTTGATCCAGCCACGCACACTCAAGGGTTTCCGCGATTACCTGCCCGAGGCGATGATCCCGCGCGAGCGGCTCATCGAGACCGCGCGGCGGGTCTACCGCTCGTTCGGCTTCGCGCCGATCGACACGCCGGCGCTCGAGTACCTCGAGGTACTCACCGGCAAGGGCTCCGACGAGACCGACAAGCAGCTCTACCGGTTCCAGGACCACGGCGGGCGGGACGTCGGCCTGCGGTTCGACCTGACGGTGCCGCTCGCCCGCTTCGCGGCGCAGCACATCGGCCAGCTCGGCACGCCGTTTAAGCGGTACCACATCGCCAGCGTCTGGCGGGGCGAGAACACACAGCGCGGCCGCTACCGCGAGTTCATGCAGTGCGACTTCGACACCATCGGCACGACCGCCGTGGCTTCGGACATCGAGGCGCTGCTGGTCATCAACGACCTGCTCTCCGCGATCGGCTTCGACAAGTTCACCATCCACGTCAACAACCGCGGCATCCTCAACGCGGTGCTCCGGCAACTCGGCCTGGCCGACAAGTCGGTCGCCGTGCTGCGGGCGCTCGACAAGCTCGGCAAGGCGGGCTGGGACAAGGTTGAGGCCGAGCTGTGTGAAGCAGCCGGCGCGTCGCACGAGCAGGCGACCGCCATCCTCGACTTCTCTCAGCTCCGCGGCGGCTGCGACGAGGTGCTCAGCGCCGTAGAGCCGATGATCGCGTCGGACGAGGCGGGCGAGGCAGCGCTGCGGCGCACGCACGACATGATGCACGCGGTCTCCGCGGCCGGCGTGCCGGACCACCGCGTGAAGATCGACGTGTCGATCGCCCGCGGCCTGGACTATTACACCGGCCTGGTGTTCGAGACCACCCTCGACGACCTGCCCGGCATCGGCAGCATCGCCAGCGGCGGACGCTACGACAACCTGGCCGAGCTGTACACCAAGCAGCAGCTGCCGGGCATCGGCGGCTCGCTCGGGCTCGATCGGCTGCTGTCCGCGATGGAGGAGCTCAAGCTGCTGGGCGACGCCCAAACGCCGGCCGACGTGTTCGTCCCGCTGTTCGACGCTTCGCACCTGAACGAGTACCTCAAGCTAGCCGCCAAGGTCCGCGCCGCGGGCATCGGCTGCGAGGTCTACCCGGAGCCGAAGAAGCTGGGCAAGCAGCTCCAGTACGCCGACAAGAAGGGCTTCAGGGCCGCCCTGATCGCCGGCGGCGACGAGTTCGCCAAGTCCCAGGTGCAGGTCAAGAACCTGGGCACCGGCGAGTCGACCACCGTCGCGTTGAACGCCGACGCGGTCGTCGCCGAGCTGCAGAAGGTGCTGGCGACATAAGAGAGAAGCACCCTAACGGCAACACAGCCAATCGACCCGCAGCCTCCGGCTCTGCCGGGGGCTACGAGCAACCGATCACGCAGAGCCGACGACAAGCCCGACCCACCATGCCCACCATCCTCGACAAGATCGTCGCCACGAAACGCGACGAGATCGCCCGCGCCAAGGTCGACCGGCCCGCGGACCGGCTCCGCGCGGCGATCGCCGACGCGCCGCCGGTGCGCGACTTCTTCGCCGCGCTCGCCGCGCCGGGGCCGATTAAGCTGATCGCCGAGGTGAAGAAGGCGAGCCCGTCGGCCGGGCTGATCCGCGACGACTTCGACCCGGTCTCGATCGCCAAGACCTACGAGGCCCACGGCGCTGCCTGCCTGAGCGTGCTGACCGACCAGCAGTACTTCCAGGGCAGTCTCGACTACCTGCGGGACGTGCGCGAGGCGGTCGGCCTGCCCTGCCTGCGGAAGGACTTCATCCTCGACGAGCACCAACTGCTCGAGGCCCGGGCCGTGGGCGCGGACGCGGCGCTGCTGATCGCCGAGTGCCTGACGCCCGACGAGCTCCGCCGGCTGCACGACGCCGCACTCGAGCTCGGCCTCACACCGCTGGTCGAGCTGTACGACCCGGAGAACATGAAGTCGGTGGTAGCGGCGGGCGCCAAGCTGATTGGGGTCAACAACCGCAACCTGCACACCTTCGAGGTCGACCTGCAGCACACCGTGCGGATGCGCGAACAGGCGCCGGCGGATTGCGTACTGGTAGGTGAGAGCGGCATCCGCACCAACGACGACGTCCGCCTGCTTTCGACCGCGGGCGTCGACGCGATCCTGGTCGGCGAGTCGCTGACGCGCGAGCCGGACATCGGCGCCGCGGTCGACCGGCTGCTAGCACGCTGACCGCCCGCCGCCCGCGCCGTTCTCGCGTGCGCTCCGCGACGCCGCGCGGCCGTTCAATCGTCATTGACCCGCGGGAAACGACCGTGATAGCATGCGCCGCTTAGGGGGAGTTTGCGGCCACGCCCGGCCGACGCCCCAGCGACCACCCCTCGCGCACCACACGGAACCCCCGATGACCTCCCGCTGTCTGACGCCGTCGCGCCTGCTGCCCGGCGGCGTTCTCGCGTTCTCCGCCCTCCTCCTTCTCTCGGCGGGCTGCACCTCCTCCTCCACCGAAGGCCCCTCCGCCGAAAAAGCCGAGGCCGCCGAGCCGACCAAACCGTTCAAGCTCGGCGACCTGATCGAGCCGTTCGACCCGCCATCGCTGGAAGAGGTCGACGCTACCGCTAACTGGCAGGACCGCCCGGTGCGCGACGGGCTGAAGGTGATGCGGGAGCTGCTGGCCGAACAGGGCAAGCCGGAGATCACCGCCGACGAGGCGCTGAAGCTCAGGAACGACTCACCCGAGACGAACGCCAGGATGCGCGCGGCGCTCGGCCAGCTCGCCCCCGAAGACGGCTCGGGCGTCAACTACAACGCGTCGGTCACCCGCCATGTCGGCGGCGACCTCAAAAGCACCAACCCGCTCTCCGCGAGCAGCGTCACGGAGTTTGAGTACCAGAGCCTGACCAACAGCGGGATCCTCTCTTTCGACAAGAACTTCGAGTGGTTCGCCACGATCGAGACCGTCAAGAGCTGGCAGACCAGCGAAGACAAGATGGTGGACAAGTTCGTCCTCCGCGACGACGTCTTCTGGTCGGACGGCACGCCGGTCACCGCGCACGACTACGAGTTCTCTTTCCAGGCCACGATGACCGAGGCGGTCGTCGTCCCGGCGGTCCGCTCCGGCGTGGATGAGCTGAAGTGGGTGAAGGCGTACGACGACCACACGCTGGTGATCTTCCACAAGGAGTCGCTGCCGACCAACACCGAGAACATGCAGATCTCGCTGATCCCGAAGCACGTCTACGAGAAGACCATCCCGGACGATCCGACGCTGGCCCGCAGCAAGGAGCACAGCCGCCTGGAGGACGACCCGGTGGTCTCCGGCCCCTACAAGCTGGTAAAGCGGACCCGCGGACAGGAGTTCGTGCTGGAGCGCCGCGAAGACTACTACATGCACGACGGCGAGCAGGTACGCGACAAGCCCTACTTCAAGACCGTCCGCGTGAACCAGATCGACGACTTCAACACGGCGCTGCTGGCGCTCAAGTCGGGCGACATCGACCAGATGGAGCTCCGCCCCGAGCAGTGGGTCACGCAGACTAACGGGGACGACTTCTACCAGCGGAACACCAAGGTGTACGACACCGAGTGGGTCGAGTTCCACTTCATCTGGAACGTCGAGTCGACGTTCTTCGAAGACAAGAACGTCCGCTGGGCCATGACCTACGCGATGGACTACGAGGAGCTGCTCGAAACCATCTGCTACGGCCTGTACGAGCAGTCGCGCGGCAACTACCACCCCGACGCGTGGATGTTCCCCAAGGACGGCCCGGAGCCGGTAAAGCAGGACCTGGAGAAGGCGCAGCAGCTCCTGGCCGAGGCGGGCTGGGAGGACACCGACGGCGACGGCATCCTCGACAAGGAGATCAACGGCCGCCGCCGCCCCTTCGAGTTCACCCTCACGACCTACACCACCGAGACCGGCATCAAGACCGCCACCTTGATGAAGGAGTGCCTGGACCTGTTGGGCATCGTCTGCAACGTGAAGCCGACCGAGTTCACCGTCATGCAGGAGAAGTCCCGCAACCATGAGTTCGAGGCGATGATGGCGGGCTGGGGCACCGGCACCGACCCGTTCACCAACCAGAACATCTTCGGCACCGGCGAGGGACGCAACTACGGCAACTACTCCAGCGAGCGCGTCGACGAGCTGTTCGATCAGGGCAAGCGCGAGTTCGACAGCGAGAAGCGGGCGAAGATCTACGCCGACATCCACATGCAGCTGTGGGAGGACCAGCCCTACACCTGGCTGTTCTACCGCAGCAGCTTCTACGGTTTCAACAAGAAGCTCCGCGGCTACAACTTCAGCCCGCGGGGGCCGTTCGGGTACAGCCCGGGATTCGGCAGCGTGTGGTCGCCCGAGGCGACCCCGTAGCCCCCGCCGACCGTCCGCGCCGCCCCGAGTCGCCCACCGCCGTCTGCCGCTGGCTTCATGCTCAACTACCTGATCCGCCGCATCGGCATCGCGCTGCTCACGCTCTGGCTGGTGACGTTCGTCGTGTACGGGCTGATCCGGTTCATGCCGGGCACGCCGCTCACAACCGACCCGGCGATGATGGACCCGAACCGCCAGATCTCGCCCGCGGAGATCGCGCGGCTCGAGAAGCTCTACGGCATCGACAAGCCGTGGCACGTGGGATACTGGAAGTGGTTCGGCAACGCGGTCCAGCTCGACTTCGGCAGCAGCATCCCCAGGAACAACAAGCCGGTCCTCTCGCTGATCGCCGAGCGGGCGCCGGCCACGCTGCTGCTGTCGGTCACTTCGCTGCTGCTGACCTACGTGCTGTCGATCCCGTTGGGGCTGTGGGCCACGGCCAAGAGCGGCACGCTCGCCGAGCGCACGGTCAGCACGGTGCTGTACGGACTGTACTCGTTGCCGTCGTTCGTGGCGGCGCTCTACCTGCAGCTGCTGTTCTACGTGAAGCTGGGCTGGCTGCCGCTGTACGGGCTGACCTCCGACAACTACTCGCAGCTCTCCACCGCCGGCAAGGCGTGGGACATCATGCTGCACGCGGCGATGCCGATCGCCTGCTTCACGTACGCGTCGCTGGCGTACTACTCGCGGTTCATCCGGGCGAACATGCAGGAGGTGATCCGCCAAGACTACATCCGCACGGCCCGGTCCAAGGGCGTGGGCCGCACCGCGGTGCTGTGGAAGCACGCGTTCCGCAACACGCTGATCCCGCTGGTCACGCTGCTGGGGCTGACGCTGCCGTCGCTGCTGTCGGGCGCGGTGATCCTGGAGCAGATCTTCGTCTGGCCCGGCATGGGCCGGCTGTACTTCGAGTCGATCCAGCAGCGCGACTACGACACCATCATGGGGCTGACGCTGATGTTCAGCGTGCTGACGCTGGCCGGGCAGCTGCTGGCCGACCTGCTGTACGCGGTGGTCGACCCCCGCGTCACGTACTCCTAGCCGGGCCGCCCTCGCGAATCGCATGACGGACAAACCCAAGAAATCGCCCGGCTTCTGGCTCGAGTCCTGGCGCCGATTCCGACAGCAGAAGCTGCCGATGCTGGCGTTGGCGTACGTCTGCTTATTGGCGCTGGTGGCGCTGCTGGCCCCGTTCATCGCCGGCACCAAGCCGATTGTCTGCAGCTATAAGGGGAACGTCTACTTCCCCGTAATGGGCTACTACAGCCGAGGGTGGGAAAACCCAATCTTCCGCAAGGACCGGGTGCTCAACCGCTACCCGATCATGCTGCAGGAGAACGACCCCGAAAGCTGGGCCGTCTGGCCGCTGGTCTACCAGGACCCGTACCGCCGGATCCGCACCCGCGACTTCGCCGTGCAAGAACGCAACGCCGAGGGCGAACGCGAGTGGCGTTACGCCAAGGGCTGGGAGGACCGCCAAGAGAACCCCTCGGGCGTCGACGGCAAGCCGAGCAGCCAGAACTTGTTCGGGACCAACCAGCAGGGGTTCGACGTGTTCGCGTCGATGGTGCACGGCGCGCAGACGGCGTTGTCGGTCGGCATCATCTCAATGAGCATCGCCGCCGCGATCGGCATCACGGTCGGCGCGCTGGCCGGCTACCTCGGCGGGTGGGTGGACATCCTGCTCAGCCGGCTGATCGAGGTCGTGATGTGCATCCCCTCGCTGGTGCTGATCCTCGCGCTGGTCGCGCTGCTAGACAAGGTCAGCAACTTCCACCTGATGACCGTGATCGGCGTGACCGGCTGGACCGGCATCGCGCGGCTTACCCGGGCGGAGTTCCTCAAGATCAAGCAGATGGAGTTCGTCACGGCCGCCAGGGCGATCGGCGCCAGCCGGCCGCGGATCATGACGCGACACGTGCTCCGCAACGCGTTGGCGCCGGTGCTGGTGCCCATCTCGTTCGGCATCGCGTCGGCCATCCTGACCGAGGCCGGGCTCAGCTACCTGGGCTTCGGCGCCTCGCCCCCCAACCCCAGCTGGGGCACGCTGCTGCAGTCCGGCCGCACCGCCATCCAAGAGACCTGGTGGCTGATCCTGTACCCCGGCGCCGCCATCTTCCTCACCGTGCTGGCCTACAACCTCATTGGCGAGGGCCTGCAGGAGGCGACCGACCCGCGGCTCAAACAGGCGGGGCACTAGCGCGGGTTGCGGGACCCGGGTTTCGGGTTCCGGAAGAGAGGTTTCTGCCCGCAAGCTGGTCGGTCACAATAGCCGAGACCCGATACCCGGAACCCGGACCCCGCAATGCCGCCCGTCATCGACATCCAAAACCTCCGCACCTACTTCCACACCGACGAGGGGGTCGTCCGCGCGGTGGACGACGTCTCGTTCCGGGTGGAGCCCGGTCGCACGCTGGGCATCGTGGGCGAGAGCGGCTCGGGCAAGTCGGTCACATCATTGTCGATCATGCGGCTGCTGGCTTCGAGCGCCGAGATCGAGTCGGGGCACATCTCGTTCCTCGGGAAGGACCTGGTCGGCCTCCCGGAGCCGGAGATGCGCAAGATCCGCGGCTCGGAGATCAGCATGATCTTCCAGGAGCCGATGACCTCGCTGAACCCCGTATTCACGGTCGGCAGCCAGGTGGCCGAGGCGATCATCCTGCACCAGGGCCTCTCGAAGGCCGACGCGCGGCGCCGCACCATCGAGCTGTTCGACGAGGTCGGCATCCCCGACCCCGAGGTCCGCGTCGACAGCTACCCCCACCAGATGTCCGGCGGGCAGAAGCAGCGCGTGATGATCGCCATGGCGCTCTCCTGCGACCCGCAGCTGCTGATCGCCGACGAGCCGACCACGGCGCTGGACGTCACGATCCAGGCGCAGATCCTCGACATCCTCCGCCGCCTGCGCGACACGCGCGGCATGTCGATCCTGTTCATCACGCACGACCTGGGCGTAATCGCCGAGATCGCCGACGACGTGCTCGTCATGTACCGCGGCGAGATGGTCGAGTACGGCCCCGTGCTGCAGATGTTCGAGGCGCCGCAGCACCCCTACACCAAGGGCCTGCTGGCGTGCCGCCCGAAGCTGGAAACGCCCTACCGGCTGCTGCCCACCGTGCAGGACTTCATGGAGAGCCGGGTCGAGGACGGCAAGCTCACCATCATCGAGAAGCAGCTCACCGAGGAGCGGCTCAATGAGCTCAAGACCCACGGCCGCGGCCGGCTGCTGAGCCCCAAGAGCGAGCTGCAGGCGATCGGCCACCCGTGGAGCGAGGGCCACCACCCGCCCGACACGACCACCGTCGATGAGGGGATCAGGCCGCTGCTGGAGGTCAAGGACCTAGAGGTGTACTTCCCGATCCGCCGCGGCGTGCTGTCCCGCACCGTGGGCCACGTCAAGGCGGTGGACGGCGTCTCGTTCAACGTGTACCGCGGCCAGACGCTCGGCCTGGTGGGCGAGTCGGGCTGCGGCAAGACCACCACCGGCCGCGCGATCCTGCGGCTGATCGAGCCGACCGGCGGCCGCGTGCTGTACGACGGCGTCGACCTGGCCGGCCTGTCGGGCGGCGAGCTCCGCCGCATGCGGGGCCAGATGCAGATCATCTTCCAGGACCCCTACGGCTCGCTGAACCCGCGGATGACGGTCGGCGCCGCGATCACCGAGCCGATGGTCATCCAGAAGCTCGGCGCCGGCAAGGCCGACCGCCGCGACCGCGCCGCCACGCTGCTGGAGGAGGTCGGCCTGTCGGGCGACCACCTCAGCCGCTACCCGCACGAGTTCTCCGGCGGCCAGCGGCAGCGGATCTGCATCGCCCGGGCGCTGGCCGTGGAGCCGGAGTTCATCATCTGCGACGAGTCGGTCTCGGCGCTCGACGTGTCGGTCCAGGCGCAGGTGCTCAACCTGCTGAAGAAGCTGCAGGAGGACCGCGGTCTGACGTACATCTTCATCAGCCACGACCTGAGCGTGGTGAAGTTCATGGCCGACATGATGGCCGTGATGCAGCCGATCACGCTGGAGGACGGCGACAAGGGCGGCCGCATCGTCGAGTTCGGCCCGTCCGAGAACATCTACAACAACCCCAAAGAAGAGTACACCCGCAAGCTGATCAGCGCCACGCCGAAGGACGACATCGAGCACGTGCGGGCGCTGGTGGCGAAGCGTGAAGCGGTGCGGGCGGGGGTGTAGCGGGCCGCACAAGCTAACCATCTAGCCAACTCAGCCGTGTTGGCCCAAACGCTCTGGAACTGCTACGATGCGGTGAGTTAGATCGCATCCCCGCTCCCGTGACACGCCGACGGAGCAGTTCAATGGGTAGGTTTCTTCTTTCAGTTCTACTGGCAGGACTCCTTGCTTCCGACGCATGGGGCGACTACGCGTCGACCCATCTCTACGAGTTGATTGGTCAGGCCGACCTGATCGCGGCAGGGAGCATCAAAGAAGTCGACGATCAGACGTTCCTGCTCGAAGTCGAAGACCTCGTCGTTGGCGAGGCAAGAAACAACGGGGTAAGGATCAAGCGGTTTCGGGACTGGCCGTGCGCGTGGCGTTGGTCGGAGTACTCGGCCGGGCAACGGGTGCTGGTGTTCGCGAAGCGAGAGGGCCGCGAGCTTCGCTTGATCGGCGCCGGCGGTGAGGGCGAGTCGCCCATCGTTGACGGCCTGGTGTACTGCCAGTTTGTCTGCCCAGTGGGGCCCTCTGCGACGTTCGCCGAGAGAGAGGTCGCCACGATCAGGTACCGCGATCTTCGCTCGGCGATTATCGAGTACCGGAAACTCTTCCGACTGGTCCCCGCCAAACAGGCAGTGAGAACAATCGGCGCCGAACGGGGCTACTTCCCGTTTGAGGCGGTCAACTTCCTGGGCGATGCAACGGCCATGATGAGCTTTTCGGATCGGTCTCCGTTGCACCAGATGCTCTTCGACCAGACACTGCGGGAGAAACGCCGGCTCCGCAGCAAGCGTCCCTCGGCCCCAATTGACTAGCCGGCAGAACAACTCCGCCGGCTAGCCGATCTCAAGACCTGCACTCACGCCGGTCATCCGAGGGGATCTGTCGGCTGCTGGACTTGCTAGCAGCGACGCCGGCGGCGACCGGCGACCAGCATCGCGCCCATCCCCAACACCGCCAGCGAGGCCGGTTCGGGAACGGCGGGGCCTTCGACCCGCAACGAGTAGCGCTGATCGTCGGGGCGGAGGTTCCAGGGGTTCAGGTCGGTCCTGCCGGCGGTCAGGCCGAAGTCGCCGGTGGTGTTGAAGTTCCAGCTGCCGCGGAACTCGTCCTGGGCGTCCATCACCACCCAGTACGTGGTGTTGGCGTCCAGCGGAACCGGGTCGCCGCTGACGGTCAGCAGTTGCTTGCCGGTGGAGTTGAGGTTGGCGGAGTACGTCTTCAGTGCCGCCCCGGGCCCGGCGCCCGTGTCCGCCGCCAGCACGATATCGACCGGGCCCGTGCCCACGTTGGGCGCCTCGTTCACCCAGATGCCGAGGGAGATGGTGTCGGCCATCTGGTCAGTCGCGCCAACGGTGAATGACGCCGCCTGGTCGATGTTGCCGATCGAGCCGGGCGCGCCGCCGCCATCCACCACGCGGCCGCCGTTGGCGAAGTCGTCGCCGGGGCCGAAGTTGTTGAAGATGATCGCGGCGCGGGCGTCGACCGCCCCGCCCGCCAGCGTCAGGGTGACCAGTGCTGCGGTCCAACCGAGTGTGCGTTTCATTGTGTCTTGCTCCGATAGGGCGTGCTGTGGGGATAGGGGATGGGCGGCTGCCCAACAGCGGATCACCAACCGGCGTCGGAGACCGACAGTGAATCAGCACGAATCTCGGCCGGCGTAAGGTCTCCGATTGCACGCCATCCCGGGCCCCTCTGCTTGCGTAGGATCCGCCCGCGAATGCGATCTGGCGGCCCAGCCAACCATTCGGTTGGCTTAAACTACAGGGCGCCGCTCGTCGCGTTGGATCCCAATGCCCGCACCCGATCCTGTTGACCTTCTTCGTCTGCTATGCCCAATCCGCCCCGTGTCTGCCTGCTTCTCTGCCTCTTGCTTGTCTCCGCGGCGTCCGCCGACGGGCTGCGCACCATAAAGGTCGAGGGGTCCATCCAGGACGCCATCGACCGGGTCCCGCTGGACAACGTGGAGCGGGTCGTGATCCAGATCCCCGACGGCGTCTACACCGAGCGGCTGCGGCTCGACCAGAACCGAGTCACGCTCCGCGGCGCCAGCCGCGATGGCGTGGTGATCCGCTACAACTTCCCCCGCTCGGAATTCCACAAGCGGTACGACCGGTTCGGCGCCGGCGTGGTCAACCTGTTCGGCGACGACTGCACACTGGAGCATCTCACGATCGACAACACCCAACCGACTCGCGAGCACGCGTTCGCCGTGTACGGCCAGCCCAACCGGCTGATCCTGGACGACTGCAAGATCGTCGGCGAGGGGGGCGACACGCTCTCACTCTGGAACACGGCCCACGGCATGTACTACCACCGCAACTGCGAGTTCCGCGGCGCGGTCGACTTCGTCTGCCCGCGGGGCTGGTGCTACGTGCGCGACTCGACGTTCTACGAGGCGCACCGGACCGCCGCCATCTGGCACGACGGGCACATGGACCCGCAGCGCATGAAGTTCGTGCTCCGCGACTGTCGCTTCGACGGTGTGCAGGACTTCTGGCTCGGCCGCAACCACTACCCCAGCCAGTTCTACCTACTCGGCTGCCGCTTCGCGGAGTCGATGGCCGACCGGCCGATCGGCGTCGTGAAGGACCTCTCGGACGTGCCCGAAGAGGACCGCCACCTGTGGGAGCGCAAGTACTACTTCGACTGCCACCGCGATGGTGGCGACTACCCGTGGCACGCCGACAACCTGACACAGGCGGCCGGCTCGCCCTCGCCCGAAGAGGTAACCGCCGCCTGGACGTTCGACGGCCGCTGGGACCCGGAGAGCGAGGCGCCGCCCGAGGTGCTCGAGGTCCAGACCAACGGGGAGGAGGTCTTCATGCGGTTCAGCGAGCCGGTGGCCGGCGCCACCACCGCGCGGCTCGTGCGGGCGGATGGCAGCTCCGCCGACTACGTACGGGGCGAGGGGACCGCCCGCGTGGTGTTCGCCGGCGGCGATGCGTCCTCGCCCCCGTCCAAGCTCACGCCGGGCGGCGATCAATCTCTGTACGGCTGCCACGCCACGCTCGCGGTGCGTTACCTCGGCGAACAGGATTTGCCGACCGCCACACCGGGCCGCGGTGTGACGATCCTGGTGATCGGCGACTCGACCGTGGCCGACTACTCGCCCGGCAACCGGCTGCAGGGCTGGGGCTGGGGGCTGCGCAGCTTCCTCGACGACCGCGTGACGGTAATCAACGCCGCCGCCAACGGCCGCAGCTCCGAGAGCTTCCGCAGCGAGGGCCGCTGGGACCGGGGCCTCGCCGACGCCAAGGCGGCCGGCGGACCGGACTACGTGTTCATCCAGTTCGGCCACAACGACAACCTCGGCAAGGGCCCCGGCCGCGAGACCGACCCGGCCCCCGGCGGCAGCTTCCGCGCCAACATCCGGCGGTACGTGCAGCAGGCCCGCGACGCCGGCGCCACGCCGATCCTGGTCACCCCACCCCGCCGTCGGCTGTATGATGAAGGAACCGAACGACTCCGCCAGAACACGGGCAACGCCCCCTACGCCGAG
Organism: Posidoniimonas corsicana; assembly: GCF_007859765.1. Classification (NCBI taxonomy): domain Bacteria; kingdom Pseudomonadati; phylum Planctomycetota; class Planctomycetia; order Pirellulales; family Lacipirellulaceae; genus Posidoniimonas; species Posidoniimonas corsicana. The sequence continues at coordinate 242,637 of NZ_SIHJ01000005.1, forward strand.
GCGATCTTGGCGGTAGCCGCCGAAGAGGACGTGCCGGTGGTCGACCTCCGCAAGCAGACCGAGGACCTGTTCCACAACCTCGGCCCCACCACCAGCGAGCCGCTGCAGACCAAGGGCGACGCCACCCACTTCTCGCCCAAGGGCGCACGGGTGCTGGCGGCGCTCGTGCTAGAGGAGCTGGGGGAGAAGCTGCCTGAGTTCAAGGCGTACGTGGTTGAGGACCGGCTGTCGCGGCCGTAGCTAGCACGCGGGGATTATGACTTGGCATTTGACACCCCAAACGGAATATGAACTGATGGAACAACGCTTGAAGCTGGCTCGAGATGGCTAGATTGATCGTCAAAGTAGATGTGAGGGCGCAGGATTTGCAAAACCCTTCTCTTCTCAATCCCCCCTAGAAAGAACGCATCGTTGGCCATTACGCCCCAAGACTTTAGCGTTCGAAGAGCACGCTCGTGTGAAGGTGCATTCCGAGCAGTAACCAGCGAGACCCTTAGCCTATTTCGATACTGAGGGTCCTCTTTCTTGCGATCTTCTTCAACTGACTGGATTCGTGCGATCCTCACCAGGAACTCCTTGAGCGGCCCTGGATTGTGGGGCTCCATGACGTTCCGCACTTCGTGCGCATGAAACTGCGACAGATCATTTGTCGATTTCATAACGGCCTCGGATTCGTCATCCGCTAGCACGCCATCGAAGTCGAAAGCGATTCGCAGATCGTTGTCCTGTTCATCGTCAACAATCTTGGACTCTAGCACTTGCCCGGCAGGCAATGACTTCTCTATCGCTTCAGCAACATCTGGCTTGCTACCGGACAAGAAGAGTGCGATGTTCAACGCGGGTATGAACTCATACGGCGCTCGCCCCTGCATGAAAATCGCTCGAGTAATGTAGAGACTATAGTGTTCTATGGACTTCATTACTCGAAGTCCGGTGTCAGGGTCGTTCTTTGACAAGAGAACGACTTCCACCATTGGGTCGCCAACTGGATCGGTGCTCAGATCGTTGAGCGAGAGCAGTCTCTTGATGAACGAGAATGCAATTCCTTTCGGCAGAGGCTCGTCCAGGTGCTCCTCTTGATAGCTCCGATACTCCTCTTCTCCCTTACTGCGAAAAACAGTGTCGGACTCGCTCAGATCGAACACAGCACTTGAGGCGACGCCAATTACAAGTCGGTTCTCGAGATCGTAAGGCATGCTTATCCGTTCAAAAGGAGTACTATTCACTCACGTTGGGCGATCGCCCCATAACCTCAGTTCAGATCGCTGTGGCTATCGACGTACGTGCCAATACTACCCCAAACGCGTTAAGACCCTAAGCTCGCAATGCAATCGCTGGTTGGCGACTGCTGCGAATGCGATCTACCTGCTCTAATGCGGGAACATCTCCACTGCTAAACGACGGGGAATGCGACAAGGAATTCCCCCAGTTTTCGGTTGAATCCTGCCACCCACGACGGTCAAATCAGGGGACGTGCCCGCCCCCTGCGTTCACCCCGTCCGCGGGTGGGGGGTGGTCGTTCGCCGGGTACCGTGGGAGGCTCGTCGCACTCGCGCACGTGATGTCGGCGGCGCCCTCTGCGGACCGTTCCCGTCGGTTTCAGTAACCCGTTAGCTTGCCGTGGGTTAACTCGAACCGGCGGCCGCAATAAAACCACGACAAAATCCCGCTGGCAACCAACCGCGGCTGCCGGGGTTTCGTACAGACAAGCCTCAGGGCGGGCCAGGCGCGATCGGACCCGCGAACTCTCCCCTCTAATCCAACGCCAAGCGAGGAGCAGCGATGTCTCTGGAACTGATCGAATCCGCCACCGGGAACCTGGTCGAGATTCAGGCGAGCGGCAAGCTGAACAAGGAAGCCTACGAGATCTTCGTCCCGGAGATCGAGCAGCGGATCAAGGAGCACGGCAAGATCCGCGTGCTGTTCATCATGAACGACTTCCACGGCTGGGACGCCGGCGCCATGTGGGAAGACTTCAAGTTCGACCTGAAGCACTTCAAGGACATCGAGCGGCTGGCCATCGTCGGCGAGACCAAGTGGGAGAAGGGCATGTCGGTCTTCTGCCGCCCGTTCACCACCGCCAGCATCAAGTACTTCGACCACGCCGAGGTCGACGCCGCCCGCGCTTGGATTGTGGCCAACGACTAGCCCGCGTGGCGCCAGCCTAGAACCGCTTGGCGCCGGGCGCCGCGAGCGGCTTCTCGGCGAACAGGCCGTCGAGCATGCCGAGGGTCTCGTCGGTGGAGCGTTCGAGCCGCCGCACCCAGGTGCTCCGCAGCACGCCAAACGCGTCGAACGCCTCGGGGCCGAACAGGCCGAGGCTCGCGCCGGCGATGCGCTGGTTGGTCTCGCCGCAGACCGGCTCGGCGTAGCTGCCCCGCAGGGTCATCCGCAGGCTGGCCGAGAGGAGCCGCTGCACGTCCACGGCCGACTGACCGGCGTGGGCGCCGGCGTCGAAGGCGAAGTCGACCACCCGCTGCGGGTCGCAGGCGAATTCGATCACGTGACCGTCGGGGCTCTTGCTGCCGGGTGCGCTGCAGCACGGCAGCAGGTAGCCCAGCAGGAGGTCGGTCCAGCGGCGGGCGCGGCTCTGGATGTGGACGAACTCCTTGTCGGGCGACTGCGAGAGCAGCGGGCGGAGCCGCCGCACGGCCTCGTCGTGGCCGGCCAGCGCGTTGCGGGCGATGGCGCCGGCGCCGTTGGCGGCGTCCCAGCGGGCGTCGTGCAGCACGCACAGCGCGGCGAGTGTGCGGGTGTGGGCCTCGCTGAGCAGGATCTCCTCGGCCAGCGAGCGGAACTCGCCGCAGTCGAGGTCGGCCCCGGGTGAGGAGTACGTGCGGAGTTGGCGGCCCCACGTGTCGAGCCGGCACCGCGACGAGGTCCAGTACTCGGTCAGCGCGTCCTCGGCGATCTGGGGGCAGTCGTCCAGCAGGCTCTGGGCGCCAAGGCTCAGGACGCCGGCGACATCAACCAATTCGATAGCGTGCATGCGGTGGGGCTCGTCGGTTCCGTGCGGCGGGTCGGACGGTCCTGCTGGGGGCCCGAGGGGACAGGGGCCCCCAGCAGTCGACCGTTGGCAACTCGTTGCGAATCCGGGGGAGGAAGCGGTTCGCTTGTGCCAGCCCAACTAAGCACCCCCGGCGCCAGCGGCGCCAAGAACGCTGGCCAAAGGGAGCTAACCCGCTTTGTTGCAAGGGGTTTGAGCCCGCGAGCCGAATCGGCGCCGTCACCGCCGCTGAGGCCACAACGACACACGCCGGCCAATCGCGTAGCGAAAAGCCAACGCGAAGCACCCATGGCCGCGCCTCCGGCACGCACCAGCGTTGCATTTGAAGTAAACACGCGTACACTAACCCCATGACCCGAGAACCAGGCAACGCACTGAGGGGCCGCGGCGCCCAGGCGGCGGTCGGCAACCGGTTCGAGCCGCTGCAGCTGACGGCGGACTACGAGCACCTGGACGAGGACGAGATCCTCGAGGACCTAGACCGCCGCCCGGCCACGCGGTTCTTCGATGATGAGTCGCAGAGCATCGTCACGGAGAACAGCTCTCCGGACATCATGTTCCGCTACAGCGTAAACCCCTACCGCGGCTGCGAGCACGGCTGCAGCTACTGCTACGCGCGGCCCTACCACGAGTTCCTGGGCCTCAACCCGGCGATCGACTTTGAGTCCGTAATCCTAGTCAAACGCAACGCGGCGCCGCTGCTGCGCGACTGGCTGGCCCGACCGGGCTACACGCCGGAAACGATCGCGTTCTCGGGCGTGACCGACTGCTACCAGCCGATCGAACGCCGGCTCGGCCTGACGCGGGCGTGCTTGGAGGTGGCCGCCGAGTGTTGCCAGCCGGTGGGGATCATCACCAAGAACGCCGGCGTCACCCGCGACATCGACCTGCTGAAGCGGCTGGCCGCGCACGACGCGGTGCGGGTGGCGGTGTCGATCCCGACGCTCGACGCGCGGCTGTCTCGCAAGATGGAGCCCCGCACCAGCTCACCGGCCGCGCGGCTGCGGGCGGTGCGCGAGCTTGCCGACGCCGGCGTTCCGGTGCAGCTCATGACGGCCCCGGTCATCCCAGGGCTGACCGACAGCGAGCTGCCTTCCATCCTGGCCGCCGGCCGTGAGGCGGGCGCCCGGCACGCCAGCTACACGGTGCTGCGTCTGCCGCGGGGCGTGCGCGAGGTGTTCGTTGACTGGCTGCGGATCACTGCGCCGGAGTCGCTGGACCGCGTCACCGCGTTGGTCGGCGCTGTGCGCAACGGCCAACTGAACGACAGTCGGTTCGGCGTGCGCCACCGGGGCGAGGGCGCTTATGCCGAACAGATCAGTCAGACCTTCCGGGCGTTCTCGCGGAAGCTCGGCTACGAGCAGCACCCTGGCACGCTGAACGCCGGCGCGTTCAAACCGCCCACGACCGCCGGCGGCCAGCAGTGGCTCTTCTAGCGGCGGCGCGGCGGAGTTAGCAGGTCTGGCTCACAACCGCCCCGCCCCGCGAAGCCGGCGACGTCCAGCACGGCGCCACGGCGGTGCGGTGCGCGGCGTTCCAGCCCTGCACGGGTGTCTGCGCCGCCTGACGCTGATCGCCGGCCTGCGAGCTGATCGCCTCGATCGTGCGGACCTCGGCCACCCGGCGGGCCAGGGGCACCGCCGACGGCACGTTCATCTTGGTGAACACGCGGCGGCGACGCTGCTCGACGGTGCGGATGCTGACATTCAGCTCGCGGGCGATCTGCTTGTTGAGCTTGCCGTCGCACACGGCGGCCATCACCTCGCTCTCGGCGGCGCTCAGGCCGTTGTAGCGCTGGTAGAAGTCGGTCATCAGCCCGCGGTACTCGGCCCGGCGGACCCCCTCGGCCAGCAGCGGCTCGAGCATCCGCTGCAGGTCGTGTCCGGCCAGCGGCGGGACGAGCACGTCCCACGCGCCGCGCCGCAGCGCGTCGAGCGCGGCGCCCTCGGCGTCATCGACCACGGCGAGCACCGGCGGCGCCGGCATCGCACGGCCGATCGCCGCGGAGCCGAGGCCGGGCATCGAGCGGCGGTCGAACACAACCGCGATCGTGTCGAGCGTTGCTGCCGAATCGGGTGAATCGGACACGACCACCCGAAGCCGCAGCTGCGCCGCGAGCGACTCGATCGCGGCGAGCAGCTCGCCGTCTCGCGAGGCGACCGCCAGGGTGAAGCGGTCCTGTGGCTGTTGTGTTTCTTCGAAGGAGCTCTGCATGGAACTGGTCCCCACGTAATGGTGTGTGGAACCCGCCCAGGCGGTACGCGACGCATTTAGGATGTGCGCAGCAGCGCCGGCTGCCCCTTGCGGGGCAGCGACGCCGCTGTGACGATCCCAACAATGCCCTGCCCGCATGGTTGGATCGTGGTGGTAAACAACTGGGGGGAGCCACAGTGGAAATGTGTACTGCCGCATCCCAACATGGGGCGTATCGGCGCCGGGGACCAATCTGACTAAAGCGCGACCACGGCGGAATGTCGTCAACCACATGCCTGCGCCGGCTAGATGCGCCAACCAACCGGCATGTGTGAGCTCGAGCGATTGTTCGCAAACCCCTTACAGCAAAGGCAAAACGCGAAGCGTGGGCCGAGTTGCGGATAATTCAGTCTTCTGGCGCCTCATTGCCTTGGCGGTTATGCGCCACACGAAGCAATAACGCAGGCAGGGCGACACAGAACGCAACGCCGATCGGCAGCACCTCGTGCTGAGCGGCCGCCGAGCCGACCACCGAGAACACCAGCGAGGTCACGCTGTTGCCTAGAAACAGCCACAACAGCAACCGACCGACGGGCATCCGCCCCAGCCCCGCGGCCAGCACGACCGCCTCGGCGACGACCGGCGCCGGACGCGACGCGAGCAGCAGCCAGGCGCCGTTGCGTTCGATCGCCCGCTCCCACCGGGCGAGCTCGTCCGGGTCGACCCACCTCAGCGCCAGCGAGCGGCCCCCCCAGCGGGCCAGCAGGTAGCCCGCCAGGCCGCCAGCAGTCAGCCCCACGGCGCCGGCCAAGGCCGCCACGGGCCAGCCCAGCCGCGCCGCCAACAGCGCCAGCAATGGCCCCGACGGAACCGGGATCAGGATGTCTGCTGCCAGCAGACCGACGCCGGCGGCGAGCAACGCGCGGTCGCTTGGGCCACCGTCGGCGGCCCACAGCCAGCGCGTGTAGCCTTCGCCAAGGAGCACCGCCGGCACAACCGGAACCGCCAGCAGCACCAGCACAATCAGCCACAGCCGGCCGCGGGAGGGGCGTGAGGTCGTCCGCGGCGAGGGTCGTGGGTTGACTTGCAAGGGGGTGGGTCTAGGTTTAATCGCATGCTGCGCTTCCGGGCGCGGGAGGCTCCATTGTAACCGCCGACGGAACCCGACAAACAATGTTTACCGCCCCACAGCTCCGCCCGCTCCGCCTGACACTCACCCTGCTGCTGGCCGCCGCAGCAGCGGCGCCTGCGGCCGCGCAACCAACGCCCCGCACGACCGAGCTGCAGTCGCTCGTCGAGCGCGCCGCACGGCACCTGTCGCTCCGGCGTGAGAGCCTCCGCGGCAACTACACCGAACACCAGTCGCGCCGCGACGCGCTGCAGCAGACGCTCACCGCGTGGAACAACTCGGCCCGCACCGACCAGGACGCCGACGCCATGGAGGCCTGGCTCCGCGGGGTCATCAACGCTTCCATGCTGGGCGGCCGCGGCCCCATGCCGGCGCCGCCGGTCTTCCAGACGCCCGAGGAGGTTGCCAGGGCGCGCCAGCCGCGTCCCGAGGTCGTCCCCGCCGAACCGGCCAGCCCGATCGCGTTCGACCCGGCCCCGAGCAGCGTGGACGAGGTCCCCTTCGAGCCGGACCCGTTCGACCCCGTAGAAGCGCCCGTCGAGGCGACCGAACAACCGCAGGTGACCCGCCAGCCGCCGGTCCGTCGGCCCGCCGCCCCGGCCCCCGCCAAGGAAGCGCCGCCGGTCAGCGAATGGGCGAACCACCCCTCGGCGCCCGAGCTCGACTGGAGCGACCCGTTCGCCGACGACGCCCCCGCCCGCGGCTCGGCAGGGATCGCGAGCACGCGTTTCAAGCCGGTGTCACGGAGCAGGACCGTCAAGGTCGACCTGCTGGAGCTCTCCTCGCGGGTCGCGGGCTACAACTCGCGCCTGCGTGAACTCGAGGGGCTGCTCATCGGATCGGACGAGCTGTCGGCGTTCCGCCTGGCCGCGATCGTCCGCGACCTGGACGAGCTGAACGACCAGCGGGGATTCCTGCAGCTCTACCTGGCGGGCCTGTCCCCCGAGGAGGCCGAGGTCGGCCCCCAGTTGAACTCTTCCGACCCGCTGGTGAAGCTGGTCGGCAAGGCGGTGAGCCGTCGGGGCGAGTCGATCAACGCCCAGCTTGGCTCGCGGGCCGAGGCCGAGTCGGCCATCCTGTCGGCACTCTACCGGAAGCTGGATGAGATGGGCGACAACTAGTCGTCCCGGCGGCTCTCGTGAGAGCCGAGCAGAAAGCAACGAGAAAGAGCCGCGTGCCATGCACGCGGCTCTTTCTGTTTTGTTTGCGACAAGCTTGGTCGCGAAGGGCGGAGGCCGCTCTGGCGGAGCTCCGGACGACATCACTTCTTGTCGTCGTCGTCGTCCTTCTTCTTCTTTTTCTTCTTCATCTGGAGCTTCCGCACCCGCACCTTGGGGATGCCAAAGGGCGAGTCGCCCTCGCTCCAGCGCTCGTTTTCCTTGAGCTGCTTGAGCCGCTCGACACGGGTCAGCACACTGCGGGCGCCCGTGGAGCCACGCTTTACTTTGAGTGATTTGTCGATCGTCATGGGAGGTCTCCCGCTGGTCGCGGAACGCTGGGCCCGGCTGGACCCTGGTTTGATTTGTGAGCCCCGCAGTATATCGGCCGTGGCGGGGGGTGGCAAGACGCCTAAACCGGGCTAAAACCCGAGGTTTTCCGGAGTTCGACGGCTTCGCCTACCAGTTCGCCACCTGGTAGTCCTTCAGGAACTTGCCCCACACGTGGTTGCCGGTAATCTGGCCGTCGATGTACGGGTCGCAGATCCGGGCGGCGGCGTCCACCAGGTCGAGCGGAGGGTGGAAGCCCAGCTCCTCCTGCTTGCGCTTGGCGATCTCGGCCGGGTCCTCGTCGGTGATCCAGCCGGTGTCGACGCTGTTCATGTGGATGCCGTCCCGCGCGTAGTCCTGGGCGGAGGTCCGCGTCAGCATGTTGAGGGCCGCCTTGGCCATGTTGGTGTGCGGGTGCTTGTCGGTCTTGTACGCGCGGTAGAACACGCCCTCCATCGCCGACACGTTGACGATGTGCTTGTCGGGCGTGGCGACGCGGGTCATCAGCGGCTTGAGCCGGGCGTTGAGGATGAACGGCGCGATGGCGTTCACGAGCTGCACCTCGAGCAGCTCGACGGTTGGCACGTCGGCCAGGCGGAGCCGCCAGCTGTTGACGCTCCGCAGGTCCACCTGCTGCTGGTCGACGTCGTACTGCCCTGCGGGGAACAGGTGCTCGCCGCGGTCCTCGTCGCCGGCTACCAGTGGGATCTGCGACAGCTCGGCCGCTTTGACGATGCCGGCGATGCTGTCCCGGGCGAGCCCATCGCCGAGCGCGGCGAGCGCGGCGCCGGCCAGCTCCGGCTCGTTCTCCCGCGTGCCCTGCTTGCGGAGCTCCTCGTACGACGCGAGCATCGGCCGCGCCTCGGCCGGGAGCGACTCGCCCAGCCGGCGCTCGCCCTCCATCAGGTGCGCGTAGAACCCCGGCGGGCGGCGGACCGTCTGGCAGGCGTTGTTTAGGAGAAAGTCCAGCCGCGGCAGCGTGCCGGCCAGGTGGTCGGCCAGGGCCTCGACGCTGGGCGTGTGCCGCAGGTCGACGCCGTGCAGCTCGAGCCGGCTGCGCCAGGACTCGCTGTCTTCCTCTTCAAGGAACCGCCGAGCGGCGTCCCGCGGGAAGCGGGTCAGCACCACCGTGTGCGCGCCGGCCCGCAGGAGCTTGAGCGCCGCCTGGTATCCGATCTTGACCCGCGCGCCGGTCACCACCGCCACGCGGCCCGACAGGTCGCACGTCTGGTTGCGTTTGGTCCAGTTCAGCCCGGCGCAGGCCGGGCAGAGGGCGTCGTAGAAGTGGTGCAGGCGGTCGTACTCGGCCTTGCAGGTGTAGCAGGTCCGCGGCAGGTCGAGCTTGGGCCAGTCGGCGGTCGGGTCGGCCGCGTCCTGCCCCGCGGACGCCGAGCCGTCGTGCGTCAGGGCCGGCGGCGGCACGTCGAACGGCGCGGGCGGCTCGGGCTTCTTGAGCTGCCGGGTGCTGTACTGCGAGCGGATGCCGGTCGTGGCAAGCCGCTCGGCGTCGGCCTTGCGCTGCTCGTCGAGCGCCGCCTGCTTCTTTCGGTGGAACTCCTTGCGGAGCTTGCGGCGCGAGCCGCGGTCGGGCAACGCCACCTGGTTGACCACCCGCAGCAGACGCTGCCGCTGTTCCTCGGGGAGCTGCGCGAGCAGCCCGCGGTCGGCGGCGACCTGTTCGAGGACGTCGGCGGCGTGCTGGAGCGCTTCGGCGGAAGGCGAGTCGGGTTCGGGGGAATCAGACAAGTTGTCGCTTCGCAAGACTGAGATCGAGAGCGGGCGGTTCCAACAGCTTAGCCGCCCAGGCGTCCCACGGCAGTCGGGGGGCGCCGACGCCAATGAAAAACCCCCGGCTCCCGCCGGGGGTTGATGGTTGCGCTCTGCAGGTGGCGGCGCCGACCTACTCCGTGATGATATCCCGCACGGTGTGGCCGCTGGGGATCATCGGCAGCACGTGCTCCTGGTACGGCACGTTGACGTCCAGGATGTAGGGGCCGTCGTAGGCGATCATCTCCTCGATGGCGGCGGGCAGGTCTTCCTTCCGCTCGACGTACGCGCCGCCGCAGCCATAGCCGTGGGCGATCTGCACGAAGTCCGCGTACCGCTTGTCGCGCCCCGCGCGGCCGATGCCGTCGCCCTTGCCGGCCCACTCGGGGTGGTCGACCGGGCCGAGGTAGGTGTGGGCCCGGTTGCCCTGCATGAACCGGTCCTCCCACTGTACCACCATGCCGAGGTGCTGGTTGTTGAGGAGCAGCACCTTCACCGGCAGCTTCTCGCAGACCAGCGTTGACAGCTCCTGGATGTTCATCTGGAACGAGCCGTCGCCGTCGATGTCGATGACCAGCCGGTCGGGGAACTGGCTCTGCGCGCCCATGGCGGCGGGCAGGCCGAAGCCCATCGTGCCCAGGCCGCTGGAGCTGAGCCACGTGCGGGGCTTCTCGAACTTGTAGAACTGCGCGGCCCACATCTGGTGCTGACCGACGCCGACCGAGATGATCGGGTCCTTGTCGCGGGTCATTTCCCAGAGGGTCTTGATGGCGTGCTGCTGCGTGATGCCGGGGTACGACTCGTCGTAGCTGAACGGGTATTTCTCCTTCCACGCCTGGCACTTGGCAACCCAGGGGCTGATGTCCTCGGGCGCCTCGACGATCTTGTTCAGCTCGGCGAGGGCGTGCTTGACGTCGCTCTGGATGGGGATGTGGGCGGGCTTGTTCTTGTTGAGCTCCGCGGCGTCGATGTCGATGTGGACGATCTTGCCGTGCTTGCAGAACTCCTCCAGCTTGCCGGTCACGCGGTCGTCGAACCGCACGCCGAGGGCGATCAGCAGGTCGGCCTCGTCGACGGCGTAGTTGGCGTACACGCTGCCGTGCATGCCGAGCATGTCGAGCGACAGCGCGTCCGTGCCCGGGTAGACGCCCAGGCCCATCACGGTGGTGGTGATCGGGATGCCGGTCTTGTGGACCAGCGTGCGGACCTCGTCGCTGGCGTTGGCGATCACAATGCCGCCGCCGGCGTAGATCACCGGCTTCTTGGCCCGCTTGATCGCCGCGGCGGCCTGCTTGATCTGCTCGCTGCGCGCGACCGGCACCGGGTACTCGCCCTCTTCATTGAGGTAGCCCGGCAGGTCGAGCGGCGCGTCGTAGTCCGGCACGCAGTGCGCCAGCTGAACGTCCTTGGGCATGTCGACCAGCACGGGGCCGGGGCGGCCGGTGCTGGCGATCACAAACGCCTCGCGCATCACGCGGGCGACGTCCTCCACGTCGGTCACCAGGTAGTGGTGCTTGGTGATGCCGCGGCAGACCTCGACGATGGGCGTCTCTTGGAACGCGTCCGAGCCGATCACCGCGGTCGGCACCTGGCCGGTGATCGCCACCAGCGGGATGCTGTCGAGCTTGGCGTCGGCGATTGCCGTAACCAGGTTCGTGGCGCCCGGGCCGGACGTGGCCATGCAGACGCCCACCTTGCCGGTGGCGCGGGCGATGCCCTGCGCGGCGAAGCCGCCCCCCTGCTCGTGCCGCGGCAGGATGGTCCGCAGCTTGTCGCCCTGCCGGGTGAGCGCCTGGTGCAGCGGCATGCTGCAGCCGCCCGGGTACGCGAAGATGGTGTCTACGCCATGGTTGACCAGCGACTGTACCAGGATGTCGGCCCCGGAGGTGAGTTCGGCAGCGGTCGAGGATTCTGGCTTGGTAACGGTCGCCATAGCGGGAACGGGGATTCGGGGGTGAGGGGATCGGGTCGGGCAGTACGGCCGTTAGGACCCGAAAAAAGCCAAGCGGTTCATCATAGGCCGCCGGGGGCGGCCCTTTCAAGCAGTTTGGGGTCTCCGAACGACCAATGACCGGGCCGAAATGACCCACGACGGCGCCGCGGCCTGCCGCAACTCGCCGGGCGCCGCAACGCGGGCGGGCCGCGTCGCTAGTCCTTCACCCGCTTGGGCAGCGTGAAGGTGTAGAGCACAATCACCGCCCCGCCGGCCATCAGGCTCCAGGGGGCCCAATCGGGGGGCTGCACGACCTTCTCGGGGCGGACCACCTGCCCGCCGTGCATCCGCGGCTTGATGGTGGCCTGCTCGATCGCCAGGCACTCGGCGCCCAGCAGCAGCGAGAACACGCCCATCGCGAGGAAGAAACTTCTCCACATGGCAGCACTCCTGGGGCGGTTGTCGGGGGTGGGTAAACAGCCTGGGGTCGGTCTTGAGCCGGGGCGCGGAACCGGCGCGCTATCGGAGAAGATCGACCGACCCGGGGTGCTAGCTGAACGGTCACCGCCCGGCTTCACGTTGGCGCGGCGGTGCCGGTCGCAACGGCGGCCCGCCAACGCGCAGCTGAGATGGGCAAACAGCCACCCCAACGGCGCCTGTTCAGAACTGCCGCTTGATCTCCGCCAGCGTGACGCCCAGCAGGTTCTTCGCGATGCCGTCCAGTTCGGCTTCGCCGCCGCTAAAGTGGAGGGTCTTCTGGACGTGGCGCAGTGTCTCCCCGGGTTGGAGTGCGGCGGCGGGCGACGAGGTTTCTAGCTCGTAGAACGGCCCCAGCGGCGGCGCGCCCGGCTCGGGGGAGCCATCGTTGTAGGAGTTGATTACGTCGCCCGAGTACGGGTCCTGCTGGTGCTCCCACATCGAGTTGACATAGCCGTGCGGCGCAGGCTGCTGGGTGCAGATAACGATCGTGAGGGTCTGGCTGTCGGCGTCGTAGCTGCCGGCCACTCCCTTGGCCCGCTTCGGTCCGACACCGATCTTGCCTCGGCGGGTCCCGTCGCCCCTGAAGAACAGCGTGTCGTCACTCACCTTGAGGTAGTCGGCGGGGACCTCACCGAAGTAGGCGGCGTTGACCTTCGGTCCGAGCTCGGCCTCGGCGCCCGGCTCGATCGGGACGACGACTACCGTGCGCGGCGTTGGGTTGAACATGCCGAGGATCCAGATGGACGGCAGCCCGGTCTCCGGCGACCACGCTTGGTCGCCCTGGTTTGTCAGGCGGTTGTCGGTCTGGTAGCCGACCATGCGGACGCCGTCGGCCAGCGGCCCACCGACGAGCTGGGCGGCGCCGGCGCGATCGATCAGCCGCACCGTCCGCTCGATGCCCATCTTGAAGACCTGGCCGCTATAATTGGTCAGCTCGCAATCACGGCGGAAGGCTACGCTGTCGCTCCGCGAGTCGACCAGCTCGAACGGCTCGGTGTCGATGACCGCCGGCACACGCCAGTCGGCGAAGTCGAACTCGGTTCCCGGTTTAAAATAGAAGGCAAACTGGCCACCCTCGGGGCCTAGCCAGAACCGCTCCTCACCGCCGAACACGTGGATGTGATCCTGCAGCTGCCCCTGCGCCTGCTCGCCGCTGAGCACCCCCTTCTCAATGACAGGCCGGTTAATCCAGCCAAAGCTCGGGCCGGCTTGGCGGTCGAACGTGCTGGTCATCACCCGTCCTTGGTACGCGGGCGCCACAGCCACCGCCGCGTCGCCGTCGCGCAGCAGCACGATCGGCGTGTGCCGCTCCATGAAAGCCACGTCGTCAGCAAAACCTCCGCCCATCGATCCACGTCCCAGCAGGAGAAAAGAACCAACACCAAGCAATCCCAGCACCGCCACGCTTGTTTGTCTCATGCCGCCTAGCCCTTGGCTGTCGTGAATCAGGGCGCCGGTGAGGCGCCGCAAGAACGCCGCGTTCAACAAGTCGCTATTCTAACCGGAATCGCGGCCCAGGGGCGCGGCGGACAGGATCACCGCCGATTGCACTTAACACAAGCTAGTTGAAGGTCGGTGCCGGGCCTGACTACAGGCGTGACCGCTGAGCGTTGCCGAGAGTGTCCCTACTTACCCCGCACGCAGAATCAGCACCCAGTCGGTGTCGGCGCCCGGTGGGGTGAACCGGCGGCGGGAAGCGCCCTCGGCTGGCTTGTCATCGTCGTCGGTGAGGGCGGGCATGGGGACCTCGTCGCCCTCGGGCGCGGCAGTCGTCTCGCCGGTTTTGGCGTCGACCCACACGCGGCTGGGGTAGTCGCCGGGGGCGAGCGTTAACTGGAACGGCTCGCCGGCGGTGGCGAACACCAGGTACTGCTTGCCGGGCTCGGCCAGGCACCAGACGCGGAACGGGTCGTGCCCGGACAACAGGCTGTCGTCGGGGCGCATGCGGTGGAAGTCGACCCGCTGGTTCATCACGTCCGACAGCACGTCGATGTAGCCGGCCGACGCGGTGTAGGGATTTTCGTCGCCGTAGAAGGGGATGCCCTCAGGGCCGCGGACGGCCAACTCATACTCCTTGGCGTGGCCGTTCCAGCAGAACGACGCGCCGGCGGTCGCGCAGCCCCACGCGGCGCGGCGCAGGTCGTCCTGGGTGGCGCCGGTCCGCTCCGCCCAGTACCGCCGCCACAGCGCGTTGCCCTCGGACATGTAGACCGGCTTGCCCGGCACGTAGCCGATCAGGCAGGCCTGGTGGTGCGTCCAGGGGGTCTTGCGGTACGGCAGGTCGAGCGGGTTCTGCGGCGCGGCGATGTGGTGGTTCTCGATGGCGGCGAAGTTGTACTCGGGGCGTTGGTACTCGTTGTCGCGGGGCATCTCGTCTTCGTAGGTGCGTAGGTGGTCGAAGACGTCGTGCTTCTGCACCAGGCGGGCCCAACCGAGCTCACGGCTCTCGGTGTCGCCCGGGTCCTCCCACACGAAGTTCCAGCCCGCCAGGTTGGCGTACGGCGCCAGCCGCGCGACCGAGTACCGCACGTAGAAGTCCTTGGCGTCGTCGCTCAGGTTGTCCCACTTGGGGCCGTCGTTCTTGCGGCCCTCGAAGCCCAGGAACATGTGCACGCCGACGTTCCGGTCGTTGAGCCAGCCGAGGTGCCGCTCCATCCGCCGCCAGACGTCCAGGTTCATGGTGCTCTCGACCCGGCCGTCCTGATAGAGGGCGAGGTCCTGCGTCGACGGCTCCGGCCCATCCAAATAGTATTGTCCGAAGCAGCACAGCGACATCAGCCAGTTGACCTGCAGGTGGTTGTACCCGCGGTCGATGAGCGGCTGGTACACGTTGGCGGTGATCCAATCGAATGGCTGGGCGATCGATCCGTGGCCCGTTTCGTAGTACGACTTGATCCAGACGGGTTCCGTGCCGTTGTAGGCGAACCAGCGCGGGTTCTCGCCGTAGGCCCGCAGGACGCCCTTGCCGGCGCCCTCGGCGACGCAGTCGAACCGGCCCTCGCCGCCCGGCGTTCCGTCCGACCAGGACCACTTGTACGACCACTCGCCGAGCTCGTCGGGCAGGAAGCGGAGCTTCCAGACGCTGCCGGTTGTGGCGTCGCCGCCGCCGCGGCCGTCGCCGTCGAAGAAGCCCGCAAAGTCGACCGCGCGGCCCGACGGCGCCGTGTACGTGCAGCGCAGCGCGACGTCGGTAAACTTGTTGGCGTACGCCTTGTCGTTGTCCAGCGGCTTCTCAAACACCCGGTGCAGGCCGACCGCGTGCGGCTGTGCGGCCGCGGCGAGGGGCGCCAGGGCGATCAGCAACGCAAGCCAACGGGTGCAGACGGGAGCGGCACTTCGGGGGTTCATGCTGTGCGGCGGACCAGATCACTGAGGGCGGGGTTCCTAGACGAGGCCGCGCTGAAAATGTCGCGGGCGGTTGCTATGTTAGCTAGCCCGCGGGCGCTGGTCGAGTTTCCGGTTGCGCTGCTGTCTGGATTCGCACCACGTTTGCAGGCAGCGTCTGTCGCGTTGCAGTCCACGTAGCGCGGCCTCTTCACCGCCAACTCCTCACCCCGCTTCCTCCTCACCAAAGCTTCTTATGCCCGCAGAGCAATCTACGTCGATCGTCGACCGGCTGGACGAGCTGTACGAGTACGACCGCGAGCCGGTCAGCGAGGACAAGCTGTACGGCTGGCGGACGTTCATCGCGATGTTCTCCAGCGAGCACATCGCCGGCACCGAGTTCGTGCTCGGGCCGCTGCTGGTGGCGCACGGCGTCACGGCGTACGACGCGTTCGTCGGGCTGCTGGTGGGCAACGTGCTGGCGGTGCTGAGCTGGGCGCTGCTGTGCGCGCCGATCGCGGTGCGCGAGCGGCTGACGGTCTACTGGCAGATCCGCCGGCTGGCGGGGCCGTACCTGACGGTGCTGTACTCGGGCCTGTTCGCGGTGATCCTCTGCCTGCTGGCCGGCGCGATGGTGAACGTGTCGACAACGGCGGTCGCCAAGGTGGCCGGGGTTGAGAGCCCCAACTTCCTGGAGGCCGAGTACCTGCCCTCGGCGCCCTGGATCGGTATCGCGGTCGCGGTGGGGGTGGTGGTGGCGCTGTTCGCGATGCTGGGCTTCGAGCAGCTCGCGCACTTCGCCAAGGTCGCGGCGCCCTGGATGCCGTGTGTGTTCCTGGCGGGCGGGTTCGCTTCGCTCGCGTCGCTCGGAGTGACCGGTCTGGACAACTTCTGGGAGATCGCCAACGAGAAGATCTGGACCGGCGAGGCGCAGCCCGGGCAGATCAAGTACGGCTTCTGGCACTGCGCCGGCCTGGCGTGGCTGTGCAACATCTCGCAGCACATGGGCATGGGCGACGTCACGCTCTTCCGCTACGCGAAGAAGTGGCAGATGGGCTTCAGCTCGGCGTTCGGCATGTTCCTGGGGCACTACATGGCGTGGATCTGCAGCGGCATCATGTGCGCCGCGTTCGTCAACGCCGAGCTGGCGGCCGGCGTTGAGAACCCGAACGTGAACCCGGGCAACATCGCGATGTTCGCCGTCGGCTGGGCCGGCCTGGTGTGCGTGGTGCTGGCCGGCTGGACCACCGCCAACCCGACCCTGTACCGCGCGGGCCTGGCGCTGCAGGTCGCGACGCCCAACTGGCGCCGCTGGGCGGTCACCCTGTTCGCCGGCGCGATGATGATTGTCGCGGCGTGCATCCCGGCGGTCATCTACTACCTGGACCGCATCGTGGCGTACTACGGCCTGTTCTTCATGCCGCTGGGCGCGTTTATTGTGATGGACTACTGGGTGTTCCCGCGCCTGGGCCTGGCGCCCTACTACGCCGAGCGCAAACGCCTGCTGTGGAGCTGGCCCGCGGCGGTGGGCTGGTTCGGTTCGTTCGGCATCTGCTTCCTGCTGTACGCGAAGGACCAGTACCCGCAGTTCGAGGTGATCAACCGGGTGGCGCCGACTTTCCTGGCCAACTACAAGGCGGACATGTTCCTGCAGGTGCTGCCCGCGTGGGTGCTGGCCATCACCCTCTACACCGGCTGCAGCCTGATCCAGCAAACCCTCTCACCGGCGAACGCCCAACCGGAGGCAACCGAATGAACACCGCTACCGAAGCCGCGCTGAAAGTGATTGGCGTGCTAGGCCTGATGCTGTCGGTCCTGTCCGGGATGATGGTGTTCGGCGGCGCGATCTCGCCGACCACGCACAACTGGCTAATGGTGCTGGGCATGGCGATGTGGTTCTGCACCGCGATCTTCTGGATCCAGGCGAAGCCGCTCGGCGACTGACCAACCCCACTGCTCCCCCCGGCACGGACGGCATGACCCCCGACTCCCTCACCTACCTGCGCTGCGAGTACCTGGTCGACCCCCTCGGCATCGACGAGCCGCGGCCGCGGCTGAGCTGGGTGCAGCAGTCGTCGCGGCGCGGCGCCGCGCAGACCGCCTACCGGGTAGTGGTCGCCAGCTCGGCCGATCGGCTCGCCGCCGGCGAGGCCGACCTGTGGGACAGCGGGCGCGTGGCGAGCGACCAGTCGACGCACGTCGAGTACGACGGCGCGCCGCTGACGTCGCGCGCCGCGTGCCACTGGCAGGTAACCCTCTGGGACGAGCGCGGCGAACCGCTCACCAGCCCGCCGGCGATGTGGACGATGGGCCTGATGGAGAGCTCCGACTGGCAGGCGGACTGGGTCACGCACGACCCGCAGATCGTCGCCCGCGACCCGGGCGCGCAGCCGCCCACCGCTACCCAACCCGGCACGCCGGCCTTGTTCCGTAAATCGTTCGACGCGCCGGACGGGGTCGTCCGCGCGACGCTCTACGTGACCGCCCGCGGGCTGGTAGAGCCGCGGTTGAACGGCGCGGTCGTGACGCCGGACTGCTTCGTCCCCGAGTGGACCGACTACCACAAGCGTCTGCACTACCGCACATACGACGTCACGCGCCACGTGCGCGCCGGCGAGAACGCGCTGGCGGCCACGCTCGGCGACGGCTGGTGGAGCGGGTACATCGGCTGGCAGGAGACCCGCGGCCAGTACGGCACGCTGGAGAACAGCCTGCTGATGCAGCTGGAGGTCGAGCTCGCCGACGGGCGGACCATCGTTGTCCCGACCGACGGCTCGTGGAGCTGCACCACCGGGCCAATCATCGCCAGCGACTTCATGATGGGCGAGACCTACGACGCCCGGCGCGAGCGGACCGGCTGGGACCAGCCGGGCTATGACGCCACCGACTGGCTGCCCGTTGTCGAAGTCCCGCCCGCCACGGTGCGGACCCCGCGGTTCGGCTTCTCGAACAATGCCCCCGCCGACAGTGGCGAGCCGCTGCCATTGGTCGCGCAGCGCAGCGAGCCGGTGCGCGTGGTCGAGCGGCTGGCGCCCGTCTCGGTGACGACCGTCACGCCCGGCGTACACGTGTACGATTTCGGGCAGAACTTCTCGGGGTGGGTCGAGCTGTCGGCCGCCGGCCCGGCGGGCACGCGGTTGGTGCTGCGGCACGGGGAGCGGCTCAACCCGGACGGGACGCTCTACACCGAGAACCTCCGCCGCGCCGACGCGACCGACGCCTACACGCTGCGGGGCGGCGGCGCCGAAACGCTGCGTCCGCACTTCACCTTCCACGGCTTCCAGTACCTCGAGATCACCGGGATCGACGAGCCGCTGCCGCTGGCCGACGTGCGCGGCTGCGTGGTGATGTCGGCGACCCCGCCGGCGGGCGAGTTCGAGTGCTCGCACCCGCTGGTCAACCGGCTGTGGAAGAACGCGCTGTGGGGTCAGAAGGGCAACTTCCTGACCGTGCCCACCGACTGCCCGCAGCGCGACGAGCGGCTCGGCTGGATGGGCGACGCGCAGGTGTTCATGCGATCGGCCACGTACAACATGGACGTGGCGGCGTTCTTCACCAAGTGGATGAACGACGTCACCGACTCGCAGGACGCCGACGGCCTGTTCCCCGACGTCGCGCCACGGATCGACGAGGGCGACAACTTCGTCGGGCTCGACGGCCTGGGCGGCGGCGCCGGCTGGGCCGACGCGGGCGTGATCGTGCCGTGGACGCTGTGGCGGGTGTACGGCGATCGGCGCATCGTGCAGCGCCACTGGGACGCGATGGTCCGCTGGCTCGACTGGCTGGAGCGCGTCAACCCGGAGTCGATCCGCGAGAACCACCTGAACAACAACTACGGCGACTGGCTCTGCATCCCCGCCGACACCACCTTCCGCACCCACTCCGAGATGAAGACGCTGCTCGCCACCGCCTACTGGGCGGACGACGCGGCAAAGATGGCCGCCATGGCCCGGGCGCTGGGCCGCGCGGACGAGGCCGACCGCTTCGACGCGATGTTCACGAAGGTCCGCGCCGCGTTCGGTAAGCGGTGGCTCGAGGACGAGGGCCGCCTGGCCGTCGAAACGCAGACCGCCTACCTGCTGGCGCTCGCATTCAACCTGCTGCCCGAGGCCGACCGCGCCGCCGCCGCGAGCCGCCTGGTCGAGCTGATCGCGGCCGAGGACTGGCATCTGAGCACCGGCTTCATCGGCATCAAGCACCTCAACCCGGAGCTCACCCTCGCCGGCCACGCCGACGTCGCGGGCCGGTTGCTGACCAACGAGGACTACCCCTCGTGGCTCTACCCGGTGGTGCACGGCGCCACCACCATCTGGGAACGCTGGAACGGCTGGACCGCCGACGACGGGTTCTTCAACCCGCAGATGAACTCGTTCAACCACTACTCGCTCGGCTCGGTCGCCGAGTGGCTGTACCGCCACGTCGCGGGCATCGAGCTGGACGACGCGTCCGCCGGGTTCAAGCAGTTCGTCGTGAAGCCCTACCCGACCGACAACCTGCAGCACGCCGGCGCGACCTACCGGTCGGTGCACGGTGAGATCGAGAGCCGCTGGCGGATTGAGGACGCGCAGTTCAAGCTGCGCGTGCGCGTCCCGGCGAACACCACGGCGCGGGTCTTCTGCCCCTGCCCATCAGACGGTGCGGTCACCGAGGGCGGCCAGCCCGCCGCCGAGGCAGAAGGCGTGCAGCTTGTTGGCTTCGCCGATGGCTACGCCGAACTAGCGGTGCGGCCCGGCCTGTACGAGTTCGCCGCGCCGTTCGGGCAGTACGCGTAGCGAACAGAATATCAAACAGCGCCGCGGCTTCGCCTCGCGCCAACTCGAAGAGCGGCCGGCGCTGCCGCCGGCCGCTCGTTCACTGGTTGCGAAATTGTCGCCTTATCCACTAGGTCTCTGGCGAGTCTTCCTGCTCTGGTTGCTCTATCGGCGGGCGGTCCCGTTCCGGTCGGCCGCGGCGGCGGCCCTCGTCGCGGCGTTCGCGACGCGGCCGGTCGGCGCGGTCGTCATCGCCGCGGCGCGGCGGCGGGCCGAAGCCACGCTCGCCCTGGAAGCGGGGGCCTCCGTCTCGTGCTTCGGGGCCACGGTCACCTGGACCGCGGTCACGCGGGCCGCGGCGGCCCTCAGCCCGCGGTCCGTCCTCCCGGTCGCGAGGGCCGCGGAAGCCGCGCTCGCCGTCACGGTCGCGCGGACCGTCGAAGTCGCCGCCGCGTCGCCCGCGGGGCGCACGGTCGCCCTGGCGATCTCCGGGCGGGCCCTGACGGTCGTCCAAGTCGCCACGCGGGCCGCGGCCCTGGCCGCGCCCCTGACCACGTCCGCCACGCGCCTGGCCACGCTCGTCACGCGGCGGTCCGAATCCTCGCCGGCCCTCGGGCGGGCCCGATCGGCGATCGGCCACGCGCTGCTTGTGGTGCTGCTCGAACTCCTGCCGGCTGATGACGCCGTCGCCGTCGGCGTCGATCTGGTCAAACACCTGTCCGGCCGGCGGCGGGCCCGGTCGGTCGGGCCGGCCGTCGCGGGGTGGCGCGTCATCGGGCTGCCCGTAGGCGACCCCCACCGTTGCGGCGGACACGCAGGCCGCCAGCACGCCACGAGAGAATAGCTTTGCAACAAACATGACCCCGTACTCCCTTCAAAGTGGATTCGCGCCGGCCCTCCCACGGGCGGCGTCCTCCTGTGTGATGTATCCAACCTCCTAAACGCGGGGCGGCGTCGGCGTTCTACACCGGTTGCAACAGAAAGTCGGGCGGCAGCTCCGTGGCGAGCAGCGCTGGGATGCTGCGGATGAGGGGTGAGGTTTGCCGTGGCGGGGCAATCCGCGATACTACACTTGTCCCGTGCGATTAACGCCTTCAGCCAGCGAGCAGCCCATGCCCCCAGCCACCGACGAGCAGCTCCGCCAGCGGCTGGTCGACGGCGACGACGCGGCCCTCGGCGAGGCGTTCGCGCTGCACCGCGAGCGGCTCCGCACCGGCCTGGTGTTCCGCATGGACCGGCGGCTGCGGGGGCGGCTCGACCCGGACGACATCCTGCAGGAGGCGTTCCTGCAGGCCTCGACCCGGCTGGACCACTTCCGCGGCACGGTCGAGAAGGACCCCGACAGCAGCCTGTTCGTCTGGCTGCGGCTGATCTCGACCCAGACCCTCATCGACGCCCACCGCCGGCACATCGGCGCCAAGATGCGGGACGCCGGCCGCGAGGTGCACCGCGGGCCGAGTAGAAACGCCGTGGCGACCAGCGTTTCCTTAGCAGACTGCCTGCTGGGCCACCTGACCTCCCCCAGCCAGGCGGCCATCCGCGAGGAGCTGGGCGCCCGGCTCCAGGACGCGATCGCCACGATGAGCGAGAACGATCAGGAGATCATCGCGCTGCGGCACTTCGAGGAACTGACCAACGGCGAGGTCGCCGAGGCGCTGGGGATCGAGGTAAAAGCCGCCAGCATCCGGTACGTTCGCGCCATCAAGCGGTTAAAAGAAGTAGTCGACGGCATCCCCGGGATGAAGAGCTTCGAGTCGCTGCTGAACCGGTGACCCGATCGGGGCCCAGCGAGGAAGCCAGAAAAGCTGGAAACGGAAGGCAACAAAGGAAACGAAGAAGAGAGGAGCCTAGCCGGCGGAGGCAGGGCCTCGCACGGCGCCAGGCGATGATTGATGCAAGCGTTGTTTCATCAGGCGGACGAACTCTCTCACGACTCTACTAGCGCTGCAATTGAAGTTCACCCGGAGATGGGACCCGGACTGCGGCCTGATTATCCACTTCCATGAGCTCCGCCTCGTTGGTGGCGTTGCTCGACTGATCCCGCCCGGCGCCGACCAAGAATCTTAGACTCCGTAACTCTGCTCTCTCTGCTGCCTCCTGTTCCAAGACTCCTACGCCCAATGGTGGAGCACACCGAGAACCGAGAACCGATTGAGCTGCTCGCCGAGCGGTTCTTGGAGGACCGCCGGCAGGGGCGGCGGGTGACGATCGAGGACTACGCGGCCGCACACCCCGACCAGGCGGACGAGATCCGCGACCTGTTCCCCACGATCGTCGCGCTCGAGGAGGCCAAGTCCGGCGGCCGCGACGACGCGCCCAAGCGGTTCGACTGCCCCGACCGGCTGGGCGACCTGCGGATCCTCGGCGAGATCGGCCGCGGCGGCATGGGCGTCGTGTACGAGGCGGAGCAGGAGTCGCTCGGCCGCCGCGTGGCGGTGAAGGTGCTGCCCGGCAGGGCGTTGTTCGACACGCGGCAGCTCGAGCGTTTCCGCCGCGAGGCCCGCACGGCCGCCGCGCTGCAGCACCCCAACATCGTGCCCATTTACAGCGTGGGCGAGCAGGACGGGCTGCACTACCTGGTGATGCAGCGGATCGACGGCGTGGGCCTCGACGTGCTCACCCGCCAGGTCGGCCGGCAGACCCGCAGCGGAGCGCTCGCGTCGGCGTCGAGCGTCAGCCTGGCCGGCGACGAGACCCTCGCCGCGCACACCGTGCGGGGGCTCGAGGACGGCGTGGCCGCCGCCATGGAGGTTGACCGCTGGACGCTCGACGGCCCGTCCTCCGGCCACCCGCCCGACTCGCGGGCGAACGAGGCGCCGACCGTCGAGTTCACCGAGGACCCCTCGCTGTCGGGCGCGGTGCGGGCCGGGTCGCTGGGCCGCTCGCTGATCGACGACCACAGGGTCGACGTCAACGCGTTGGACCCCGCCTACTACGACAGCGTGGCGAAGATCGGCGCCCAGGCGGCCGACGCGCTCGCCTACGCGCACGGCCGCGGCGCGCTGCACCGCGACATCAAGCCCGCCAACCTGCTGCTCGACCGCACCGGCCGCGTCTGGGTGACCGACTTCGGGCTCGCCAAGATGATGGACCAGGACGGCATGAGCCGCACCGGCGAGCTGCTCGGCACGCTCCGCTACATGTCGCCCGAGCAGCTCCGCGGCGAGGCGACCGCGCGGTCCGACCTGTATGCGCTGGGGCTCACGCTGTACGAGCTGGTGACCTTCCGCTCGCCGTTCGAGGCGCCCACCCCCAGCCAGGTGCTGCAGATGATCAACGAGCACCAGCCCGAACGGCCCCGCAAGCTCAACCCCAAGCTGCCCGTCGACCTGGAGAAGATCATCCTCAAGGCGATGGCCGCCGACCCGGCCGACCGGTACGCCACGGGCGAGGAGATGGCGGCCGACCTGCGGCGGTTCCTGGACAACCAGCCGGTCACCATCACGCGGGCCGCGTTCGGCGCCCGGGTGAGCAGGTGGCTGACAGCAAACCGCGTGGCCGTGGTCGCAACCGCCGCTGCGCTGCTCGGCGCCGCCGCGGTGTTCGCCGTCGGCGCGCTGCTGGGGCCGCCGCCGCGACCGCCCGAGGGCGCCGCCGAGGTCGAGACCCCGCCGATCGAAGAAGACTTCGAGCCGCGCGGCCAGGGACGCCGTGGCCGCGGGCTGCCGCCGGTCGACGGGCTGCCCCCGCGCTTCGGCCCACCGGGCGAGCGCCGCGGGCCGCCCCATGACGATTGGCGTGGCGAGGACCGCCGCGGCGACTTCGGCCCGCGCCGCGGCAGCGGGCCTCCGCCCGGCGAGGGGCGGCGGGGCGAAGGCCGGCGTGGCGACGGGCCGCGGGGAGAACGGTCCCGGGACGACGGCCCTCGCGGCGACGGACCTCCGGACGACTTCGACGGCCGGCCCCTCGGCGAGCGGTTCGGACCCGGCAGCCCGCAGGGCCAGGCGCGGCGCGATTTCCTGTTCGAGCAGCGGCGGCGTCGCCAACAGGAGCTCGACCGGATAGAACAGGAGCAGGCCCAACAAGACGGCCCTGAACTCCCCCCTGCCCCGCCCGACCAGCCGTGACCCAAGAGAGCACCACCCTGCAGAGCATCGCCACCCAGGAAGACCGATTGCGTGCGCAGTTCCGGTTCGATGCGGACCGCTTCGCACAGAGCGTCTTGCTGTCGGACCGCGAGTTGCTAGTCAGCTGCGAGCCGAGCGAGCCGCTGGCCGGCCCGGTCTTCCAGGAGGTGTACCGCCAAGCGACCCCGGCGGGCGGCCAGATCGCGTTCCTCACCGGCATGGCCGACAACCACTACTGGTCGGCCAGCATCGAAGCGGCGGCGGACCGACTGTCATTCGACTTCGCCTGCCGCACCAAGGGCCGCCGCGCCCACGTCGCGGCCGAGTACCGGCTGGCGGACGACGCCGAGGCGGACCTCGCGTCCGGCGAGCTGCGGCTGACATTCCCCGACGGGCCGTCCGCCCTTATCCGGCCGACCCCGGTCGAGGGCCACCCTACTTGCCAGTTGATGCTGGCGGGGCGGGTGGTGGTGCTGGCGCCGGGCGAGGGCTTCGAGGGCGACCCGCGGTGGGCGTTTGAGGTCGTCGCCAGCTAGCCGGGCGAGTCGCCGTTCATTGGCCGTAGGCCAGCGCGGCCTAGCTAGCACGGCGATTCGCCATAGGTCGTGCATGCCGCCGCTGCTATACTCCGCGGCCTAACTGAGTATTGGGTCGGCAAGGACGCCGGCCAGCACGCCTTAAGCTCCAACTTACAGGCCCACGCATGACGCGTTCGCTCGCCGCCGCTTTGGTCGCCCTCGTCTTGGTTCCCGCCCTCGCCCCGGGCCAGCAGCAGCGTTCGCCGCTGGTCGCGGCCGCCCCGCAGTCGCAGCCGGCGGTCCAGCCGCAGGCGCCCCCCGGGTTCCAGCTCAACACCGCGCAGCAGCAGTACCTGGACCAGGTGCTGGACGTGTGGGAAAAGTCGAGCGACCAGGTCAAGACCTTCAGCTGCCCGTTCGTCCGCTACGCGTACGACGCGTTCAGCCCGGCGGCGACCATCGCGTCGACCATCGAGGAGGGCGAGGTCAGCTACCAGAAGCCTGACAAGGGGAGCTTCAAGATCGCGAAGATCCACCGCTGGCAGGCCACGCCGGTCGAGCCGGGCTTCAAGGGGCCGCCGCAGGGCAAGCACGTGCACGACAAGGACGCCGTTGGCGAGCACTGGGTGTGCGACGGCAAGTCGGTCTTCCAGTACAACACCACCGACAAGACCCTGGTCGAGCGCCCCATCCCGCCCGAGATGCAGGGCAAGAGCATCGTCGACACGCCGCTGCCGTTCCTGTTCGGCGCCGAGGCCGCGAAGCTCAAGGCCCGCTTCTTCATGAAGGCGTTCCAGGCGTTGGACGCCAACAAGCAGCCGATCCCCGACGTGATCCAGATCTCGGCCGTGCCCAAGAAGATGGCCGACGCGGTCGAGTACCAGATGGTGGAGATCCAGCTCGACCGCCGCACGCTGATGCCGCAGTCGATGAACATCATCCGCCCCGACGGCAGCCGCAGCGCGTACGTGTTCTACAAGGACAAGGTGAGCATCAACAACACGCTGGACCGCCTGAAGTGGACCAGCCTGTTCGCCACCCCCAGCACGCCGCTCGGCTGGAAGCACGTGGTCGACGCGCCGTCCACGCAATCGGCCGCCGCCCCGCAGAACGGGGCGACCCGGTAGCCTTCAGCTCTGCAGCCGCAGGCGGCGGGGAAGAAAGTTACGGCAGTAGCGAACCGGCGATTCCGTAACAGCGGCGGGTGCCGGGGGCGCTCCGCGATAGCGCGAGCCCCCGCGATGTACCACCCGCGGCCTGAACCATTTCGCGGCTACCCTGCTGGGAGCGCCCCGGCGCCCGCCGTAGTGAGGCTACGGCAAGGCAGGCTGACTAGCGCCGTAACAGCGCTTCGCTTGTTACGGCCTACCGTTTCGCCGCCTGTTAATCGTCTAGCAGCTCGCGGTACACCTCGGCCACCTGCGCGGCCATGGCGTCGTCGGAGAACCGCTCGGCGTGCCGCGCGATCGACTCGGCGGACGCCTGCTCGTAGTCGATCTCCCCGTCGACGAGCGACTCGATCGCGCTGGCCAGCTGGCTGACGCTGCCCGGCTCGACCAGGCAGCCGGTCCGGCGGTGCACGACCGCCTCGGAGGTCCCCTCGCAGCGGGTGGCGATCACCGGCAGCCCGGCCGCCATCGCCTCGAGCACCACCATCGGCAGCCCCTCGCCGAACAGGCTCGGCAGCACCAGCGCGTCGCAGCGGCGGAGCTCGGCGTCGACGTCCTCGGCGAAGCCGACCCACTTGATCAGACTCCCCACGCCCAGACGGTTGGCCTGCGACACGAGCTGGTCCTGGTACTCGGGGGTCTCGAACGGGCCGATCGCGCGCACGTTGACGTCCAGCCCGTTGGACCGCAGCAGCGCGAGCGCCTCGAGCAGCACCTCGGCGCCCTTGCGGGGCCGGAACAGCGCGACCATGCCGAGCGTCCACAAACCCTTCGGCCGCGGGCGCGGCTCGGCGTTGGCCACGGCCGGCACGCCGTTCAGCACGCACCGCAGCCGCTCGCCCGCCACGCCCAGCGACTTCATGTGGTCGGACAGCGTCGGCGAGACCGTGATCAGCCGCGCCGCGTCCGACACGCTCCACCGCTCGACGCGGTCGTTCACCCAGTTGGCGAACGGGCGGGTCGAGTCGCGGCTGGTCGGGCTGTGCACGTGGTACACGAACGGCAGGCCGAGGCGGCGGGCGGCGATCGAGCCGACCATCGCCGACCGCGGCGTGTGCGCATGGATCAGTCGGTAGCCCCCTTCACGCGCGACCCGCGCCACGCGGCGGGCGGCCCGCAGGTCCCACCGCGAGCCCATCGCCAGCTCCTCCAGCGGCGCGTTGGTCGAGTGGCGGAAGTCGCCGAACTTGCCCGGCTTGAGCGCGACGAACCCCGCCTCGAACCCGTGGTCCGGCAGCCGCAGGCCGAGCAGGTCCTGCACCCGCTCGGCGCCCGAGTAGTGCTCGCCGTTGATGACGTGCAGCACGCGGGGCAGCTGCTCTTCGGTGGCGGGGACAACGAGGCGCAGCTCGGGCGCAGACGGAGAAGCAAGGTCGGTGAGCGGGGTCATCGCGGGCGGCGGTTCCAGAGGAGCAGGGTCGACTCTCAAAGGAAAGCCTAGTGCGCGTCTGACCGCCCGGTCGCGCCGCCCGTAGCGGTTGGTCCGGCTGTGCGGGCTGGCGGGTCCTCGGCGGGCGACTATCTGCACGGCACGCCGGGGCTGTGGCAGGCTGGCCTGACCTTGTCTTTCACCGGCCCCGCAGTGCCCGACTCTCTCGCGCGCCGGTTCGGAGAACCGGCGGCGCATTCTTGACGCCCGTCCTGGGAGCTGAATTCCTGGCGTCGGTCGCGGTTGTTTGCTGAAACCGGCCACCCAGCGCGGTCCAATGATGGGGGTATCTCACCGCGCCCAGGTGGCGAAGCGCCCTCGCGTACGCGGTGGTAGGCGAGCCCATCGCGGGGACTTCCCTGCGGGAGCGCCCCCGCCACCCGTGTGTCTGCTTGCGCAGCCGAAATCGGACAAAACCCCCGTCGCCTTAGTCAGAGGAGGCTGTCGCAATGGGATAATACAAAAGCACTTACGAGAGAACTGGGCCGCGGTACGCCCCGAGTTTTGTCCGCTGCGCGCGTGTTTTTGGGCAAAACGAATCGGACGAAACCACCGCTGCAGAATGCCCGTCTCGCGAATGTGGGAGGTCTGCGCGACGTGCGTTGGGAACCAGCGATGGGCTGCGCGGTACTAGCTACCGCGCTCAGTTGCGTTGCTGGATGCGGCGGAGGGAGTCGTTCGCGGCGCTGCGGACGCCGGGGTGCGACTTGCGCGCGGCGATTTTCAGCACACGGTACGACTTCGGCGAGCCGACGTCGCCCAGCAGCTCCAGCGCCTGGGGCATGATGGTCGGGTCAAGCTTCAAAACCACGGCCAGCAGCGGCGCCTCGGCGTCGGGGCCGGCCTCGCGGAGCGCGGCGGTTGCGGCCTCGCTCGCGCTCGTGACGCCCAGCAGCTTGATCAGCGCCACGATGCCCTCGGGCGTGCTGTGCTCGCGGAGCGTCTGGACGGCGGCGGGCGGCACGCGGAGCGGGTTGGTGTTCAGGTACTCGATGACCAGCGGCACGCTGTGCTTGCCGGCGTGCATCTCAAGTCCGCGGATGGCGGTCTCGCCGTCGGACATCATGTAGTGCGGGTCCTTGAGCAGCGCGCGGTAGCCGCGGGCGACCATCCGGCGGACGTCGCTGTTCCTGATCGACGAAGGCGGGACGTCGAGCAGCTCAACCGCGGCGGTGCGGAGCGCGATGCGGTCGTCGCTGTTGAGCGCCTCGGCGAGCTCCAGCTGCTGCTTGTCGCGGCCGGTCAGGTTCTGCAGCGGGGTAGGCTTGGCCGCGGTCGTCCTGGTGGGCGAAGCCGCCGAGGCCATCCGGCCGGTCGGCCAGGCGGGCTGGGCGGTCGGCTGGGTGGTGGGCACAGCGGGCTCGTCTTCCTCCTCGGCCCACGGGCTGTCGGCGGCGCCCGCCGGGTCAGCGGCGCGCCAGTCGGTGGCGGCTGGTTCGGCGTCGAACGCGGAGTTGAAATCGGCCAGCGCCTCGCGGCGCATGTCCTCGGCACGCCGGTGCGCGTCGGCCACGTGCTGGTCGTGCCTCTGCTCGATCGCCTGCACCCGCTCGTCGTGCGTCATGTCGGGCTCGAACAGATTGTCGAAGGAGGAATCATGCCGAGCGACCTGCCCGTGGTCTGGGGCGTTCCGCGGCGGCGAGGCGTGGGATGGCGAGAAGACGAACGACCGCATGCCGGGGTCGACATCCGTGACGGTCCCGTGGCTGGCGAGCTTCGAGCGGTAGGCGTCGAAGTCGTTGACCGGGCCGACAACCACGGTCGCCTGGTCCGCGGCGACGAGCCCGGTGGCGTCGCCGTCGGCGGCGTCGATGAGCGTCTGGGCAGCGCCGGGGCCGCCCTGTTTGATTTCGACCTCCACTACGTTCGCCGGGCCGTGCTGCTCGTAGAGTTTGAGCAGCTGGCGGCTCGTGTCCAGGTCCGCCACCACCGGCAAGCGGGGCGCTCCCTGGATCTTGGCGACCTCCTGCATCATCTCGACCGTGGCGATCATGAATTCGACCGACTGCATCTTCATCATCGAACAGAACGGCTCGGAGAGGTCGTTCCGCGCGTCGAGCTTCTCGACGGCCAGCGTCGATTCCCGCTCGGCCTTCTGCGAACGCTTCTTCAGCGCCTCGGTAGTCGACTTCAGCACCTTGTCCTGTGCGTGCTTGCGGAACAAGGCCGGCCCTTCGCGCTTCGCGCGGATCATCGCAACGTAGCACTGCCGCACGTCGTCGAGGCGTTCATCGGCCGCCGCGGGGCTGTCGATCTCGTTGAGCAGCTTGGTCAGCCGTTCGATCTGAGTGCACTGCTGCTCGGTCCACGTCAGCAGCGGGCTCTTGTTGCAGCCGACGGCAAACAGGCAGACAAACAGAAACAAGAACGCGGCGGGTTGCTTCATCGGGCTGTCGCGAGGAGTTCGGTGCGGACCGCGTCGTGCGGTCGGCAAGCCTTGACCCTACCAGAGCATTCGGGGGTCCGCAACGATTTCGCGCCCATGGTGTAGAATGATTCGCAAACCTGCCATCCCCCGCCCGACCGACCGTCATGACTGATTTCATCCAGGTCCGCACCACCACCGGAGACCACGCCGTGGTTGAGCGGATTGCGACCGAGCTGGTCGACCGCCGGCTGGCCGCGTGCGCCCAGATCGCCGGCCCGCTGACCAGCACGTACCACTGGCAGGGCGAGGTCGAGACCAGCAGCGAGTACCTGTGCACGCTCAAGTGCCGGGCGTCGGCGTTCGACGAGGTCGCGGAGCTGATCGGTTCGCTCCACCCGTACGACACGCCGGAGGTGATCGGCACGCCGCTGTCGCATGTCAGCCGGGCGTACGCCGCGTGGCTGGACGAGACCCTCAGCCGCTAGCGGCCGCGCTGCCAACTGGCCGACCGGCCGGCGCTGCTTCGGCCCGCAGGAACTGGCCGTGCCGCAGGAACTGTGCCACCTGCAGGGCGCACTCGCTGGTCCACAGCGCGGCGGTGTGCATGCCCTCGACCAGGCAGTGGTCACGCTGCCCATCCAGGTGGGTGCTCTCCAGCGCCACCACCCGGTCCAGGCGGGTCGCGATGACGCCCACCTCGGCGTGGCCCGGCGCGGCGGGCAGCGAGTTGACGAAGCTGTCCGGCGTGTCACGCAGCTCGTAGAGCGTGGGGCTCAGCAGGCCACGCAGGCGGGTGAGCCGCGTCGCGGCGTGCGAGCCGCGGTTCGGCGGGGCGATCATCACCACCCGACCGATGCCCGTGGGCAGCGACTCCTCAAACGCGCACCGCATGGCGATCGACCCCATGCTGTGCGCCACCACGTGCACCCGGCTGTAATCGCCGCTGGCGGCCAAGCGGTTCAGCTCGCTAGCGAGTCGGCGGCCGATGTCGCGGTTCGACCCGCGCAGGGAAAAGTACCCCCACAGCCGCGTCACATACCCCTCCCGCTGCAGGCGGCGGGCCAACGGCCACATCAGCCAGCGGGTGGAGCCGATCCCGTGCAGCAGCACGATGAGCTCGGGCTTGTCGGCAGCGGTTTGGGGCACGGCGGGGTCTCGTGGGGCGGCGGACTTGCCCCACACTATACGCGCCGCCGCCCGATTGGAAAGATCGCCCACAGCCTCGGCCGCCCGCGGCTACTCCGCCGCGTCGATCACCCACGAGTTGGCGAGCGCGTCGCCAAAGTTCTCATGATCCTTGAATGCCCACACCAGCCGCTTGTCGCGGGTGACCTCGATAATCTGCGGGTTGTCGGGCCCCGCGTGGCAGTTGCCGATAACGAGATTGCCGTTCGCCAGCGGCTGCACCGTGGTGACCCAAGCCAGCGTCACGCCCGGCAGGTCGCGCTGCTCAAGGCGCCAGACGACCTCCTTCTCTGGGGTGACCTCGATCACGCCGTGCCCGTTGCCGGTGGCGATCAGGGTGTTGCCGTTGGCCAGCCGCTCGGCGGCGAACACCGCGTTGCCCCACGCCCGCGCGCCGTGGCCGCCGCGGGGCTGCTTGCCGAACAGGGGGACCGGGTAGTCCCACACCACCTTGCCGGCGGCGTCGTACTCGCGGACGGCGCCGTCCCCCTCGTGGGCGACCAGGTAGCCGCCGCCCGCCAGCTTGCGGACCAGCCGTGTGTCGTGGTGGGGGTCGGGGTTCTCGACCTTGAGCTTCACCTCGTGCTGGATCTGGCCGCCGCGGTCAACCTCGATGATCCGCGCCGGCCCGGACTCGGCGATCATCGTCAGCCCGCTGGGCAGCCGCTGGAACGAGTGCACCTCAACCCGCTTCCCCTCGTTGCCGCCCTGGGCGGCGGAATCATACTCCCATACAACGCGGTCATCAGACGGGTCCACCTCGACGATCCGTGTCCACGAGAGCTGGAACAGCACGTTGCCATTCTCGAGCAGCTGCAGGTCGTGGATCGGGCC
Organism: Posidoniimonas corsicana; assembly: GCF_007859765.1. Classification (NCBI taxonomy): domain Bacteria; kingdom Pseudomonadati; phylum Planctomycetota; class Planctomycetia; order Pirellulales; family Lacipirellulaceae; genus Posidoniimonas; species Posidoniimonas corsicana. The sequence continues at coordinate 274,278 of NZ_SIHJ01000005.1, forward strand.
AATCTTGTGCTCCCAAGCGATCCGGCCGTCGGCGTCGACGATTGCGATCCGCCCGACGCTGTAGTCGGCCGCCAGCACCCGGCGGCCGGCGTGCTCAGGATCGGCGGCGGCCTGGGAAGCGAGAGACAGCGAGATCGACAAAGCCACAAGCGCCCGGCGCAGCGTGAGACAATTGGTCACGTAAGAAACCTCAAGAGTTGTGCTGCCAGGCGCGGTTGAAGGGTTACCGACGAAGGAATACCGCACCGCCCAGCGCGAGGAAAGCCGCGAGCGTGACGCCCGCCGGCTCGGGCACAGCGGCGACCGCCGACGAACCCCCTGCTATCGCCCCGAAGTTTTCGCGCCAGGCGGCGTACTGATCATCGCCGATCGACTCGCCGGTCGGGTCGTTGGGCAGAGTGCCAGCGGGGGCGCCGAGGTTGTCTCGCCAAGTGGTGTAGTCGGCCGCGTCGACGATCCCGTCGTCGTTGTAGTCGCCGGCCAGCGTGATCGGGAATTGGGACAGACGCGTCACGCTCAGCTCAATGTAGCTGCCAACGTCGTCGGACGAGGTCCCCAGCACGCTGAACTCGTACCACTCGTCGTTCAGCTCCCAGGGGTCGGTCGGGGCGGGCGGGTTGAAGCTCAGGAAGTCCTCGCCTTCCGTGTCCGACCAGAAGACCGACGTGCCGAAGGCGAGGTCGCTGATCGACTGCCCCACCTCCAGCTCCCGCTCGCCGTTGTTGCGGTCGGTCCCGCCCTCGAGGTCCATGTCGAGGATCGCCTCGCCCATGTAGAACTGCACCCCGTCGCGGCCCGACCGGTACTCGAGCGTGAGCTCCTGGTTGTAGGGCTCGAACCGCCTGGTGCTGGTGTTGAACCGCTCCGCCTTGCGGGTGTAGCGGAGCCCGTACAGCTTGTCGGCGGCGTAGGTTTCCTCGACGCCGTAGTAGTCGAAGGTCTCGTCGCGGGCGAGCAGCAGCTCGTCGTGCGCGTAGATGCGGTAGGTTCCCTCGCCGAGGTCGGTCAGCTCCGGCACCTGTTCGTCGGACAGCCAACCGTACTTGTCGTGCTTGGCGATGATCGAGAAGTGCTCGTGGCTGATATTGCCCATCACGCTGTAGGGGTTGCCGTAGCCGTCCAGGTGCACACCGAACGTGGTGGGCTGCAGCCCGTCCCGGCTGGTGCTGTACTCGCGGTACTGCTCCCGATCCCCGTCCCAGACGTAGGGCGTGTAGTTGTTGTCGCTGACAGCGCGGTAGGCGCCCGAGTGCGGCGCGCCAATGTGGTGCCCCAGCTCGTGGTCGACCACAATCTTGCCCCAGTCGGAGGTGATGTCGGGCTGGACCGCGATGTTGTTGCCCGGGCTTACCGCGATGCCGGACCAGCCCTGGTCCGCGTCCGGCTCGGTGCTGCTGACATCGAACAGGTTGAGGTGGAAGTCCTCGGGCTCGATCCCGTAGTTGCTGCGGACGTAGTTCTCGCCAAGGCCGAACCAGTCGTCGGGTCGGGTGCCGTTAGAGTTCAGGGCGAGCGGGACGTCCAGGATGTGCGTGAAGCGGATGTCGTACTGCCCGCCAGAATTGACGGCGTAGAACTTGCGGGTCTGGGCCTCCAGCTCGCGGATCTGGGCGATCTGGAACGAGGCCATCGGGCGGCCGCTGTCGCTGCGGAGCTTGAGGTACACCGAGTCCCGCAGCCCCGTGCTCTGCGAGCGGGGACGACGCGGGAAGACCGCCGCCGTGGCGTCAGCGGCCAGCATCAGGGCCGCTAGCACAAGGGTTGCGCAACGCACGCGTCCGCCTGCGGGCATAATCGCTCCTCAAGGATCGCTCGGCGGACCGCTGCCTCAAGCGATTCCGCACGCTCTGTTCCGGTCAAACCAGACACGACGTGTCCGGTTCTCCATACCGGTCGCGGGCTATCGGTTACAATCAACCGCTCCAATCGGCGGTGATCAGCGGCGCAAACGCTGTTCCCGCCGCTAAGCAAGCCGGCATGGGCACGGTCGCCCGTGCCCACCACGGAGGCCGTTCATTGGACTTCTCGACAATCCACCACCCCGCGGGCAGCCTGTTTCCGCCAGCGGAGTCTGCTCAGTCGGCGGTGCTGAGCGACCAGCAGGTTGCTTCGTTTAACGAACAGGGGTTCCTGACCGGCGTCCCGCTGCTCGACGACGCCCAGTGCGAAGCGCTGTGTGATGAGCTGAGCGGGTTCTTCGACCCAATGCATGAGGGCCGCGAGCTGTGGTACGAGTACCACACGAACGAGTCCACCTCGCCGGACACCGCGCTGTTCCACGCCCTGGGCGCATGGCGGCTGCGCCCCGGGTTCCACGACCTGCTCTGGAACCCGCGGCTGGTGGGCGCGGCAGCGCAGCTGCTCGGCGGCAGGCCCCGCTTCTGGCACGACCAGCTGTTCTGCAAGCCGGCCCACCACGGGGGAGTGGTCGCGTGGCACCAGGACTACTCGTACTGGACGCGCACCAAGCCGATGCGGCACCTCACCATCTGGATCCCGCTGGACGACTGCGACGAGGCCAACGGCGCCATCCAGTACGTGCCGGGCAGCCACGAGTGGGACCTCCTGCCAATCACCGGCCTGGCCGGCGACATGGACGCGATCGGCGAGGTGCTGACCGACGATCAGTACCGGGCGCTGCGGAACCCGGTGTCGGTCGTCGCCCCGCGCGGCCACGCGGCGTTCCACGCGCCGCTGACCGTACACGGCTCACCCGCCAACAAGAGCGACCGCCCGCGGCGGGTTGTGGTGGTCAACCTGGTGGCCGACGGAGTGCGCAGCGACTCGGACGAGTCGCTGCTGGCCGGTGTGCCGATGGTCCCCAAGGGCGAGCCGCTCGGCGGGCGGTTCTTCCCGCTGTTGGGGTAGCACGACTCTGTTTCACGAGATCACCTGACGCACGACCGCTATGCCTGAAGAGACGCAATCCAAGCCACCCCGGCCTCCCCACCAAACGCCGCTAGTGATCAAGCTGGTAGCGGTCGTGATCGTGGCCCCATTCCTTTTCATGGTGCTACGCCTGTTCGCTATGCTTGGCGTCGGAATGCTGTTAGCGGGCGTGCCTCTGATCGAAGCGGAAACGGGCAAGGAGGTCGCTGACTGGCTCTCATCGCTGATAGGCCTAGGCCTATCAGGCTGCTTACTGTGGCATGTCTGGAAGATGTAGCGGCGGAATAACCAGAGCATGGGTGAAGCCAACGCCGACTGGCAGTAGCTTCAGTAGACCGGTCGAACCTCTCAGCGGGCTTCCAGCTTGTGCATGTCAGCCCAGAACAATGGCGGATCGATCGCCGCGCTAAGCTGCTGACGGCGGAAGTGGACAAGTCAGCACTCGCCTAACCCCCATTGGGACAATGCCGGGATGAGTCCAGTTACGGCCACCGCATGTCACCCAGCGCAATCTCAAACCGCCAGCTCAGCTTCATCGGCGGCTGATCGCTGATGGCTGGTTCGGCCACCACCGCTACCGCTGGCCGCGAGTTCCAGGCAAGCGTGTTTGGCAGCTCAATGCGGCAGAACGGCGAACGGGTCGCCTCCACCTCGTTCCGCAGCCGTAGCGTCCAACACACCCCGGCGGTTCGGAAGGTCGCCGCCTGGCTTGAGCCGCTGAGCAGCCGCGCCCGCGGCGTGTGGTAGCTCGACCGCACCTCGGGCGCCGCGGTCGCCAACCGGCAGCTCGCCTCATACAGCAGGCGATCGTCCGCCAACGGGTCGGGCCCGAGCGCCACCTTCCAGCTGCGATCAGTCGATACGCCGATCAGCTTGGCCTGCGTCGGCAGCGGGCGTGGGGAGTACCCCAGGTCGTCAACGTTCAGCCCGTGCAGCGGTGGGCTGTCAGGGTTTTGTGGATCGCGGCCGCTTGCGGCGCGCAGCAAGACGACGGGCTCGACAGGCCCCCGACGCATCTCAATCCGGTGGGTGTAGAGCCGCTCGTCGCGCGAGAACACCGCCACCAGCGTGCCGCAGGGGGTCGCCACCGCGTGCTCAACCGACGCCTTAGCCGGGCTGCCTCGGAACATCTCGGCCTCCACGCGACTACGGACGGTTTGCCAGTAGTGGTTCGACACGCCGCGGCGCCGCTATTCCCGGCGCTGCTGGCGCGGCCGCCCTGTGTCGGATGACACAAGCGACGGCTAGTCCTCGTCGTCCTCCTCAACCGGCTGCCCGGCGCGCCAGCGGAGGGTGGCCTCCAGGAAGCCCTGGATGTCGCCGTCCATGACGTTGTGGAAGTTGCCCTGCTGGTACTTGGTGCGGGCGTCCTTCACCCGCTGGTCGGGGTGCAGGAAGTAGTTGCGGATCTGGCTGCCGAAGCCGGTCTTGGCCTGCTGCTGGTACTTGGCGGCCTCTTCGGCTTCCCGCTTCTCTTCCTCCACCCGCGCCATCCGCGCCCGGAGCATCTTCCACGCGCTAGCGCGATTCTTGTGCTGTGAGCGTTCCGCCTGGCACTGCACGACGATGCCGGTCGGCACGTGCGTGAGCCGGATCGCCGAGTCGGTCTTGTTGACGTGCTGGCCCCCGGCGCCGCTGGCACGGTAGGTGTCCTCGCGTACGTCCGCCTCGTTGATCTCGACTTCGACCGAGTCGCTAATCTCCGGCGACACGTCCACCGCCGCGAAGCTGGTCTGGCGTTTGCCCTCGGAGTTGAACGGGCTGATCCGCACCAGGCGGTGCATGCCGCTCTCACCCTTGAGGTAGCCGTAGGCCATCGGCCCGCGGAGCGCGATGGTGGCGTTGTTGATGCCGGCCTCGTCGTTGTCCTGGCGGTCGAGCAGCTCGGCCTTGTACTCGTGCTTCTGCGCCCACTGGATGTACATCCGCAGCAGCATCTCGGCCCAGTCGTTGGCGTCGGTGCCGCCGTCGCGGGCGTTGATGCTGATGATGGCGCCGGTGTTGTCGTGCGGGCCGCTCAATAACGCCGACAGCTTGAGCTTCTCGATCAGCTCCTCGAGCTTCTCGACCTCGCCGGGGACCTCGGCCTCAAACGACTCGTCCTCCTCGGCCATCTCGATGGCGGCGGCCAGGTCGTCGTTGGCGGCGATCCCCTCGTCCAGCGGCGCCACGACGGCGGTCAGACCCTTCAGCTCGGCGATTGCGGCCTGCGCCTGCTCCTGGTCGTTCCAGAAATCGGGCGCGGCCTGCGCCTGCTCGATCTCGGCGATGCGTTGTTTCTTGCTGTCGTAGTCAAAGAGAGTCCCTGAGCTGCGTCAGGGCCTCGTGGATCGCCTCGGCGCGATCAGTCCATTGCTTGTCCATCTACTCACCGTCCGTTGAAGGGTTGAGAGCGGCGATTATAGACGGTCCATTCGGGACGGACGAGGCGGGGGAACCACAAAGGCACGAAGGCACAAAGCCATTCCGAAATCCCCTTTAGCGGCCCCGGTAGCCGGAGAGGACCGGGTTCCCCCTCCGTGTCCTCTGCGTGCTCTGTGGTAAAATGTCGTCGTCTTCGTGCCTTTGAGTCTTTGTGGTTCTCAAAATGTCCCTCGTAGTCCTAGCCATGTCCGGCGGCGTCGATTCGAGCGTCGCCGCGCACCTGCTGCTCGAGCAGGGGCACGAGGTGATCGGCGTGTTCATGCGCCACGGCGAGCAGTCGCCGGCCGCCTGTTCCACGGAATCCACCCCCGGCTCACTGCCGATCGTCAACCGCCTGGACCACAAGCAGGGCTGCTGCACCGCGGCCGACGCGGAGGACGCCCGGCGGGTGTCCGACCGGCTGCGCATCCCGTTCTACGCACTGGACCTGAACGAGGAGTTCGGCCAGATCATGGACTACTTCGCCGCCGAGTACGCTCGGGGCCGGACCCCCAACCCGTGCGTGCAGTGCAACAACTGGATCAAGTTTGGCAAGCTGTTCGACTACGCCGACTCGGTCGGCGCCGAGTACGTCGCCACCGGGCACTACGCGCGGATCGATGATTCCAGCAGCGAGCCGGTTCTGCTCCGCGGGATCGATCAATCCAAGGACCAGTCGTACGTGCTGTTCGGCATCAAACGCCGCGACTTGTCGCGGATGCTGCTGCCGGTGGGCGGATACCAGAAGCCCAAGATCCGCGAGCTGGCCGCCGGCATCGGCCTGAACGTTGCGGAGAAGAAGGACAGCCAAGAGATCTGCTTTGTCACCAGCGGCCGCTACGACCAGTTTGTCCGCCGGCGACTGGAGAGCGGCGGCGAATCGGGCGACCGCTCGGGCGAGCTGGTCACGACCGACGGCCGCGTCGTCGGCCGGCACGACGGCATCGAGGGCTTCACGGTCGGACAGCGGAAGGGCCTGGGCGTGGCGCTCGGCGAGCGGGCGTTCGTGGTGCGGATCGAACCGGACACCAACCGCGTGGTGCTGGGCGACCGCGCGGCGCTCGATGCTAGCGAGCTGACCGCCAGCGGATGCAACTGGCTGACCGATCTGCCGCCAGAAGAGCCAATCGAATGCCTGGCCCAGATCCGCTACAACGCCAAGCCGGCCGCGGCGGAGCTAGTGGTCCAAGCGGGGCACAAGCTGAGCGTACGGTTCAAGTCGCCCCAGTTCGGGGTAGCCCCCGGGCAAGCAGTGGTCTGCTTCGACGGCGAGCGAGTCCTCGGCGGCGGCTGGATCGATTGATCGAGAGCAACCTGCGGCGGAAGCCGTTGGTGCGCCGGGTTGCCTGCGGTTCAGCTCCACTCTCCTGAGCTCCGAACCCTGCCGGCTTCCGCAGGCAGTGGCTTGGGACTACGAGCAGTGCGCAAAAAAAAGCGAGCCGGCTGCTCCGCGGCCGGCTCGCTTGCCTCAACGCCCTCTGTCCGGCTCCGTCCCTACTGGGCTGCCCCGGCCCACTGGAGGACCTCCGAAGGGGAGTCGTCCTCGCGGCTGCGGACCTGCATCAGCTCCTTCATCAGCATCTCTTCATTGCACAGGTCGGCAATCGACTCCACCACCAGGTCGGGCTGGTAGGCGAACCGCGCCAGGTCTTCGCGGCTGGTGGTGCCGGTCAGCACCAGCACCGTGCGGTAGCCCATCTGCACACCGCCGATGATGTCGGTCGACATGGTGTCGCCGATCATGATCGTGTCGCTGGTGGTCATGCCGATCTCCTTGCGGGCGGAACGCATCATCACCGGGCTCGGCTTGCCGACGCTGAACGCCTGGATGCCGGTCGCCTCTTCGATCAGCTTCACGATCGCCCCGCAGCCCGGGCGGGTGCCGGTGTTGGTGGGGCAGTTCGGGTCCAGGTTCGTGGCGATCAGCTTCGCGCCGTCCAGGACCATCTGCACCGCCTGCTCGAGCATCTCGAACGACAGCGTGCGGCCCTCGCCGACCACCACGTAGTCCGGGTGCTTGTCGACGATCGAGTACCCGTTGGCGTGTAACGCGTTCAGCAGGCCGCCCTCGCCGATCACGTAGGCCGTGCCCTCGGGCTTCTGCCGGGCGAGGAAGCGGGCGGTCGCCATGGCGCAGGTGTAGATGTGGTCCTCGCTCACCGGCATGCCCATCCGCACCAGCTTGGTCGCCGTGTCGCGGCGGGTGCGCTGGCTGTTGTTGGTGAGGAACAGGAACGGGATGTCCCACTTGGTAAGCAGCTTGATGAAGTCCACCGCGCCAGGGATCAGCTGGCTGCTGCGGTAGATGACGCCATCCATGTCAATCAGAAAACCCTTTTGCATCGCATCGTCACTTATAACGGGGAGGCCGTCTCGCCGGACGGCTCAGAGAGGGACCGAATCCAGGGCGGTCCGGTCGGGGCGGGGGCCGCGTGGGCCTGCTTAGGAAGGACCAGTCACGTACGCAACCAGCGTGCCACAACGGCGCAGGTGGCGAACGATCACCCGCAGACTGCGTTATTCAGTGGGATCGGGCGGAATCGCCGTCAAACCGCCCATTCCGGCTAACCGAAAAGCTAGCGTGCTGGTTGCCTAGTTTGCGGGCAGCTAGCGATGGGCGGCCGCCACTGTTTCGGGCTCGGCCCGCCGCACGGCACGTGGGGCTGAGCCGTGCGGGGTCGCCGGGCAGCGGTCCGACCTATCGCTCAGCGGGCGAGCTTGTCGATCTTCAGCTCCAGCCGCTTCACTTCGCGGATCACCGAGTTGCGGCGCCACTCGCCCCAGATCCAGACCTTGGTGGTGCAGATCGACATTGCGCAGCACAGGAGTCCGGTCGCCCAGGCGATCTGAATCTTGGTGGTCGGCTCCTGGAAGAACTCGTAGCCGCACCACACGCCCAGCGCGAGGTACAGCAGCGAGAGCAGCATCGGGAAGATGGTCATCCACCTCCGCCTGCCGCGGAAGCTCTGAAGGAGATCCTCCGTGAGCGGGCGGTCGCCGAGGAAGGCGTCGATCGATTCTTCTTCCTGACGGACCGCGTCACGGATCAACGCGTCGGCGTCTTGTTCGGTGCTCATCACGCTACTCCTTGGGTTGGAAGGGTCCTGGGCTGCTAGGGGTTCTCTTGATCCCGCTCGATCGCGGACTTGAGCCGCTGCCGGGCGTGGTACAGCCGCGACTTGACCGTGCCGACCGGGAGGCCGGCCGCCTCGGCGATTTCCGCCAGCGGCATGCCGTCCGAGTAGTGCATGGCCAGCAGCGTCTGGTCCTGACGGGGCAGACTCTTCAACATCCGCCGCACGGCGTCCCGACGGTCGGTCGTCGTGTTGTCGGCGGCGGGCGTCGGCGGTTCGTCTGTTAGCGGCTCGGTTGTGTTGCGGCTGCGCTGCCGGCGGCGGATCCAGTCGGCGCACCTCCGGGCGACAATCTGGTAGGCCCAGCGGCGGAAGCAGGCCGGGTCGTCCAGGCGGTCGAGCCCGCGGACGATGCCGAGCCACGCCTCTTGGGCGGCCTCGGCCGCGCCGTCGGCGTTGCCGGTGAGTCGCATCGCGTGCCGGCCGAGCCGGGGGCTCCACCGCTCGACCAGCTCTTCGAGCGCGTCCTCCTCGCCGGACTGGGCCCTGATCACCAGCCACTGGTTGTAGGCGTCGTCGGCGGGCGGGGGGGCGTCGGTAGGCATGCGCGGCAGCGGGTTACTCTCCTGGTCGGCGAACGGCCGCCGCGGTTCACAGGAATCCGGGAATTCTGCAAGACCCGCCGCGTTTGTTAGCATACGGGCTTGGCCCGGGCTACCGACGCCGTCCCCTCGCCCTTCCCTCCCACGTAAGATTCATGCCCAACCGCCTCGCGAACGAGTCCTCCCCCTACCTGCTGCAGCACCAGGACAACCCCGTTGACTGGCAGCCGTGGGGCGAGGAGGCGCTGGCCGAGGCCGCCCGGCGGGACGTGCCGATCTTCCTGTCGATCGGCTACTCGGCCTGCCACTGGTGCCACGTGATGGAGTACGAGAGCTTTGAGAACCAGGCGATCGCCGACTACCTGAATGAGCACTACGTGTCGATCAAGGTAGACCGCGAGGAGCGGCCCGACCTGGACCAGATCTACATGAACGCGGTGCAGATGCTGACCGGCCGGGGCGGCTGGCCGATGAGCGTGTTCCTGACACCGCAGCTCAAGCCGTTCTACGGCGGCACCTACTGGCCGGCCTCGGCCGCGCGCGGCATGCCCGGCTTCGACCAGGTGCTGGCGGCGGTCGTCGACGCGTGGCAGAACCGCCGCGAGCAGGCCGAGCAGACCGCCATGGAGCTGACCGAGAAGATCCAGTCGCTCGCGCTGCCCGAGCGGCGCGAGCAACAACTCGACGGCCCGCTGCTGGTCGGCGCGTGCGAGCGGCTGGAGCGGGACTTCGACCCGCAGCACGGCGGCTTCGGCGGCGCGCCCAAGTTCCCGCAGCCGATGAACCTGCAGGCGCTGCTCCGCGGGTGGCAGCGGACCGGGCGGCAGGCGCTGCTCGACATGGTCACCACCACGCTCGACAAGATGCACGCCGGCGGCATGTACGACCACCTGGGCGGCGGCTTCGCCCGCTACAGCGTCGACGAGCGGTGGCTGGTGCCGCACTTCGAGAAGATGCTGTACGACAACGCCAGCCTGGCGGTCGCGTACCTGGAGGGCTTCCTCGCCGCCGACGAGCCGCGGTACGCGCAGGTCACGCGCGAGACGCTCGACTACGTGCTCCGCGACATGACCGACCCGGCCGGCGGCTTCTACAGCGCCGAGGACGCCGATAGCGAGGGGCACGAGGGCAAGTTCTACGTCTGGAAGCCGGAGCAGATCCGCTCGGTGCTCGGCGAGACCGACGCCGACCTGTTCTGCCGCGTGTACGACGTCACGCCGATCGGCAACTTCGAGGGGCAGAACATCCTCAACCTGCCCAAGAGCATCGACCAGCAGGCGCAGCTGCTAAAGCTCGACCCGGCCGACCTGTCCCAGCGCCTGGCGGCCATGCGGCAGAAGCTGCTGGCCGAGCGCGCCAAGCGGGTCCGCCCGGGGCGCGACGAAAAGGTGCTGGTCAACTGGAACGGCCTGATGATCGACGCGTTGGCCAGGGCGGGCGCCGCGCTGAGCGAGCCTCGCTACCTGGACGCCGCCCGCCGCGCCGCCGACTTCCTGCTGGCCGAGCTCTCGCCCAAGCCGGGGCGGCTGCTGCACACCTGGGCCGGCGGCCGGGCGAAGCTGAACGCGTACCTGGACGACTACGCCGCGCTGTCCGGCGCGCTTATCAGTCTGTACGAGGCGACCTTCGAGGAGCGCTACCTCGACGCCGCCGGCGGGCTGCTCGACACGGTGCTCGAGCGGTTCACCGACCCGGCCAGCGGCTCGTTCTTCTACACCTCCAACGACCACGACGAGCTGATCACCCGCACGCTCGAGCTGACCGACAACGCCACGCCCAGCGGAGCGTCATTGGCGACCACGGCCTTGGTGCGGCTCGGCAAGCTGACCGGCAACGAGGCCTACCTGGCCGCGGCCGACCGGGCGCTGCAGGCGTCGGCCTCGATGATGGAGCGGGTGCCGATCGCGATGGGCCAGATGCTGGTCGCGCTGGACCTGTACGCCGGGCCCACGCCGGAGCTGGTGTTCACCGGCCCGGACGCCAAGCGGCTGGCCGAGTCCACGCACCGCCGCTTCCTGCCCCGCCGGGTGATCGCCTGCCGTCCGGGCTCCGGCGGCGGGGGCGACGCGCCCGGGTCGCCGCTCCTGACCGGCACGTTCAGCGGGCGTGACGCGGCCGCCGAGTCGAGGCTGTACGTGTGCGAGAACCACGCCTGCCAGGCGCCGGTTGAGGGGAGCGAGGCGATCGTCGCGCGGCTGAAGGAGCTGACCGAAGAGCGTTAGCCTCGAGCAGCAAGCAGGAGACCCTCCAGCCGACAGATTACTTCTGTCGGAGGCGCCACGCTGAGCGTTGCCACGGGAAGCTATAGAAAACCAGCGCTTTGGCGGTGGCAAGCAGTGGGGGCTTAAATCCGGGGCATCCGACGGATGTAATCCGTCGGCTGTTGTGTGTGCGTTTAACGTAGCCCTGCGCTACTCTCGTTCGACTGCCCAGTCCCGCGGCGCGACAAATCCCTCACGGCCCTCACCATACGGCAAGCTCTGCACGTCGGAGGTCAGCGATTCGAATGCGGCCAGCTCGCGTCGGAGCGCTTCGGCGACCGTGGGGTGTTGGTCGGCCAGGTCGGCGCGTTCGGCCGGGCGGGCGGACATCTCGAACAGCTTGCCGTCTTTCAGCTTCCAGTCCTGGGTGACAACCGCGTGGTGGCCCAGGTAGAGCGACCGGTCGGCGGGCGGCGCAGAACCGCCGAGCAACGGCAGCAGGTTGACGCCATCGATCTCGTTCCGCGGCGTCGGCGCACCACCGGCGGCCGCCAGCAGTGTCGGCAGCACGTCGATGTATGCGGTCAGCGCGTCGAGCTTGCGTCCGCCTGTGATGCGGGCCGGCCAACGCACGATCGTCGGCACGCGGACGCCGCCCTCCCACACGCTCCCCTTGGCGCCGCGCAACGGCTTGTTGCTGCCGCCGTGCTGGGGCGTGCCGCCGTTGTCGCTCAGGAACCACACCAGGGTGTTCTCTGCCTGGCCGCTTTGGTCGATCGCGTCGAGCACCCGGCCGACGCCCCGATCGAGCGCGTCGACCATCGCGCGGAACGTCTGCCGCTTGGTGTTGCCACGCCCCCTCAGGTCGGCGGCTGCGTTTTTGCTGCCGAACCGCGGCCGGTCAGGGTCAAAGCCCTGCCGGGCCAACGCCTGCTGTTCGGCCTGCAGCGGCGAGTGCGGCGCGTTAAATGGGACGTAGAGGAAGAACGGCGCCTCACCGCGGTGGTCGCCGATGAACCGGACCGCCTCGTCGGCCAACAGCGTCGTCGCGTAGCCCTGGTCGCGGCTGGGCTGGAACCCACGGTACCAGTCGAGCTCGCCCTCACGCTCGTGGGTGAAGTAGTCGATAGCGCCGTTGAGGTGACCATAGAACTCGGTGAAGCCGCGCGACAGTGGGTGGTACCGGCGCCGCGAGTGCCCCAGGTGCCACTTGCCCACGCACGCACGCCGCTGGTAGCCGGCTTCGGCGAGCAGCTCCGGCAGGCACTGCTCATCGGTCGACAGGCCGAAGTCCCGCCAGGGAGGAATGACGTCGTTGTGCAGGCCGAAGCGGTGAGGGTAGCGGCCGGTCATCAGCCCGGCCCGAGTAGGAGAGCAAACCGGGCAGACGTAGAACCGATCGAGCTCGACGCCGGCGGCCGCCAGCCGATCGATGTGGGGGGTGTTTACCCTGGCGTTGTGGTAGCCGACATCGTTCCACCCGAGGTCGTCGGCGACCAGCAGCACGATATTTGGCGGCGCGGCGACCACTTGGTCGCAGCACGCCGTCGCGAAAGCTGCCAACACCGCGCCGCGCCAAATGAGTCCCGCCATCACTGCTTCTCGCCAAGGGGCCAATGCTGGTCCATGTCAACGGCTCCGGGAACGGCGTTCTTGATTGAGCACGCCGGGGTGGGCGATTAGACTCACGAGGGCGTCGCCTCATCGCTCTGCTTGTCACCACAGCTGTCCGCTTGCCGAGAGCTAGCCTAATGTATCGCAACACGCTGCTGATTGCCTCCTGCTCGCTGCTGCTTTGCGCGTCACGCTGTGCCGCGTTTGGTGTCCCAGAGCCGGTCTTCGTGATCGAGCCCGACAACTATGCCGACGGCACGGTGCTCAACAGCATCTCGCCGCTGGTGACGCTCTCAACCGGCGCGTTCAGCGACAATCGCCCCACATTTGATGTCGTTGCATCGACCGACCCGCAGGACGCGTCGACCGGCGCCAAGGTGTTCGCCCACGGCGGTGGCGTCTCGTTCTTCAACTCCGGCCGGACATTCCGGATGGACTTCCCCAGCCCGCCACGCAAGGTCGAACTCGACTACATCGCCAGCGGCTTCTTCGACAACCTCTACCTGGGGCGGATCGAGGGGTACGACACCGCGGGCAACCTGATCGAGGTCGACGAGACCGCGCTGCTCGCCGGCGGGCAGTTCGAGACGCTCACCCTCTCGGCGCCCGGCATCGCCTACGCGGTCGCCTACCCGCCCGAAGACTCGTTCGGCGATTTTGACTTCCTGCGGATCACGGCGCCCGAGCCAACTGGCCTACTGCTGGCCGTGACGGCCTTTGCAGTGGCAGCCGGTAGGCGGTCGCGGGCCGGACGGGCCCGGACCTCTATCCAGTGAGCGGCCCTGCAAGCGGGCCGGGAGAATCTGGAACTCTTTCTCAGAATTGTGCACGGATCGGGCCGCGGTTAGCCACTAACAGCAGTGGACGGTCGATATATGCCGCCATTCTGCCTCCAACCGCGACGAATCCCATGCGTCTGACACTCCGCACCCTGCTGGCCTACCTCGACAACATCCTGGAGCCCCAGGACCAGGAAGAACTCTCCCGCAGGGTCGCGGCGAGCGACGTCGCGAACGACCTGCTGCACCGCACGCGGGACGCCACGCGGCGGCTGCGCCAGCCGGCGCCCGACGTGAACGCCAGCGGCCCGCAGAGCGACGCCAACACAGTCGCGGAGTACCTGGACAACACGCTGCCGCCGGACGACGTCACGGAATTTGAGCGGCGGTGCCTGGACCTCGAGACCTTCCCCGACGCCGACTCGCACCTGGCCGAGACGGCCTTGTGCCACCACGTGCTGACCATGGTGCTGGGCCAACGGGCGGATATCGACCCGGCCACCAAGCAACGGCTGTACGCCATGGGCCGTGGCGCGGCGGCCGCGACCGCCGCCCCTCCGGCCGAGCCCCAGGAAGTGGGTCCGCCGGTGCACGAGCACAGCAGCGTCGCGGAGATCCCGGACTACCTGCGGGCCTCGGAGCGGTCGGTTGTCAGCCGGCTGCTGCCAGCGATAGCGGCGTTGCTGCTGCTGGCGGTGACCGCGTTCCTGGCGTTTGGCCCCGGTGGCTGGATGCGCGAGAAGGGCGAGCCGGTCGCCGCGAACAACGGGGCCGCCAGCCCGGCAGAGGCCGGCGCCGCGTCCCCCGAGGAGGGCGAGCCAGCGCCTATCGTGCCGCCGATCGACGAGCCACAAACCGGCGGCGACACGCCCGGCGGCGTGGCGGATGGAGAACCAGAAGACGAGCCCTCCGGCGACCCAGACGAAGTAATCTCGGAGGAGACCGTCGTCGAGGTTGAGGAGCCAATCGACCCGGCCGCCGGCGTCCCCGGCGTGGGCGTGGTTGACGAGGGCATGGCCGACGAAGCATCGGGCGAGACCGCCACGGTGTCCGAGCAGGGGCCCGACCCGCTGGAAGGGGTCGACCCGCCGATCCCCGGTGTCCCAACCGCGCCCGGTGAGGCGTTGGCCGACGCGCCAACCGGAGAAGGCGGCGAGGAAGCAATGACGACCGACCCCGCCGAGGCGGTCGCGTCGGACGACAGCTCCGAAGAGGGCGCCGACCCACTGGAGCCGGTCGAGCCGGAGCCGCCCAAGCGGCTCGGCATGGTGTTCTCCCAGGGCGCGGTGCTGCTGCGGCTGGACGAGGCCACCGACCAGCCGGTCTGGCGCCGCGTCGCGGACCGCGCCGAGGTGATGCCCGGCGAGAAGCTGCTGTCGCTGCCGACCTACCGGCCGGCCGTGGCGTTCGACTCCGAGATCGTGCTCGACCTGTTCGACGGAACCCGGGTCAACGTGGGTTCGCTCGGCGAGTCGACCCCAGAAGTGAACGTGGTCTACGGCCGCCTGCTGCTGACCAACATGGGCAAGACGCCCGCGGAGCTGTCATTCTCGCTGGGCGAGCGGTTCGGCCGGCTCACCCTCGGCGAGGCGTCGTCGCTGGCGATCGAGGTCGAGCGGCTCTTCCAGCCCGGGGTCGACCCGCGGCAGCAGGCCGCGCCGCTGGTGGCGGAGTGCTACGCGCCGGTGGGGGACGTTGAGTGGGCCGGCGCCGACTTTGAGATCAACGCCGCGGACCGCGGCATGTGGATGATCTCCGACCAAGAGGTCAGCGAGATCCAGCCCTACTCCACCGACCCCACCTGGCTGGAGGACCGCACGCCGTCGCGGGTGACCCGCGAGGCGTCCCCCCGCCTGGCGGCCCAGATCCAGGTCGGTCCGCCCGCCTGGACGCAGCTATCGGCCATCAACAACTCGCGGCTCAAGGAGGTGCGGGCGCTGGCCAACATCTGCGCGGTGCACATCGGCCAGTTTGACGCGATCGTCAAGGCGCTGCGTGACGAGGAGCAGTCCCTGTCCTGGAGCGAGGAGATCGCCGCGCTGCGGTTCGCCATGGCCAGCAGCCCAGCCCTGGCCCAGGCGGTGAACGATGAGCTCTACCGCCAGCGGCCCGAAGAAGTAGCGGAGGAGGTCTGGGAGATGCTCTGCGGCTACAACCTGCAGCAGGTGGGCGAGGACCCGGACGCCTGGCGGGTGGGCGCCATGCGGACGCTTATCGACCGCCTGTCCAGCGATCAGCTCGACGTGCGGGTGCTGGCAAACACCAACCTGGAGCAGATCACCGGCCGGCGGGGCGTGTTTAATCCGATCGGCACCTCGGGCGCCCGCGAGACCAGCATCAACCGCCAGCGGTCCCGGCTGGAGTCGGGCGAGCTGAAGCCCGCCGGGCTGACCTCGGCCGCCCCGTAACGCCGGGCAGGGCGAATTCCCGGCCCGTGGGGCTACAATAGCCGGTCCGGGACGCAGCTTTCCCGGAGTTTTCTCGCCCGGCGGGGCCGATTAGTGCCCCGGCCGGCCCCGAACCTGTAGCCCGGGCCGCCGGCCCGAGCTCGGTTCCGTCTTTTTCCCGCCGCCGCTACAATGAGCCTCTTGGCCGCTGCGGCCCTCATCCCCTCTTTGACCGTTATCAGTTACGTATTTCGAAGGAAAACTCGGTGCAGATTAACGTCACGACCAGGCACGGGCACCTGAATGAAGCAACCCAGGAGAAGCTGACGGCGAAAGCGGAGAAACTGCAGCGGTTCTTTGAGCGACTCAGCGCGATCGAGATTGTGGTGGACCTGAAGGACCCCCACCGCCCGCGTGTGGACGTGAATGTATCGGCGGAGCACAAACACGACTTTGTGTCGCACGATCAAGGCGATAACCTAATAGCGGTAGCCGACAGCGCCCTGCACAAGATGGAGGAGCAGCTGCGCCGCTACAAGGAGAAGGTACAAAACCGCCACCGCGACGCGTCGGTCAAGCGGCTCGAAGACGAGACCGTCGAGATGGGCGGGGACGAAGACGGCGATTCCTGATCGCCACCCAACGAGGCCGGCGCCCGGGAGCACCGTTCCCCGGCGGCCGAGCCCCAGCAGAAGAGCCACGGCGGGCGGGCCGCAGCAGATCGACCCGCCGCCCGGCGGGCCCCGGTAGGGCCGTCCGCCGCGCACCAGACACAGCGTAAGACACAAGGAAACCAGTAACCGATGAAATTCTCTGACTTCATCAGCAAGGACGCGATCCGTCCCCGCCTGGAGGCGACCGACAAAGAGTCCGTGATCCGCGAGATGGCCACCGCCCTGATGGAGGCCGGCGAGATCGCCGAGGAAAACTTTGACAGCATCGTTCAGGCGATCATGAAACGCGAGGAGCTCGGCAGCACCGGCATCGGCCGGGGCGTCGCGGTCCCGCACACCAAGCACCCCACGGTCAACAAGCTGTGCGGCGCAGTGGCGGTGAGCGAGAACGGCGTCGAGTTCGAGAGCCTGGACGGCGAGAAGGTCCACCTGCTGTTCCTGCTGGTGTCGCCGCCGGACCGCCCGGGCGACCACCTGCGGGCGCTGGAGAACATCTCGCGTCAGCTGCGGGACGACTCCTTCTGCCGGTTCCTGAAGCAGAGCTCCACCGCGGAAGACATCTGGCAGCTGCTGGAAGAAGCGGACAACAACCAGTTCGGTAACTAGCCGCACCCGTCCGCGGCGCCGACACGCCCTGGCGATGGCATTGCGATGGCCGACGTGCAACAAACACAAGACGTCCTGGTGAAGAACCCGCACGGGTTGCACATCCGCCCGGCTAGCATCGTCGCCACCGAGGCCATGCGGTACGAGTCGCAGATCACGCTTGAGTTAGAGGGATACAAGGTAGACGCCAAGGCGGCCCTGCAGATCATGACGCTGGGCGCCAGAGAAGGCTCGACGATCACTGTCGCGGCGAGCGGGGCCGACGCCCAGCAGGCCGTGCAGAAGATCGCCGAGCTGATCGGCGGCTACTACGAGAACGACGACCACGACCAATCAGCGACGCAGGATCAGGCGGGCTGAGCGGCATTCCAAGCGGCGGCGGCGGGCCCTGCCCGCAGCGACCGCCGGGCGCCGCACGCCCCCGGGCCGAGCGCCGGCTGGGTCGGTGGTCGAAAGCTGGCCCGCCCCCGGCGGGCGAGGCGGCCTTGACGACGCGGCCACCGCCCGCCGCCAAGGCCGATCACTAACACAGACACAACAGCACACCCACAGCCCGGCAGCGCAGGCGACCGCCGCGCAGGCCGGGGCCCGGGAGCGGCCCGACGCGCCGTCCGCCCGTCGCACACGGCGACCGGCCGCGCGCCAAACCCCGGGGGTCGAGGGCGGCGCGGCCGCCCTGGCGCGGGGCCACGCCCCCGACGCCGCGGCCCGGCGGGTTGTGCCCGAAAGGGCGCTATGAAACGCCTACAGGGAATCGCCGTCTCGCCTGGCGTCGCCATCGGCGAGGCGATCGTTCTGGACAACGAGGGGTTCCGCATCCCTCGGAGGTTCCTTGCGCGCAACGTGGTCCAGCACGAGCTCGTGCGGCTGCACGAGGCGATCGCCCGCGTCACGTCCGACATCCAGGAGAGCCGCCAGCGGGTCTCCGAGCAGCTGGGCGACGACTACGCCGCGATCTTCTCCGCCCACGTGCAGATGCTCAACGACCCCCGGCTCCGCGAGGAGCTGGAGGAGATGATCCGCGACCGGCACTACTCGCCCGAGTACGCCGTGAGCCGCGCCCTGCGGCGGTACGCCAAGGTGTTCCAGTCGCTGGCCGGCGACTACATGGCCGAGCGGGCGAACGACGTCTTCGACATCGAGAAACGCCTGCTCCGCCGCCTGCTGGGCGAACGCCGCGAGGACCTGGGCAAGATCACCAGCGAGGTGCTGGTGCTGGCCCGCAACCTCACGCCCAGCGAGACCGCCCACATGAACCCGCGGTTCGTCCGCGGGTTCGCCACCGAGGTGGGCGGGCCCGGCAGCCACACCGCGATCGTCGCCGAGGGCCTCGGCATCCCGGCGGTGGTCGGCGTGGGTTCGTTCCTGTCGGACGTGTCCGGCGGCGAGACCATCGTCATCGACGGCGACGAGGGGCTCATCATCCTGCAGCCGGACGAGGAGACCCTCGCCCGCTACCGCCACGAGGTCGACCACCAGCGGGACATGGCCGTCCGACTGGCGAGCCTCAAGGACCTGCCCGCCGAGACCACCGACGGCGTGCAGGTGCAGCTGCTGGGCAACATCGAGTTCCCCAGCGAGGTGCAGCACTGCCTGGACCGCGGCGTCAGCGGCATCGGGCTGTACCGCACCGAGTTCCTGTACCTGGCCAACAACGGCGAGCCCACCGAGGACGAGCACCTGGCGGCCTACAAGTCGGTCGCCGAGCAGATGGCCGGGTTCCCGGTCGTGATGCGCACGCTCGACCTGGGCGCCGACAAGCTGCCCACCCTGCCCGAACCGGAGGACGAGCGGAACCCGTTCCTCGGCCTGCGGAGCATCCGCCTGGCGCTGAAGCACGTGGACATGTTCCGCACGCAGCTGCGGGCGATCCTGCGGGCGAGCGTGACCGGCAACATCCGCATCATGTTCCCGCTGATCAGCACGCTGATTGAGCTGCGGCGGGCCAAGATGGTGCTGGCCGACGCGATGGAGGACCTAGAGGAAGAGGGCCTGTCGTTCGACCGCGACATCAAGGTCGGGATGATGGTGGAGGTGCCCTCGGCCGTGGTGATGATGGACCACTTCTGCGACGAGGTGGACTTCTTCAGCATCGGCACCAACGACCTGGTGCAGTACACGCTGGCCGTGGACCGCAGCAACAAGGACGTGGCCGGCCTGTACACCAGCGCCGACCCGGCGGTGATCAAGCTCATCAAGATGTCGATCGACTGCGCCAACGAGCACGGCAAGCCGATCAGCATGTGCGGCCAGATGAGCGGCAACCCCCTGTACACCATGCTGCTGCTGGGCCTGGGCCTGCGTAGCCTGAGCACCACGCCCGCGGCGGCGCCCGAGCTCAAGCGGCTGTGCCGCAGCGTGTCGATCCCCGAATGCGAGGCGGTCGCCGAGCGGGTGCTCCGGATGGAGAGCTCCCGCGACGTCAAGGCGCTGCTCCGCGAGGAGCTGCTGAAGCGACTCCCCGAACACATCGAGTAATCACGGCGGCCGGCGCCCGGCCGACGGCCCCCGCGGCCGCCCGGACCCGCCGCCCAACCAACACCAACCAACTCACACCGGACTTCTCATGAAACAAGAAATGCTGATCAACGTCGCGCAGCCGGAAGAGTGCCGGATCGCGATCGTTGAGGACGGCGTGCTCGAGGAACTCTACGTCGAGCGCAGCAGCCAGGACAACTACGTCGGCAACATCTACAAGGGCAAGATCGTCAACCTGGAGCCGAGCATCCAGGCGGCCTTCGTCGACTTCGGCGTCGGCCGCAACGGCTTCCTCCACATCTCGGACGTCGAGGCCCAGTACTTCCGCCAGGGCGGCTACGACCCCAGCCTGCCCATCGAGCCCGACGGCAGCCAGCGCGGCCGCGGCCGCAAAGAAGAAGAAGCCGACGCCAGCGACGACGATGACCTCGACATCGACGAGAGCGGCGAGACCACGGTCGCCACCAAGAAGGCCAGCCGCCAGCGCCGCGTGCGCCCGGGCGTGCGTCCCCGCGTGAAGCCGCCCATCCAGGAGATCTTCCAACGCGGCGACGAGGTCGTGGTGCAGGTCATCAAGGAGGGCATCGGCACCAAGGGACCCACGCTGTCGACCTACATCAGCATCCCCGGCCGGTACCTGGTGCTGATGCCGGCGCTGGGCCGGATCGGCGTGAGCCGCAAGATCGAGGACGACGACGACCGCCGCCGCCTGCGCGACATCCTGCGCGAGCTCGCCCCGCCCAAGGGCCTGGGCTTCATCGTCCGCACGGCGGGCACCGACCGCACCAAGAAGGACCTCTCCCGCGACCTGGCCTACCTGGTCCGGCTGTGGAAGCTGATCGTCAAGCGGATCAAAAACTCCGAGGGCCCGTGCGACATCTACGAAGAGTCCGACATCGTCATCCGCACGATCCGCGACATCTTCACCAGCGAGATCGACGCCATCCACATCGACGAGCCGCAGGCGTTTGAGCGCGCGCGGGACTTCCTGCAGATCGTGATGCCGCGGTACGTCAACCGCCTGCAGCTGTACGAGGGCAAGGAGCCGCTGTTCAACCGCTACAAGCTGGACGAGGAGATCGCGCTGATCAACCAGCGCAAAGTGCCGCTGCGGGGCGGCGGGTCGCTGGTGATCGACCAGACCGAGGCCCTCGTGGCGATCGACGTCAACAGCGGCAACTTCCGTCAGGAGGGCAACCCAGAAGAGGCCGCCTGCCAGCTCAATCAGAACGCGGCCAAGGAGATCGCCCGCCAGCTGCGGCTCCGCGACCTGGGCGGCGTGGTGGTGAACGACTTCATCGACATGCGCAAGGAGAAGCACCGCCGCCAGGTCGAGCGGACCCTCCGCGACGCGGTGAAGCGGGACCGCGCCCGCACCAAGATCCTCCGCACCAGCCCGTTCGGGCTGATCGAGATGACGCGCCAACGGATCCGCCCCAGCCTGAAGCGGAGCGTCTACAAGGAGTGCCCCAGCTGCGTCGGCAGCGGCCTGGTGAAGAGCGCCGAGAGCATGTCGATCGAGGTGGTCCGCAAGCTGATCATGGCGTCCCAGCTGGAGAGCGTGGCGACTATCGCCGTGACGGTCGAGGAGGAGGTCGCCACCTACCTCAACAACCGCAAACGCCGCGAGCTCGCCCGCATCGAGGACGACGGCCAGGTGGAGATCGTCATCCAGGGCCGCGAGGGCCTGGGCGCCGAGCACCTGGAGATCGCCTGCACCGACGCCGCCGGCCGCGACATCCGCTTCGACGCGCGGTAGCGGACGCTGGCCCGGTTGCTCGATCGCCCTGCGCGGACGCTAACCCGATCGGCGTGCGTCCCGCGGCGGGTGGTCGCGCCGCGCCGCGAGCCACTCGACGGCCGCCTGCTCGTCATCGAACATCGCGACCTGGAACCCGGCGTTCGCCATCACGAGTTCCAGGAAGTCGAACGAGCGGTCCTCGGGGTCCTTGACCAACGCGAAGTCGCCCGAGCGAGGCACCTTGATGTCGTCCGCGCGGCGGTAGGCGAAGTTGTACTTCTCGACGTCCGAGGAGACGCTCCGCGTGCCCCGCACGTCGATCAGGAACGACCAAACGCCGCGCTCGGCGCCGACCTGCACAAGCCGCGTCGAAAACTCGATCGCAAACGGTTGAGTGATCGGCACAGCCGCCACTCGGACGAACGCGTAGGAACCGTCCTCCGCAACGCCCACCTCGTACTTGTCCTGCATAGCCTCCACCAGCCGCGCAAATCCCAGCGCGGAATCAAACCAGTTGGCGTCCTTCCCGCCGTCGAAGGTCTGTTCATAACGGCGTCGACGGCGAACGCCAAGAGATCGGAAAACCGCCCCCGTCGGAATCTCCCAGGCGCACCTATCAGGTGTACTTACGGTCAAGCCACGGGTGCTCGGAGCAACGTGCGTTGAACACGCGCCCGCGGTCGCGTCCTCGGATTCCCGAGAGCACGCCGACGACCTACGCACCCGCCAGGCGCCGCGTGGGTTTCACGCTCGGCAACGATGCGCGCTTACCGACGCCGAGCGGCGCGGCACAAAGCTCGACAGCGCCACACCACCCAGCCATACTGGGGGATTCGGAAACCCGCGTCGCCCGCGCGACAACCCCCTCCCCTCCGCTGCCCCGTTCCGCCCCCACAGGGAACTCGCTTTGCCCCGCTCTCCTCTCCACGCCCCCATCGCTGCCGGCCTGCTGCTCGGCCTGCTGGCCGGTCCGGCCCACGCCGAGATTGACTTCACCGGGGACGTCAGCCCTGGCGACCCGGCGGAGTGGACATCCGAGACGGATGGCTACGTTGGCGTCACCGGTACCGGGACGGTCACGGTTGACGACGGTTCCTCGGTAGCATCGATGGGCGGCTACCTCGGGTACGAGTCAACCGCCACGGGGGAGGCGACCATCTCCGGGGCCGGCTCAAGATGGAGCAACGAAAAAGGTCTGTACGTTGGCTACGAAGGCGTCGGGACGTTTGTCGTGGAAGGGGGTGGCGCCGCATCGAGCAACTTCGCCTACCTGGGCTACGAGGCAGGCGCGTCGGGCGCCGCGACCGTTAGCGGGAACGGATCCGAGTGGACGTCGAGCGGCGGTCTGACCATCGGGCGAAGAGGAAGTGCAACGCTAGAGGTGCTTTCCGGAGGACTCGTCACCGGCAGCAACGGCTACCTGGGGGACGAGGCGGCCGCTACCGGGGCCGCGACCGTTTCGGGCGTCGGATCGCGGTGGAACGTGAGCGACGACCTGTACGTCGGCCGGGACGGCGCCGGCGTGCTGACCGTGGCCGACGGCGGGCTAATCACGGCTGGCACACTCTGGGCCTCGCCATCCGATCTCTACGGCGACGGCGAGATAACTGCCACAGGGGGGGCGGTGCTCGACGCCGACCTGACGCTCGACGCGTCGACCGGGAACCAATTCGCAACCAGCTTCGGCAACGGCGGCGTCCTATCGGTCACCGCCAATGGGGGCACGCTCGGCGCCGGCCACAAAGGCTCGGGCGCGCTCACCATCCGCGAAGGAATCGCGATTGCTAGTGAAACCGGGATGCTTGGCCGCCACGCGGGCGCCCTCGGCCAGGCCACCGTCACGGGGAGCGGCTCGCGGTGGGACGTCGAGAGCAACTTCTACATCGGTCATGACGGCAGTGGCGCCGTGACCGTTGCGGACGGCGGGCTCGTGACAACGGGTACGCTCTGGGCCTCGCCGGAAGACCTGCACGGCGACGGTCAAGTCATTGCGTCCAAAGGCGCCGTGCTCGACGCCGAGGTGACCTTCGACGCGGCAAGCGGGAACCGGTTCGACGCGAGCTTCGGCGCCGGTGGCGCCTTGTCGGTCACGGCTACCGGCGGCACTCTTGGCGCGGGGTACAAGGGAGAGGGCGCGCTGACGATATCGGAAGGCGTCGCCATCGCAAGCGACGCCGGTTTTGTTGCCTTTCACCCTGGATCATCTGGCATAGCGAGGATTACGGGGAGCGACTCCCGGTGGGAGACCCGCTACATCTTCCGTGTGGGAAACGGGGGGACCGGCATGCTAGTTATCGAGGAGGGCGCCACCGTTGACTCGTTGGTCGGCACCCTCGGTGGATTGTCCAGCGGCACGGGGTCAGCTCGTGTCGCAGGCAGCGATTCTCGATGGAGCATGAGCGGAAACTTGTACGCCGGCTTGTTCGGCGACGGAACGTTGTCGGTCGAATTCGGGGCACAGGTTTCGAATACCAATGGATACCTTGGCTACAACGAAGGATCTTCGGGAACTGTCACGGTTTCAGGCGCCGGCTCCCATTGGGAAAACAGCACGATCTTATATGTAGGCCGCCACGGAAACGGAACGGTAACCGTCACGGACGGCGGGTTCGTCTCCAGCTACCGTGGCGCCCTTGGGTATGCAGAGGGAACCGCAGGCGCCGTGACCGTCACCGGAACTGACTCACTATGGGAAGCCCGTAATGAGGTCACGGTCGGGGTGTCGGGCAGTGGCGTGCTGCGCATCGAAGCGGGAGGCCTGGTATCCAGCGAAGCCGGAACGCTGGCTCTCCGCGACGGCGCGACAGGCACAGCAACGGTTTCTGGGGCTGGCTCCGCTTGGAACATTGATAGCAGGTCACCCCTTACGATCGGTGCGAGCGGGAACGGAACGCTCCGCGTTGAGGCAGGTGGTCGCGTGTCCAATGGCAGCGGGGTTGTCGCCAACGCTGCCGACGGAATCGGCGCCGTCACGATCATCGGTCTTGGATCCCTGTGGACAACCAGCTCCGACCTTAACGTTGGCCGCGACGGCCAGGGGACCCTTGCCATCGCCGACGGCGGCCTCGTGACCGTTGGCCAGACGCTCACGATCGACTTCAACGGCGACGGCGACAGCTTCATCAACATGAAGACCGGCGGGATGCTCGCCCTGGCCGGCGACGCGGACGACTCCCTCTCCGAGTTCTTCGACCTGATCGAAGGAACCGACGCGATCCGCTATTGGGACGGCCTGCTCAACGACTGGGCCCCGCTGACCGACGCCGCCTACGGCGAGGACTACACGCTGGAGCACCTCACCAGCGGCGAGCTGGCCGGGTACACCCTGCTGACGGTGGGGACGCAGCTTGCCGGTCTGGCGGGGGACTTCAACGCCGACGGGGTCGTCGACGCGGCGGACTACACCGTGTGGCGGGACGGGTTGGGGACCTCGTACGTCGCCGACGACTACCAGCTGTGGCGCGACAACTACGGTGCGACCGCGGCCACCGCGCCGGCGGGGTCGGCGGCCGCCCCGGAGCCCGCCGCGATGATTCTGGTGGCCGCCGCGCTGGCGGCGGTCGTCGTCACTCGCTCGGCGGAGGGCCGGGCAGCTCTTCGTAGCCGACGGGCGCCGCGGGCGTGAACGTGTCGGGGTCGGTCTCGACGTTCCACTCCAGGTCGGTGAAGCGGTAGGTGGTCTCGAAGTCGTCGCCGCGGCGGACGCCGTGGATCTCGATCGGCAGGTCGGTGTTCGGATCGACCCAGACCTGCAGCGTCTGGCCCTGCCACAGCCACTGGGGGTCGGGGCCGTCCAGCTCGTCGAAGCCGGCCGGGCCGAGCTCGGTCCGGGGTGGGCCGTCCAGGGCGATCTCGAAACCGATCGCGTCGCGCCCGGCGACCTGCCGCTGGCCGAGGCTCTGCAGCACGCGCCCCCGGCGTTGGCGGACCATGTAGAGGATCACCTGCGGGCTGTTGGCGGGCGCCGTGTCCGCCCGGACGCCGCCGTCGACCCACCAGTACTGCCGCTTGAGATGGTCGATCAGGATGCCGGGGCCCTCGCCCGGGGCGCGGTGGGTCTCTTCCAGATTGACCAGCACCTTGGGCGGGCCGGCGTTAGCATCAGTGCGCGGCGTCTGGACGATGTGGATCTCGGCGCGCAGCCCGGGCGGCGCCACGCCAACGGTCCCGGCAAGGACTTCCCGCACCCGCCGCCCCTCTCCCTGCCACGAGTCGTACACGGACTCCATGCGGAAACGGTACGCGGTGACCTGATCGAGCGCGGCCGCCATCCGCTCCATCGCGTTGCTGGTCGGAGCGGCGCCGGTCAACCAGAGCGCCGCCAGCAGCGCGGCCGCCACGGCGCCGAGCGTGAGGCCGCCGAGCGCAACGCGTCGACCGGCGCCGGCGGGCCTTCCGTCAACGGAGGAATCGTCGAGCGAAGCCAACAGGCGGCGCCGCTGCTGGTCGTGCCGCGAGGCGGCGGGTGCGTGCAGCGCGGCGAGCGCGGCCTCGACGCGGTCGCCGGGTTCAGTGGGTTCCATCTTCGGCTCCTTGTCGCCTGGTGGCGTGATCTCTCGTCAGCGCGGCGCGGAGCTGCTTGAGGGCGCGCTGCAGCACCGCGTAGTAGCCGCTCCTCGACAGCCCGAGCTCCGCCGCGGCCGCGTCGGCCTGCTGCTGTGAGAAGTAGTACGCGTGCACCGCGAGCCGATCGCGTTCGGGGAGCCGCTCGAGGGCGGCGAGCAGTTGTGATTGCTCCTCTCGGGCGGCAGCGGCGGCGTGGGGGTCGTTCTCAATAGGCGGTTCACCAGCATGGTTCTTTGTGAGCGGGGCAGCCGCGTCGGAGTGGCGGCGTCGTTCACGGGCGACCTGCCGGGCCACGCCGCGCACCCACGCGCCGAATGACGACGGGGCCCGCAGGGTCGAGAGCCGCCGGTACGCACGGAGGAACGCCTCCTGTGTGACGTCGTCTACCGCGTCGAGCCCGCCGACCGCCGCGGCTGCCGCCCGGACGCCCGGCGCGTGCCGGTCGAACAGGCGGCCGAACGCCTCGCGGTCGCCCCGCAGGGCTTGCCGCACGTCGTCCTCGTCGGTGAATGGGCTGGCGGGCATGGCTACCTACTAGTGCTCTCAACCGGGCGATTGTCCACGGGATTCTGAACGATTCCCAGCCGTTTGCGCGGGCGGCGGGAACGCGTGGCCGACTCGCCGGATTTCGATAGAAACCGGCCACCTCGTGCGGGAGAATGGGTGGGTTGCGGGCGGTCCGCGGGGGCCGGCGGCGGCTGCGCGGGCAACTTCGGAGCCGCCGACTTATGTCCCTATCGATCGTTTAGGGTGGACAAAAGTCTGATTGCCTCACGCACCCAGAATCGCTCAAGCCATTACCATAAAACGACTTACAGCGATCCGAACCGTCGATCTGGGGCGACTTTAGTCCCTAAGGATCGATGTGCCGGAAGGGGACAAAAGTCCTGCGGCGGACCGCGGCCGTTGAGTGCCGATAAGGGGTATTCGGATCGGATGCGACTGCGTGCCGGGGTTCGCTGGCGAGACGGGAGGTTGCTGTGGGGCTTCGGCGGGGCGTTGCTCGCCGGCTGCATGAACCGCTACGCCCCTCGACAGTTTTTCGGGGGGTCGCTAGAATCCGAGATTCTCAACCGATTACTCCCCAGCGTCCTGCGAGTTGGACCCAGCCATGTACGCGATCATCGTCGACGGCGGCAAGCAATACAAAGTGGAAGAAGGCCAGGAGCTGGCCATCGATTACCGCGGCCTGAAGGAGGGCGAGAGCCTGACCTTCGACCGAGTGCTTGCCGTGGGCGAGGGCGAGAAGGTCACGCTGGGCGCCCCCGTGGTGGACGGCGCGAGCGTCTCGGCCGAGGTGGTCGCGACCACGCAGGGCAAGAAGATCGACGTGATGAAGCTGCGTCGCCGCAAGAACAGCCGCCGCAAGACCGGCCACCGCGCCCTGTTCACGACCGTGAAGATCAGCGGCATCAAGGGCTAGCGTTGTAGTCTTTAGGATTGCCCTGGCGCACGGGGGGCTTCCGCTAACGCGGAGCGCCCCCGGCACCCCCAACGCTAGCTGCGTATCAGCCTTTGACAGTGCACACGGGCGCGACGGAGACGCGACGCTTCCTGCTGGTCGGGCGGCCGCTCTACGAAGCGACCGTGACGGCCCACAGCTTTTCGTGCCACGGCGTTTCGACGCTGGCGAAACCGGCTTGGCGGAGCAGCGCGGCCTGACCGGCGACCGTTTCGTGGCAGTCGTCGCCGCTTGATCTTGGGCCGCCGAACTCGTCCAGGTTGCGCCGGCGCCACTTTTCTATGATCGGCCCAAACGACTCGGGGATGTCGCCGGCGGCGTGCGCCTCCTCCATGTGACGGCCCCACCACTCGAGCAGCGAGCGGTACTGGTGCTCGGACTCGGGGCGGTGCTCGTCGCCGTTGACGAACACGCCGCCCGGCTTGAGCGCGGAGCGGACCGCGCGGAACAACGCGAGCTTTTCGTCGGACTCCAGGTGGTGGATGGCCGACGTGCTGACCACCAGGTCGAGCCGCGCGTCGTCCGGCGAGAGGTCCGCCGCCCACGGCTGTTGCATCGACCGGCACACGGTGCGGGACCGGGCCCCGAAGCGGCGGAGCCGCTGGTGCGCCAGGTTGACGAACGGCTTCGACTGGTCGAGCACCACGACCGTCGCGTAGCGGAAGCGGTCGAGCAGCCGCTCGGCCAGCCGGCCCGACCCGCCGCCGAGGTCGAGCGCGCGGAACTCGGCGAGGGGGTCTATTGGCAACGCGTCCACCATCGCCTGCTGCAGGTCGAGGTAGAGCGGGTGGATCACCGGCGCGGCGGCGTCGTAATCGCGGGCGGCCTGGTCCTGGTTCCAGCGGTAGTCGGACATGCGAGGGAGGACCGGGCGGCGGGTGGGGAGGTTCGCTCGAGCGGCTAGTTCCGTTCAGGCAGGACCAGCGACTCGTAGGCGGTGTTGAGCACGGGCGGGTCGGCGGCAGTGCCGGGCGGGTGAGAGCTAGCGGCCGGATGAGAGCTGGCGGCCGGATCAGGCCATGGCTCCGAAGGCCAAGGGTCGCACGCGTCGAGGGCTGTGTCGAGGTCGGGGGCGGTTGGATCGATCCCGATGGGGTCGCCGCACTCGGCCGCGGGGACGTGCTCGGACGGCGGGTCGAACGGAAGGTACGCCAAGCTGATTCCTACGAGGGGGTACGACCGGTTCTCCTCGGAGGTCGTGAAGAAGTAGCTGGCGGTGGTTGAGATCCGGACGGCGGGCGTGACCCAGAAGTGCACGCCGGCCTCCGGGTAGCCGGCGAGCAAGACGTCGGACTCCTCGCCTTCGTCCGGCTCGCCGGGCGCCGAACCAACATAGGCGCCAACGCCGACAAACGGCGCCAACCGCGAAGGAGTCTGCAACCGAATGCCGGCGTCGATGCCGCCGGTGAGGGGATGGTCGCCCTCGGCCAGCAGCCCCTGGAATCCGCCGTGCAGCTCAACCGACCCCGCGTAAAGGTCGGGGTAGTGGAACATCCCAGCATTAACGCCCCCGGCCACGGGGTCGTCCTGCCCCACAGCGCCGGCGTAGAACCCGGTGTCACCGGCGACGTGCCGCGCGTCGACCGCCTGCTTGGTCATCCGGGCCAGGTTGCCGGTGTGGTGGGGGTACTTGGCGGCCTAGTCGGGGTGGCTGCGGGCCCAGCGGGAGCCGGTGCAACCAGCCGCCGCCAGGCAGAGCGCGGCGGCGAACAGGGCGAGTTGATCACGGTGGGTGCTGCGCATCGCGTCCCCGGTTAGCGGCGGGCCTGCCGTGCGGCGCCGGGGTCGACCGCGGTGCGGACCGGCGGTTGGCGGTACGGCTTGCCCTGGCGGTACAGCGCCAGTCGTTCCTGCAGCTCGCGGCGGGCCTGCTGAGGGGCGAGCATCGCGGCCTGCTGCTGGATGCGGACGGCGTGGTCGAACTGGCCGGCGGCGGCGTGGGCGGCGGCCGCCACGTCCAGCAGCCAGGGGTCGCCCTGGGCGCCGAACCGCTGCGCACGGTTGGCGGCCTCGACCGCCTTGGCCGGGTCGCGGAAGCGGGGGTCGGGGCAGGTCGAGAGCAGCCACGCGACGCTCTGGTAGGCCGACGCCGACGCGGCGTCGACCGCCAGCGCGGCGTCCAGGTCCGTGACCGCCTGCTCGTAGTAGCCGACCTCGGCGAACGCCGCGGCGCGGAGCACCAGCGTCTGGGCGTCGCCGGGCATCAGGCGGAGCGACTCGTTGTAGTCCCGCACGGCGTGGCTGTAACGGCCCAGCTGGGCGTGGGCGAAGCCGCGGCCCGCGTACAGGCCGGCGTCCGTTGGCAGCTGAGCGATGGCGTTGTTGTAGTCGGCGATTGCCCGCTCGTGCTCGCCGCGGCCCGCGAAGAGCTCGGCCCGGTTGCGGTAGCCGAGGGCGTTGCTGGGGTCGTGGGCGAGCGCGTGCGAGAAGTCGGCTAGGGCCTCGTCGGTCTGCCCGTACTCGGCCAGCGTGACGCCGCGGTTCACCAGCGCGGCGGCGTTGTGGGCGTCCAGCACGACCGCGTGCTGGAAGTCGGCGAACGCCTGACGGGGCTGCCCGGCGGCGGCGTGCAGCTCGCCCCGGCGGTTGTAGGCCCATGAGGTGAGGCGGCTGAGCTGGGCGTCGTCGGCGAGCTTGAGCTTCTCGCCGGCCTGCTCGCAGCGTTCGATCAGGTCGGTCAGGTCGGTGGCGGAGCGGCCGCGGCCGGCCATCCGTTCGGCCTCGGCGTACAGCGTCAGCAGGTGCTGGCCGCGGGGCGAGGTCGGGTTGGTCGACGCCTGCTGCAGCTGATCGTCGCGGACCGGCGGCAGCGGGCCGGGCTTGGAGAGCGGCTTCTCGAGGTCGAAGGCATCGTGCAGCTGGGGCCGGGGCGCGGCGGCCTTGATCGAGCGCGGCAGCGTGAGCGTCCGGTCGCCGGGCGGGAGCGCGGCTGCCGGCTGCGGCTCGGCCAGCGGGCGGGGCGCGTCGGCCGCGGGGAGAGGCGCGGGGAGAGGCGCGGGCTCATCGCCCGGGCAACGCGCTGCGGCGGAGAGTGCGGCTGCTGCCGTGATTGAGAGTAAGAACCGGGTCGCGTCCATGCGATCGTTCCTGGTGGTGTTTCCGGGCCCCGTCCATGGGGCCGACTTGCTTGATCGGAGGTTAGGCGTGCGGGTCGGTCATGCTCATCGGGTCGAGCAGCTTGTCGAGCTCGGCCTCGCCGAGGACCTGCTCCTCGAGGCAGATCTCGCGGATGGTCTGCCCCGACTTGAGCGCGTCCTTGGCGAGCTTGGCCGCCTTCTCGTAGCCGATCTCGGGGGCGAGCGAGGTGACCATCATCAGCGACTGGTCGATCAGGCCGCGGCAGCGGGCCTCGTCGACTTGCAGGCCGTCGACCAGCTTGTCGACAAACACGCTGGCGCCGTTGGCCAGCAGGGTGATCGACTGCATGAAGGCGTCGATCATGACCGGCATCGCGACGTTCAGTTCAAAAATCGAGCCGACGCCGCCCAGGCCGGCGGTGGTCACGGCGGCGTCGTTGCCGATCACGCGGCAGGCGACCTGCATGATCGACTCGCACATCACCGGGTTCACCTTGCCCGGCATGATCGACGAGCCGGGCTGCGTGGCGGGCAGCAGCAGCTCGCCAAGCGAGCACCGCGGGCCGCTGCCGAGGTGGCGGATGTCGTTGGCGATCTTGGAGAGCGCCACGGCGATCGCCTTGAGCTCGCCGTGGGCCTCGACGAACGAGTCCTTGGCGGCCTGGGCCTCGGGGTGGTTGCCGGCCTCCTCGAACGAAACGCCCAGCTGCTCCGACAGCGAGGCGCAGACCTTCGCGGCGAACTCGGGGTGGGTGTTGATGCCGGTGCCGACGGCGGTGCCGCCGATCGGCATGTTCTCCAGCAGCCGCACCTGCGCGCGGCCGGCGCGGATCACCGAGTAGTTGGCCTGGGCCGCGTAGCCGCCGAACACCTGGCCGACGCGGATCGGCGTGGCGTCCATCAGGTGGGTGCGGCCGATCTTGACGATCTGGTCCCAAGCCTGGGCCTTGGCGTCCAGCGCGTCGGCCAGCTTCTGCAGCGCCGGCGCCAGCCGGTTGTGCAGCGCCGCCGCGCCGGCAATGTGCATCGCGGTGGGGAAGGTGTCGTTGGAGCTCTGCCCCATGTTGACGTGGTCGTTGGGGTGCACCGCGCCATCGGCGCCCTTGGCGCCCAGCTCCAGCCCGAGCCGCAGGTTCGCTAGGTTGGCGATCACCTCATTGGCGTTCATGTTGGTGCTGGTGCCGCTGCCGGTCTGATACACGTCGACCGGGAAGTGGTCGTCGTGCTTGCCCTCGGCGACCTCCATCGCCGCGGCGATGATCACCTCGGCCCGCTTGTCGTCCAGCTTGCCGAGCTGCCGGTTGGCGTCGGCGCAGGCGGCCTTGAGGTAGCCGAAGGCGTGCACCACGTCGGCGGGTACCGGCTGGTGGGCGATCGGGAAGTTCTCCACAGCGCGGGCGGTCGAAGCCCCATACAGCGCGTCGGCGGGCACCTGCATCTCGCCCATGGTGTCGCGTTCGGTGCGGGTGTTGCTCATGTCGGCAGCTTGCAAGAAGGGGGGTGTCTGTTTGTCCTGGCGGTCCGGGACCGGCGTTTCCAACCGCGCATGCTAGCACGCGGCGGCACGCGCGCCGATGATAGGGGTTTCGCGGGCCTGGCGGAATGGCGGAATGGCGGATTCGGCGCCCGCGCCGCGGCGGATTCACGACAACCAGGGCTGGAAATGCGGTATGCTGGCGCCAGAGGCGTCCGCCACCGATCGACCGCACACCGCCCCATGGCTAACCGCCACAACCACTACGAGGCCGCGTTCGAGGCCTACCTGCGCGACGAGCGGCTCGCCTACGTGGCGGTCGACGAGCAGCGCCGCGCGCTGACCGGCGACGCCTCGCTGAAGAGCGTCGACTTTATCGTCACGCCGGCCGCGGGCGGGACTTCGTGGCTGATCGACGTGAAGGGGCGGCGGTTCCCGGCCGGGCGCAAGCAGCGGCAGTACTGGAAGAACTGGTCCACCCGCGACGACGTCGACTCGCTCACCCGCTGGCGGGCGCGGTTCGGACCCGGGTTCGACGCGATGCTGGTGTTCGCCTACCACCTCACGGCCGAGCAGTCGCCGGTGCCGGTCGAGCAGGTGTTCCCGTTCCGGGGCCAGGCTTACGCATTCGTCGGCGTGCCGTTGGACCAGTACGCCCGGTCCGCCCGCCCGCTCTCAGAGCGGTGGCAGACCATCGCGATGCCGGTCGCCGAGTTCCGCCAGGCCGCCCGCAGCGTGGGCGACCTGCTGCACGCCGACCCCGCGGCCACGCGGGCGTAGCGCGCGCCTACAGCTTCTTGAGCGCCGCGACCACGTCGCGGGGCTCGGCCCGCTTCTTGTAGTCGGCGTCCAGGAACGCATAGCGGATCACGCCGTTGGTGTCGATGACGTAGGTCGCGGCCAGCGGCAGCTCGAACCGGTCGTCGCCGTTGAAGTCGGCCAGCTTCAGCCGGTCGCGGTAGGTCGGCAGGATCACCTGCGGCAGCTTGAACACGATGCCCAGCTTCTTCGCCACCGCGTTGTGCTTGTCGGACAGGACCTGAAACGTGAGGTTGTGCTTGTCGATGGTCTCGGCGACCTTTTCCGGCATCTCGGGGGCGACCGCCGCCACCCTGGCGCCGACGCCCTCGAGCGCCGCGACCGACTTCTGCAGGTTCTGCAGCTGCAGGTTGCAGTACGGGCACCAGCCGCCACGGTAGAACGTCAGCACGAGCGGTCCGTCGGCCCACAGCGAGCTGAACTCCACTGGCTTGCCGTCGATGTCGTAGAGCACGCCCTTGGGCGCCTTGTCGCCAACGTTGGCCGCTTTGTCGAGCATGCCGGTGTCGCGGACGTCGGTCACGCCCTGGGCAAACCGCTCGAGCATCTCGGACGGCATCCGGTCGGCCGCAGACTGGCTCATCTTTTCGAGCTCCGGTTTCAGCAGCGGCGGCTCGTCAGCGCTGGTGCGGACGGCAGCGAGGGCGACGATCACGAGCAGCAGGCTGCGGACGGCACAGGTCATGGGTGGGTCTTTCGCTCGGAGGGAGGGGCTGGCGGGCGCTGGGTCGGTCGGAGGAACCTACCAGCGGTATTCTACGCCTGAGCCACGGAGCAACGGTGAACCAACTCACGTTCCCGGCGAATCGGCGTCGACCGGCGGGCGGCACGCGATGCGGACGACCCAAACGATCAGCCCGGCGTTCATCGCTAGCAGAGCCGCAAACAGCCACCAGCCGCCGACCCGGGCGGCCGCGGCGTGGGCCTCGTAGTACTCGGTGATGTCGACCGCCGTGAGCCGGCGCAGCTCCCGCAGCACCGTGACGCCGGCGGCGGTGAGCACCGCCGCCGCTGACAGCCCCAACCACAGTTCGGCGCGCAGTTGGCGACCACGCCAGACCATCGTCCACAACGCCACCTGGGCGACCCAGCCGATCAGCCCCAGCGTCAGCCACGGCCAGCCGACCGACACGACCGACTGGCGGGCGTCGGCGGGGAGCTGGAAGTAATACACCACACCGGCCGCCGCCGCGGCGACAAGCGACGGCAGCGCCACCCGCGCCAGCGCCTTGCGGGCCGACGGGACCTGCCAAGCGAGGATCATGGACAGCATCGGGAACGCCCCAACCCACCACAACGCCAGCCGGGCCGGAAGCTCGCGGTCGCCGTAGAACCAGCCGCCGCGGGCGTACTGCTCGATCCACACGTCCTGACCGCGGGTGCTGAGCACGTGGTTCTCGGTCCAGCTCCAGGCGACGAAACCGAAGCAGAGGAAGATGCCGACCGACACCAGCATCCGCACCACCGCGGGGCGGGCCTGGAACCGTTTGGACTTCTGCAGGTACAGCAGATAGAACGCCACGATCAGCACCGGCAGGATCGCCATCCAGCGGTGCAGCAGCAGCAGGTTGGCCGTGTAGAAGGGCTGTTTGTACAGCACCTGCAGGAACAACAGCGGCGCCACGCCGGCGGTGATTGCTACGCTCAGCGCGAACGGCATCCAGTCCCGCAGACCGGCTGCGATCCGCTGGTGGGCGTCGCTGACCCCGCCCCGTGCGGCCTCCCAGACGCCGAGCAGCGCCAGGTAGCTCGATCCGGCCAGCACATAATTCATTGGCACGACGTGCAGCACCAGCGTGCCGAGGTACAGCACCAGGTAGAACGCGGTGGAGGCGGGCTGGTCGAACGGGAACATGGGAGGGAGTGGTTGGTTGCTGGTGGTGAGTGGTAGGTGGAGGGTGGTGGGGGGTGAGTGGCTAGTGGCTAGTGGCTAGTGGTTAGAGTCTGCCGAGCTACCCACCCTGACGCCCGGTTCGACGCCCACCTCGTCAAGGTGGCGCTGGATCTGGGCGATGACCCGCGGGTCGTCGGTAGCGAGCCAGCCGTCCGGCTTGTCGGCGTGCCCCCAGCGGAGCCACTGCACAAGCGCCTCGAGCTCTTCCGGCGTGCCGGCGAACGGCGGCATGAAGTTCTTGGTGCGTTGCAGCTGCGCAATGTTCAGCCGCAGCTGGTCGTCGGTCCAGCCGCTGGTCAGGTGGGCCAGCCCGTTGGCGCCGTCCCAGGTGTGGCAGACGCTGCACTGCACGCGGAACACGTGGGCCCCCAGCCCGAGCTGCTCGGGCAGCTCACGCTCGCCCCGCAACGGGTAGGGGTCGCCGGTGGTGCACCCCTCGCGGCGGAACCTGGCCACCTCGTCCTGTGTAATGGAGTTGGAGTAGAGCGTGCCGTGCACGGTGTACGGCTTGCGGATCCCCTCGCGAACGAATTCGGCGCCGGCGGTGGCGCCAAACCCCAGCGCAATCAGCAGCGCCGCGGTCGCGCCGTTGACGGTCATGCTCTTTTTGAGCAGCAACACCACCGCGTAGCCGCCGATCAGCGCCGACGCGCCAACGCCAATCCCCAGGAACATCGTCATCGCGATGCTGCCGCCCATCGCCCACGTGCGCGACGCCTCGGGCACGGCCGCCAGGAACCAGGCGCCCAAGAGCGGCATCACGGCCATCGGTGCGAGGAACCGGAACGACGCGTGCACCAGCCGCCGCCGCTCCTCAGCGTCGAACCGGGAACTGAGGTTCACCACCAGGCAGGCGACCAGCGCCGCGGTAGCCATCGACGATAGCGTGCGGAAGATCAGCGACGGCCAGAACGTCGGGTTAAAGAACCCCTGCCAGACGCTGTGCGTTTCGTGCCAGGCGCCAGGGGTGAGCTGCCACGAGAGGATGCCGTTGATCCAGAACAGGCTCATCCACGCGGCCAGCGAGTACATCAGCAGGAGCGTCAGCCGGCTGCGTGGGTCGAGCGTCGGGCCGCGCCGGTAGAACGCGTAACCGGCGGCGACCTCCAGACAGAAGAACGTCCACTCGATGGCCCACACCCAGTGGAACTCGTCGACCATCAGCCCGATGGTCCGCGGGCTGATCTGGATGGTAGTGAACCACATCGCCACGCCGGTCACCGCGCCGGTGACGAACGACACCAGCACCAGCACACGGAATAGGCCGTCGATGAAGCGGGTGTAGAGCTCGCCGCCGTCGGCGCCGCCGCGCATCGACCGCCACTGGAACCAGCTCATCAGCAGCCCGCCGCCGATCGCGAACTGGGCCAGGTACACGTGGAAAATACCCAGCCCCCCGATAATCATCCCCTTCATCACGGGGCCGAAATCGTTGACCGGGTAGTAGAACATCCGCGCGGGCCCCGCTGGTCGTTGGGCGTGGGAGAGGGCGGGCCGGGCGGTGAGGCGCCGCGGCCGTGCTCCTTATACCATCCACCCCGCTGCCGGCGGAGGCAATCGCCCGCGACAATCTGCCGCGGGGGGTCGGCTGGGCGGGGAAAGCTGCACTTTTGCCCCGGCGCGGCGTAAGATAGTCTTACTCACCCACCCCGAGCCCTCACCCTAAACCCTTGCTAGCTAACGCCTGTGGGCATTTACGACCGCGACTACGAACGACAAGGCCAGTGGCGCGACAGCTACGGCGGGGGGGGTGGTATCCAACTCCGGTTCCCTGAGACGAGCGTCAACCGCATCGTGCTGGTGACGCTGCTGGCGTACCTCGTTGAGGTCGTCTTCTTCAGCTCGCCCGACGGCAACCTGTGGGTCCGCTGGCTCAGCCTGTGGTCCAACTGGTTCTACTTCCCGTGGGAGGCATACCAGCTGCTGACCTACTCGCTGGTGCACGACCCGCACAGCATCTGGCACGTGGCGGGCAACATGTTCGGCGTGTGGATGTTCGGGCGTCAGCTGGAGCAGCGGTTCGGCAGCCGTGAGTTTATGCTTTACTATCTGGGCGCGGTCCTCGCCGGCGGGCTGGCAATCACGCTGTACAACGTTGTTGTTCCGTCCGCGCAGCCGTTCCCGACGCTAGGCGCCTCGGCCGGGACGGTGGCGGTGATCCTGCTCTACGCCCTGCTCTACCCGCACCAAACGGTGCTGCTGTTCGCGGTGTTCCCAATCCCGATGTGGGTGCTGGGGGCGTTCATCGTGGGCCAGGACGTCATGCGGGCGCTCAGCACCGACGCGGACGGCGTCTCGTTCCAAGGGCACCTCGGCGGGGCGGCCTTCGCCGCGGCGTACCACTTTCAGCGTTGGCGGCTGTCGAACTGGGTCCCACAGGAGTTCAAGCTGCCATCCCTTAAGCGCAGGCCAAAGCTCCGGGTGCACACCGCCCCGGACGACGAGCAGAACGAATCGCAAGACAAGCTGCGAGACGAGGTTGACCGCATCCTGAAGAAGATCAGCGACCAGGGGTCGGACAGCCTAACGAGCAAAGAGAAGCGCCTGATGCAGAGGGCGAGCCGCGAGTTCAAGGGACGCCGGCAGTTGTGATCCTCCGCCGGCGAGTACAATGGAAGTATGAGCCTCCCCTCCCCCATCGCGGTCACCGGCGCCACCGGCATGGTCGGGTCCGCGCTGTGCCGCTCACTCCGCGACCACGGTGTCGAGGTCCGGCGGCTGGTCCGCAGCAGGCCGGCGCCCGGCTCGTCGGACGTGTACTGGAAGCCGTCCGCAGGAGAGATCGACCGGGACGCGCTCGCGGGGATTGAGGCCGCCGTGCACCTGGCGGGCGAGAGCATCGCCGCGGGCCGCTGGACGGCGGCAAAGAAGGAGCGGATCGTCTCCAGCCGTGTCGACGGAACGCGGCTGCTGTCCCAGGCGCTTGCCGCGCTCGACCCGAAGCCGCGGGTGCTGGTCAGCGCGTCGGCGATCGGCTTCTACGGCGACCGCGGGCAGCACCCGGTCGACGAGAACAGCCCCCCCGGCGCCGGCTTCCTGGCCGAGACTTGCATCGCCTGGGAGGCCGAGACCCGGCCCGCCTGGGAGGCCGGCCTGCGGGTCGTGCAGACCCGCATCGGTGTGGTGCTGAGCGACCAGGGCGGCGCGCTGGCGAAGATGCTTACGCCGTTCAAGCTAGGGCTGGGCGGCGTGCTAGGCGACGGCCGCCAGTATATGAGCTGGGTCACGCTGGACGAGCTGGTGGGCGTGATCGAGCACTGTCTGGCGAATGACGGCGTGCACGGCGCGGTGAACGCGGTCGCGCCGGGAGCGGTGACCAACCGCGAGTTCAC
The DNA here is from genome assembly GCF_007859765.1 of Posidoniimonas corsicana. NCBI lineage: Bacteria > Pseudomonadati > Planctomycetota > Planctomycetia > Pirellulales > Lacipirellulaceae > Posidoniimonas > Posidoniimonas corsicana. Next base: position 312,350 of record NZ_SIHJ01000005.1, read on the forward strand.
TAAGACGCTAGGCCGCGTGCTCGGCCGGCCCACGGTGCTGGCCGTTCCCAAGTTTGCGCTCCGCGCCGCCGCCGGCGACCTGGCCGACGAGGCGCTGCTGGCCAGCGCCTGTGTGCGTCCAACCAGGCTCCAAGAAACGGGGTACGAGTTCCGCGACCCCGAGCTCGAGCTGGCCCTGTTACGGGTTATCCCCTAGCGGCAGGTCCCGCCCACTGGCGGCGCGCGTAATGGTCATCCGCCGATAGCGGGGTTAGACTGACGCCCTGATCCTTCTCCGTCAGGGCCCTGCACATGCGTCGTCGCGTTGGAATTCAGGACTTAGCGCTCCACTTAACATTGCTGCTTGCGGCGCCACTCGGCTGTACCGAGAGGAATGAGTACCAGCCGCCGCCGCCGCCGGACGTAACTGTCGCGAACCCCGTGCAGGCGACCGTCGAAGACGTGCTGGAGGTGACCGGTGAGACCATCCCGCACGAGCGGATCGAGATCCGCGCCCGCGTCGAGGGGTACCTCGAAGAGGCCCCGTTCACCGAGGGCGCAATGGTCGAGCAGGGGCAGCCGCTGTTCATCATCGACAAGCGGCCGTTCCAGGCCGCGGTCGACGCCGCCAAGGCGGCCGAGCTGGTAGCCGAGGCCCGCGTGCGGAGCGCCGAGGCGGTGCTCAAGCAGGCGCAGGCCCAGGCAGCCAACGACCAAGCGCAGTACAACCGCGCCGCCCGAGCCGCACAAGCCGGTGGCGTAACGCAGGCGGAGCTGGACGAGCTGCGGACCACGTACCAGAACTCCGTCGCGGAGATCGACGTGGCCCAGGCTTCGATCGAGTCGGCGAAGGCCGAGGTCGAGGCCGCCAAGGCCACGGTCCGCCAAGAGGAGCTCGACCTCAGCTACACGGACGTCACCTCGCCAATCGCGGGTCGCGTCGGCAAACGGCAGGTGGACCTCGGCAACCTGGTGGGCTCAGGGGAGTCGACCGTCCTAACCAACGTCATCGCCTACGACCCAATCTACGCCACCTTTACGATCAGCGAGGCCGAGCTGCTGAAGTTCCAGCGTCAGGCCGAGGCCAGCGGCGACGCGCCCGGCCCGAAGACCCGCGACGAGAACGACCGCCCGATCCTGCTCGGCCTAGCGGACGAGGAAGGCTACCCGCACGTCGGCCGCTTCGACTACGCCGACCTGGCGCTCGACCGGGCCACGGGCACTTACTTCGTCCGCGCGGAGTTCCCCAACCCCGGCCTATCGATCCCGCCGGGCGCGTTTGTCCGGATCGCGATCCCGCGCAAGGAGGAAGAGGCCCTGCTGCTGCCCGACGAGGCGATCGGCCGCGACCAGAACGGGGCGTACGTGTCGGTCGTGGAGGCCGACAACAAGGTTGCTCGGAAGGCGGTGGAAACCGCGGGGCTGTACGACGGCAAACGGGTGATCAAGCAGGGGCTGACCCCCGAAGACCGGGTAGTGGTGAACGGGCTGCAGATGGCCCAGCCGGGCGCCGTGGTAAACCCCATTGAGGCCAGCGCCAGCGGCCCGCCAGAGTCCGAGGACGCGGCCCCGCGGGCCGACTCCTAGCCCGCCACCTACTCCGGCGTCGTCCTCCACCGCTCCTCCGCCCCGGCCGCACTATGTCCCGCTTCTTCATTCACCGCCCAATCTTCGCCAGCGTCATCTCGATCGTGATCGTCCTCGCCGGCGCGGTCGCACAGCGAGGGCTGCCGATCTCCAAATTCCCGGAGATCTCGCCCCCCACGGTGCAGGTGTCGTGCAGCTACCCAGGCGCGAGCGCCAAGGTGGTTGCGGAGACGGTCGCCGCGCCAATCGAGCAGGAGGTGAACGGCGTCGAAGACATGCTGTACCTCAGCTCGGTCAGCTCCGACGACGGCTCCTACAAGCTGACCGTGACGTTTGAGATCGGCGTCGACCTCGACATGGCCACCGTGCTGGTGCAGAACCGCGTTGCGATCGCCGAGCCGAAACTGCCGGAGGACGTCCGCCGCCAGGGCATCACCACCAAGAAGCAGTCGACGCAGATCCTGCAGTTCATCACGCTCACCTCGCCCGATGGGTCCACCTCCGACCTGGACCTGTCGAACTACGCGACCCGGTTCATCAAGGACGAGCTGGCCCGGATCGATGGCGTCGGTTCGGTGGAGATCCTCGGCGCCGACGAGTACAGCATGCGGGTCTGGCTCGACCCCCACAAGCTCAAGGCCCGTCAGCTCACCACCGAGGACGTGGTGAACGCGATCCGCGAGCAGAACGTGCAGGTGGCGGCCGGCCGGATCGGAGAGCCCCCGGCGCCGAAGGGGACCGCGTTCCAGTACTCGGTCAACACCCTCGGTCGGCTGAGGGACGTCGAGCAGTTCGGAAACATCATCATCAAGACCGCCGACGGCGTGCGGTTCACAAGGGTGCGGGACGTCGCGCGGGTCGAGCTGGGCTCCAAGAGCTACAGTGTCTCGTCGAAGTTTAACGGAGCCCCCTCCACCAACATCGCCATCTACCAGCTCCCCGGCGCCAACGCGCTGGACATCGCCGCCCGCGTGCACGAAACCATGGCGAAGCTCGCTAAGAACTTCCCGCCCGGCATCGCCTACGAGATCCCGTTCGACACCACCAAGTTCGTCGAGGCCTCGATCGAGGAGGTCTACTCCACGCTGTTCGTGGCGGTGCTGCTGGTGGTGCTGGTGATCTTCGTGTTCCTGCAGGACTGGCGGGCGACCCTGATCCCCTGCGCCGCGATCCCCGTAGCGCTGATCGGCGCCTTTGGCGTGATGGCGGCAATCGGTTTCTCGATCAATATGCTCACGCTGTTCGGCGTTGTGCTGGCAATCGGCATCGTCGTGGACGACTCGATCGTGGTGGTGGAGAACACGGCCCGCTGGCTGGACGAGGGCCTGCCGCCCAAACAGGCCGCCGAGCGCGCGATGGAGGAGATGACCGGCCCGGTCATCGCCACCACGCTCGTGCTGCTGGCCGTGTTCGTCCCCACCGCGTTCATGGGCGGCATCACGGGGCAGCTTTACAAGCAGTTCGCGCTGACCATCTCCGCGGCAGTGGTGCTTAGCTCGGTGAACGCGTTGTCGCTCAGCCCCGCGCTGTGCGGCATCCTGATGCGTCCGACCCAAGAGGTCCGCAACCCATTCTTCAAGCTGTTCAACAAGGGGTTCGACTCGGTCGCGTCGGTCTACAAGTCCGTCATCGGCGGCACCGTGCGGGTGGTCCCCCTGACGCTGCTGATCTTCGTCGGGCTGGTCGCCGTGACCGGGTTGGGCTTCGCCCGACTGCCCACCGGCTTCATGCCGACCGAGGACCAGGGCTACGCGTTCGCCAATGTGCAGTTGCCCGACTCGGCCTCTCTGCAGCGAACCGAGGAAGTCATCGCCCGCGTCGACCGCGTGCTGGCGAACACCCCCGGCGTGCGCGACCGGGTGCTGGTCTCCGGCTACTCGATGCTGTCGGGCAGCCGGGGATCGAACTCCGGGATGGCCGCCATCGTGTTCGAGCCGTGGGGCGACCGCACCGCCGAGCAGACCGCCCAGGACGCGATCGTGGAGAACCTCCGCCGCGAGTTCTCCGAGATTGAGGAGGCGATCGCCATCGCGTTTGTCCCGCCGCCGATCGACGGCCTGGGCAACGCCAGCGGGTTCCAGATGCAGCTGCTCGACCAGGGAGACGTCGGGCTCGTCGAGCTGCAGAACTCAGCTAACAACCTAATCGCCGCGGGCCGGGGCCAGTCCAACCTCAACGCGAGGTCCCTCAACACCACGTTCCGCGCTGGCGTTCCGCAGCTGTTCGCCGACGTCGACCGCGACAAGGTCAAGAGCCAGAACATCCCGCTGAGCAGCGTGTTCGGCACGCTGCAGGCCTACCTCGGCTCGGCCTACGTGAACGACTTCAACCGCTTCGGCCGCACCTACCAGGTCCGGGTGCAGGCCGCCGAGCAGTTCCGCGCCAGCCCCGACGACATCGCCATGCTCGACGTCCGCAACGCCGCGGGCCAGATGTCGCCGCTCGGTTCGCTGCTCACGGTCAACCACTCCCTCGGCCCGCAGCTGGTCACCCGCTACAACCTCTACCCCACCGCGCAGATCAACGGCGAGCCCGCCGCGGGCGTCAGCTCCGGCCAGGCGCTGTCGCTGATGGAGCAGATGGCCGACCAGTCGCTGCCGCCCGGCGTGGGCTACGCGTGGACCGGCATGTCGTACCAAGAAAAACAAACCGGCAACGAGCAGTACTTCATCTTCGCGCTGGCGATCGTGTTCGTGTTCCTGGTGCTGGCCGCGCAGTACGAGAGCTGGGTGCAGCCCGCCGCGGTGATCGCCGTGGTGCCGCTGGCGGCGCTCGGCGTGGTCGTGATGCTGATGGCCCGCGGCATGGACAACAACACCTACACGCAGATCGGCGTCGTGCTGCTGGTGGCGTTGGCCAGCAAGAACGCGATCCTGATCGTCGAATTCGCCGCCGAGCAACGCAAGAAGGGGCTGAGCCTCCGCGAGGCAGCCGTGTCGGCCGCCGAGCTCCGCTTCCGCGCCATCCTGATGACCGCGTTCAGCTCGATCCTCGGCTTCCTGCCGCTGCTGGTCTCCAGCGGCGCCGGCGCCGCCAGCCGCCAGGCGGTGGGCAACGCCGTGGTCGGCGGCATGATCGCCGCGACCATCTCCTCGCTGCTGTTTGTGCCAACGTTCTTCGTCGTGTTCCGCGGCCTCGGCGAGTGGGCCGCGGGCAAGCCCGCGGACAGGCCTGTGTAGCACTCGGCCGTGGCTGCTACAGCAGTCCCTCGATCCCCAACACCGACCCGAGTCCGTTCGGCGCGACATCACCGGCGATCTCCAAGCCAAAGCGGCTGGCGATCTGGGCTGTGGTCAAGCCAACGTACTCACTAGGGATGTATTCCGCCGCGGTTGGGAACGGCACCGCATCCGGGTCCTGCTGAGCGAAGTACAGCCGGCGGTTCGAGAACCCAGCGTAGTCAAGCACAACGGTCGTGTCGTTGAACAGGTAGGTGAATGACGGCGCGAACTCTTCCGGGTGGAACCACATGGTCACGTTTGCGACCAGACTCAGGGGGTACCCCACCGGCGGCACGAACTCGGGGTTGCCCGTGATCAGCACCGTCCGGCCCGGCGTGTTCGCGGCTCCGATCAGGATGTTCGACCGGTTCTGGAACCGTCCGCCGATTACGGTTGAAGCGCCGTTCGACGCCATCCAGATTCCGCGGGCGTAGCCCTCTACCCGCATGTTGTCGTACGTAATGCTGTACGTCACGCGGTTCCCGGACACGCCGGTGTGGGCGTCGTCTGCGGGGTCTGCCAGCACCGACACATTCCGCAGGATGATGTTGGCGCTGTAGGGCACCCTGACGCCCTCACGGTTGTTCCAGAACGTCGAGTCCTTCACCAGGCTGGTGGCGTCGTGGTCGGCGCCCCGCAGGTGGTAGCGGAGCATCAGGCCTGTCTTGGCGCCGTACGCGACGTTGTTCGAGAATTCCTTCACTGGGACAAACTGGCCGTCGATGGTGTCGGCGCCGCCGGCGAGGGACGGGTCGTCAAGGTTTTCGGCCAAGAAGCGAGTCACGGACCCGTTCTTCACGAAACCGCGGGTGTAGTAGATGAAGCCGGTCCCATCGGCGCCAGAGACGACGTTGCCGGTCACCGCGACGCCGCCGCCCTGAAGCCAGAACCCGTCGCCACTGTGCCCAAAGTCTTGCACGTTGTCACGCACGTTGGGCTCGAGACCGGTGCCCGTCGTGGCGATGGCGATGTTGTTGCGGAAGCTGCCGATCTCGTCGCCTTCCTCGGTCGCGAACGCGGCGCCATTCACGCCGTAGGCGACGCTGTCGCTGATGTCGACATAGCTGCTATGGTTGACGAACCCCCAGCCCGGGCTGCCCTCGACCACACTCCCCTGAACCACCGCGGGCGGGGTGTCGGCGGTCACGCCGTTGCGGTGGAAGTGCACCGCGTAGCGTGCCCGGGGGTTGTCCCCGGTGCCGGCGATCTGGTTCCAGTTCTCGTCGACCTGGGGGTCGGTTACCGCCTGCGACTTGTCGGTGCGTCCCAAGTTGTAGAACCCCGCGTAGTGCACGTCGACGTCGCGGTTGTGCATGAACATCACGTGGCCAAGACGGTCAATATCTCCGGGGTCGGCCTCGGACTCGATGATGATGTTCCGAGTCAGGTTCGCGACGTGGACCCCGAGCGACGCGTCCAGCGGCAGGTGGTCGTGCTCAAGCGGATCAACGATCACGAGGTTGTCGTAGATGGCCCTGATGATGCGGACCTCTTCCTGGGCGTCGTCCATGGCGGTGCCGGCGATGACAATCTCGTCGCCGACCTCCCAGCCGGTGGGGATCTGCGCCAACGCGATCCGGTACGTGCCACGCGCCAGCAGCGTGCTTGACTCGAGGAACGCCGTGGTTTCGGCGCCATACATCCGGACGGCGCCGTGGGTAATCAAACCGCGTCCAATCGAGAACGGATCCGCCGAAGCGTCGCGCGGCCCGATGTCGGTAAACACCAGCCGGGCGGTCACGTTGTCCTGGATCGGGTCCGACTCCTCGCCGATCACCAGCGTGCCGCTCGTCGCCACGATCATTGTGTCGACCCGCAGCTGGGTGTCGGCGTCGGTTGCAAACCGCAGCTCGCCATCGACGCGGATGGTCGTGATGCTGGCGTTCGATACACGGTCCACCTCTACAACCGCGCCGTACGGCACCAGCACCCTAGCCCCCGACGAGGGCACCCGTCCGTCGGCCCACACGCTTGGGTCGAACCAGCTTCCGCTCTTCACCGCGACCGAAGTCACGTCCTGGTAGCGGACCAGCTGGAACAATGCGAGGTGCTCGGCCCGCTTCGACGGGTCGGTCATGTGCGGCATCATGGACGAGATTACCTCGTCGCCGCTCCCGTCGACGATAGTGTCGAACGAGTCGATCAGCTCGAAGCCCTCCAGAGGAGGTGCAACGGCCAGCAGGTTGGTCGCGTGGTGCCCCTCCGCCATACCCGCCATGTGCCCAACGCCGAGCACGTCCCAAGTGCCGATCAGGTTTGGCAGGATAAACCAGTCCTGACCGCCGCCCCCGATGATGTTGTCGGCGACCAGGTCGTCGTGGACGGTGTGCCCGATCATGAGCCGGAGCGCGTACTCGTGGTCGGTCAGGGTTGCCGTGCGGGTGTCGTACGAGGCGCTGGACGCCCAGACGCCGAGCGCCTGCCGCAGGGCCGCCGGCTCGGAGTCGTACACGACCGAACCGCCGATCAGAAGGTCGTCGTCGTCCTCGCCCACCAGGTAGTCAACCGCGTCGCCACCGATGATCATGTCACGGCCAGCGCCGCCGTAGACGGTGTCCTCGCCGCCGCCGCCGACCAATGCGTCGTCGCCGGAGTTGCCGTAGATCTCATCGGCGCCGAGTTGGCCGAAGACAACGTCCGCGCCGGCGCCGCCGCTCAGGTAGTCGTCGCCACCGGACCCCTGCAGGGTGTCGTCGCCATCGCCTCCGTAGAGGAAGTCTTTCTGCTCACCGCCGATCAGGATGTCGGCGTCCTCATCACCAATCAGGGTGTTAACGCCGGCGCCGCCGATCAGGATGTCGCCGCCGGCGCCGCCGAGCACGCGATCGTTTCCGTCGCCGCCCTCGACGTAGTCGGAACCGTCGCCGCCCTCGATGTAGTCGTTGCCGCCAGCGCCGAACAGCCGGTCGTTGCCCACTCCGCCGTAGATGCCGTCGTCGCCGTCGCCGCCGTTGATCGAGTCGTTCCCGTCGCCGCCGTAGATGTAATCGACGCCCGCGTCGCCGGTCAGTAGGTCGTTGCCCCCCTCGCCAAAGACCGAGTCCGTTCCCGCGCCGCCCTGCAGGTAGTCGGACCCGTCGCCGCCCAGGATGCGGTCGTCGCCGTCCTCACCCTCAATATAGTCGTCGCCGTCCTCGCCCTCGATGCTGTCGTTGCCCGAGCGGCCAAACAGCCGGTCGTCGCCCACCCCGCCGCGGATCAGGTCGTCGCCGTCGCCGCCTTGGAGGGAGTCGTTCCCCTCTTCGCCGTACAAGAAGTCGGCGCCGTCGCCGCCGAAGAGCAGGTCGTTCCCGCCGCCGCCAAACAGGGTGTCAACGCCGGCGCCCCCGAGGATAAAGTCGACTCCCAAGCCGCCCAAGATGCGGTCGTCGCCCTCCTCGCCCTCGATATAGTCGTTGCCGTCGGCACCCTCGATGTAGTCGTCTCCGATGTTGCCGTAGAGGCGGTCGTCGCCGTCGCCGCCGACGATGTAGTCATTGGCCGCGCCGCCGTCGATGGAGTCGGCGCCCGCCTCGCCGTACAGGAAGTCGGATCCGGCGCCGCCGACCAGCAGGTCGTTCCCTTCGCCGCCGAAGATCGAGTCGACCCCATCGCCGCCGTAAATGCGGTCGATGCCTAGGCCGCCGACCAGGCGGTCATCTCCGGCGCCGCCCTCGAAGTAGTCGTTGCCTTCGTTCCCTTCGATCAGGTCGTCGCCCGCCTGGCCGTAGAGGCGGTCGTCGCCAACGCCGCCAATGATGTAGTCGTCGCCGTCGCCGCCGGCGATCGAATCATTCCCTTCGTTCCCATACAGAAAGTCCTTGGAGCCGCCACCGGTGAGGGTGTCGTCACCCGCCTCACCAAGCAGCGTATCCACACCCGAGCCGCCGTACAGGTGGTCGTTGCCGTCGCCGCCTAGGATGCGGTCGTCGCCGGCCTCGCCCTCCAGGTGATCGTTGCCCTCGTTGCCCTCGAGGTAGTCGTTGCCGGCGCGGCCGAATAGGCGGTCGCCCGACCCGCCGCCCAGCAGCCGGTCATCTCCGTCGCCGCCGTCGAGAGAGTCCGCGCCGTCGTGGCCGTAGAGGAAGTCGTTGCCCGCGCCGCCGGACAGGTAATCGTTGCCGTCTCCGCCGAGCAGCGAGTCCACACCGTCCCCGCCGTACAAATGGTCGCCGCCCGCTTGACCCTCGAGCCGGTCGTCACCGCCGCTTCCCCACAACCGGTCGACGCCGTCCCCACCGATCAGGTGGTCACTGCCGCTACCGCCGACCAGGTGGTCGTGCCCCGCGCCGCCGTAAGCCAGCGTCGGCAGGCCGGTGTGGTTGGCGAACACGTCGTTGCCCGCGCCGCCGTAGAACACAATTGCCGTGATGACCCCGGACGGGAACACCATGGTCTGGTCGCCCGTGGCGGACGTGTAGTCCACCTGGATCCTGCCCAGCGAGTCCTCGGAGACCTGCACGCTGCCGCCGTCGTGGTCGGTGTCCGTGCGGAGGATGAGCTCCGATTTCATCGGGCTCAGGTAGGGCGTGTCCACCGCTAGCAGCTGGCGCGCTTCCAAACTCTCCAGCCGCGCCCGGCGAGAGCGTGCTGCCGAGCCGCGGCGCTGCCGTTCTCCGCCGCGCACCGCCTCCAAGAGGCCACTACGTACCTGACGCCAGAGGGTCGAACGATTAGGCATTGCTCTGTCGCCGCTTATCTTGCGGCTTGATGTACCACCGCTGCGGATCGCATCCCTGCGGTGTATGGGGGTAGCTCAGAAATTGACGTATGGACGTGAAGAGAAGGCAGAGCCCGAGTACAGGTCGCGGTGCGTCCCAACCACGACCGGCCCGCGAACTAAGAGCGCCCGCGGGACAGCCTCGTTCCTGCCCCATGTCGGGGATTTAAGCAGGTTCTTTCGGGGCAGAAAAGCGAAAAAGCGGCAATTGAGGCAAACAGAGGGAGCCTGGAGGCTGCATCCTAGCGCCAGATACCCGCACATTCCCCGCAAACCCCCGCGACGGCCGACCGCCGCGGCGCGACAAAAACACCGTTAAATCATGGCTTTTTGAGCAGATCGCCCCGCCCGGGCTTGACGCAGGCGGAGCAGTCCGTTTCGTGTACCCGCGGCACGGCAACTCGCACAATTTTTACTGGAAGCCGCACGTTATTCCGGCTGCAGAAGAAACGCCCGCCAGCCACCGCGCAGACTCTACCCCCCAAACGGCTCCAGGTGCACCAGCACATCCCGCAGCGACGCGTGCCGGGCGATTAGCGCGTCCTTCACGCGGTGGCCGATTTCGTGGCCCTGGGCCACGGTCATCTGGGGGTCGACCTCGATGTGGATGTCGGCGAAGAACTCCAGCCCGCTCTTCCGCACCCACAGCGTGTCCACGCCCAACACGCCCGGTGTCGCGAGCGCCTGGCGGCGGATGTCATCCACCAGATCGGGCGGGGCCTGCACGTCCATCAGCTCGCTGGCGCTGGCGCGGAACAGGTGCACGCCCGACGCGGCGATCACCACCGACACCACCAGCGAGGCCGCCTCGTCGGCCCAGATCCAGCCCGCACCGCCCAGGCGGATCGCGGCCAGCCCCACCAGCACCGCCAGCGCGCACAGCGCGTCGGCGCGGTGGTCCCAGGCGTTGGCGATGATCGCCGCCGACCCGGTCCGCCGACCGACCTGCACCTTGTAGTGGTACAGGCTCTCCTTGATCACCAGGTTCGCGCCCGCGATCCACAGGGTCCACATCGGCGGGTAGCCATGCTGGACGCCCAGCCGCCGCACCGCCTCCCACCCCAGCAGCACGGCCGACACCACCAGCAGCAGCGCCACGCTGGACGCCGCAATCCCTTCCGCCCGGGTGTGGCCGTAGGGGTGCTCGTCGTCGGGCGGCTGCTGCGCGACGCGCATCGCCCACAGCACCGCCAGCGTGCAGCCGACATCGCCCAGCGAGTTGACCGAGTCGGCCACCAGCGCGAACGAGTGCCCCACGATCCCGCCTGCCAGCTTCACCACGCCCAGCGCCAGGTTCACCACCAGCCCGAGCACCGCCGCGTGGGTCACTTGGCGGTAGAGTCCTGCTGCCGAATTCGCGTCGCTCACCGGGCCGCCCCCTCCGTATGGTCGTCAGCCCGGCATTCTAGCAGCCCGCCGAAGATATCACCCGGGCCGGGGGCGGCGTGAACCAGCCCGCCTGGCGGCCGCGTTCTGGCGCCGGTCTGTCGATGAGTGGCGGCAAGATTCCGCGGGACGCCAGGCGCGACTTTTGTCCCTTTTGGCGCTATCGATCCTTAGGGACAAAAGTCGGGCCCCACCATCAGCGTCGAAACGGGTCTCGCACTGCTATAGCAGCGTATTTCGCCATGGCCCTCTCCAGAAGACGCCGACTTTTGTCCACCCCTGCGCCCCAATAGGGACAAAAGGGACAAAAGGGACAAAACCCTGCCAACCACCAACCACCAACCACTATTCGACCACGCCAGGTGGCCGGTTTCAGCAAGAAAAGTGAGGGGAACGGGCGCATCGCGGGACTACTATATGACGCGGCAAGTACGCTCCTCACCTCCCCATCAAAGGCCTCGCGTGGCGTGCTACTGGAAGTTGATCGGCCTGTTGCTGGCGGCCACGGCCCCGGGTTGGCAGGCGGCCGCAAGCGAACCGCCGATTGTCGTTTCTCCGGAAACCACACACCTCACCGAACCGCTGGCCGAGGACGGCCTGCCCGACTACTCCGGCGCTCTCCTTGCCGAGCTCCGCGAGGGCGTGACGCCGGAGAACAACGGGGGGATCCTGTACCTGCGGGCGATGTGGCCGGCCGGGCTGACATTGGACGAGCACCGGCGAGCCGCTTGCAAAGAACTGGGGATGCCCATCCCAGAACCGAACTCCGGGATGGAGTCGCCCCAGGTGAGTCGCGCGCTGACCGAAGCGGTCCGCGTCTGGCTTGAGCTCAACCAACCCGCAACCGGCGCCACGGCCGGCGATGGCGCCTCCGATGACGCCGCGGAGGACCTGCTGTACCTCCTCGGCAACCAGCCCTGGACCACGGAAGACGCGCCGCCGGTTGCGATGTATATCGCCAGCCAGGAGGAGGGCTACCGGCTGCTGCACCAGGCGGTCGCCCAGCAGCAATTCTACCTGCCGTCGCCCAGCCTGCTGGTTGAGCCCGACGAACCATGGATCGCGATGCTCCTGCCGTTTCCGCAGAGCATGCGAGACGCCGCCCGCTGCCTGGCCGCCCGCGCGAACCTCTCGATCGGCGAAGGCGAGCTGGACGCGGCGTGGCGCGACTGCCTGGTCATGTACGCGCTGTCCGAGCGGATCCGTCCGGTCACGCTGGTCGACGAGCTTGTGTCGATCGCCGTCGAGTCGATCGCCGATGGGGTCGCCCTCAACCTGCTGAACAGCCCCGAGCTGGAGCGGCCGCTCGCCCTCCGCGTCCTCCGCTTCTACCGCCAGCGTCCTCCGCGCCACGGCATGGCGGCCGCGATCGACGTGGGCGAGCGTGGCATGTTCCTGACCGCCGCGATCGCGTACGCCACCGGCCGCGGGTCGGTAACGCCCGAGGAGTTGAGCCAGATGCTCGACCTGCCGCGAGTCGATGCGGCCCGGGTCGACTGGAACGTCATCCTGCGGAACGGCAACAAGTGGTACGACAACCTCGTAGCCGCGATGCGGACGGAGGACTGGCCAGAACGCAGTACCGCGCTTGCCGATTGGGAACGACGAATCGACGCGCTCTCCCGCGCCGCGCCAGACCCGCAGGCGCCCGCTTCGCCGGATAGCCCATCCCGCAGCGGTCAGACGGCCAATTCCATCCTGGCGATCACGCTCCCCGCGGTAAAGGCGGTCAGCTACGCCGAGGACCGCCGCAACACGAAGCGGCTATTAGTGACGGTCGCCGCTGCGCTGGCCGCGCACCGCTGCGATCACGGCGGGTACCCCAAATCGCTCGACGCGCTCACGCCCGACCTGCTGCCCAATCCCCCTGTCGATCGGTTCCACCGCGCGCCGCTCGCGTACCGCCGGACGTCGCGCGGCTACCTGCTCTACTCGCTCGGCCCGAACCAACGGGACGACCAAGGCTCGTCGCACCAGATCAACAACGTCTTCCGTGGCTACTACGCCGGCGGCCGTGATCCGGAGGACGACCGGGCCATCCGCGCGCTGCTCGACACGCCTCCCCCCGCTACCCGCGCCGACGGCTCCGCCGCGAGCCTCAGCGACCTCATCCCCCCGTCCGCCGACGACCACGCCGTGAGGCTGCCGCCGGTCACGATGCCGCTGCCGGGCCAACCGGCGCCGGGCGTTGGTCGCTAGAATTCACCCCGTGTCGAATTCCGTTACGAAGCTTGCTCACGCCCCAGATGGCAGGATAGGCTGGGAGTCGCGTGCTCTGAGTTCTCCAACTCTCAACAGCCTCTGGCCTTTGTGTTGTAATGTCGAACTGCGGGAAGAAACTTGCCCTCACGCTGCTCCTTATCGCCACCCACGCAACTGTGGCCCACAATGCGGCAATCTCGGCACCGATTGATGTCTCGAGGAAGACCACGTACCTGACAGATCCGCTCGCGGACGACGGACTTCCCGACTACTCTGGCGCACTATTGGCCAAGCTCCGCAACGGAGTGACACCTGAGAACAACGGCGGCATCCTCTACTTGATGGCGATGTGGCCAGCTGGATTAGAGCCAGAGCACCATCAGGTCGTCTGTGATGCATTGGGAATGGCAGTTCCCCACTCCGATGGCATCCAGCTACCTGCATCGAATCCGTTGCTAAGAACAAAACTCAGCCACTGGCTTAGGAAACGCGTCGCCCCTGCGACACATGCAGAGTCGTTTGATGGTGCCAACAAAGCCGTCCGCATGATTGAACTTCTCGAGAGTCAGCCATGGCGTGCCGAGGATGCACCGCCAGTGGCGAACTACGTTGCGGAGCATGAAGAACACTACCGATTGCTGCACGCTGCGGTAAAAAAGGAGCGATTCTACGTCCCCTCGCCAAGCCTAATCATCGATCCAAAGAACTCGTGGATTGAGAGAGACAAGTCACGAGTCGACAGTACAAGATGCGCGGCTCGCTGCTTGGCATTGCGCGCCGAGCTCCGCATTGGCCAAGGGGATCTTCCAGGCGCCTGGAGTGACTGCCGTGCAATGTACGCCCTGGCCGATAGCCTCGACAAAGAATTAGTGATCGACCGCCTCACCTCGGATTTCATTGAGGGACTCTCTGATCGAACATGCCTTCGCATCCTCGCCGAAAAAAACCTTCGGCCTGCGAACGCGAACGAGGTGCTCGCTTTCCATCGGCAGCGTGGCAGCCGGGATCGGTTCGCTGCCACAATTGATTGGGATGCGCGACACACTGCTATTACGGATCTGCTCATCTACGCCAGAATCCGCAGACCTCTCAATGAGCCGAGCAGAGAAAGTGATCGTAGGCTAGCGAAGTGGGTGGCTGCGCGATTTGATTGGAACAGCATCCTCGAGACGTTCAACACAGGGTACAGCGAACTGGCAGCAATTGCTGAGCTTAGTTCTTGGCAAGAACGCAACGAGGCCCTAGAAGACTGGATGAGCGAGCTCGAAGAGAACGCGGATGCGATCCATCCGTCAGGCAAGAGTCTGACTGCGATGCTGACGTGGAAATCCCGGAGCGACTCGTTGGCTCGGTCCCTGCTGTATGCTCACGCCTCGCCGCTTAAGACGTGCTTTCTCGTCGAAGATCGCTGCAATGCGAGGAGAGGACTCATGACTGTCGCTGCTGCATTGGCCGCCCACCGTTGCGAACATGGTGATTACCCGGACTCACTCGACGCACTCGTACCTGGAAAGCTATCCAGTGCGCCAACCGACCTGTTCCACAACGCGTCGCTGGAGTTCCGCCGCACCACGGAAGGATACCTGCTGTACTCACTGGGCCCAAATCGGAAAGACGACGGCGGATCGAATTTCTTGCACTCGCAATACCTCGGATACTACGTTTCAACCTTAGACCTTACAGCAGAAGCCGCTGTCTGCCGCGCTTTGAGCGAGCCGCCTCCTGATCTCGAACACACCGACGATTCCGTCCGTCTAATCGACCGGATTCCCCCCACCGCCGACGACCACCCCCTGCGAATGCCGCCGATCACCGTGCCATTCCCAAAGCCCGCAGGCGCGGATTAACGGCGGGGGCGCCTGCCGCTCCCTCTACCGCAATTGCTTCTGAATTGCCCGGCGGCAACTATAGTGAACTGCTCCGCCCTCGATATGTTCTCCCCGCGTCCGCCCGGCGTCGACACGCCCGCCACGATTGCCCCCCACGCATGCCCACGCTCAAACAGATCGTCGAGAAGAGCGACACCCGGCTCGGGCGGGCGTTCGACCTCACGATCCAGGCGCTCATCGTGGTCTCGCTGGTGTCGTTCTCGCTGGACACGCTCCCCAACCTGCCGGGTTGGGCGTCGAGGCTGCTGTCGGTGGTCGAGGTCATGACGGTCACGGCCTTTACGATCGAGTACCTGCTCCGCCTGCTGCTCGCCGACTCGAAGCCGCGGTTCGCGTTCAGCTTCTTCGGGATCGTCGACCTGCTGGCGATCCTGCCCTTCTATGTGGCGGCCGGCGTGGACATGCGATCGGTGCGGGCGTTCCGCATGTTCCGGCTGTTCAGCATCCTGAAGCTCACCCGCTACAGCCGGGCCATGCGGCGGTTCCACAGGGCGTTCGCCAGCGCCAAGGAGGAGGTCGTGCTGTTTAGCCTGGGGGCGACGCTGATGCTGTACCTGTCGGCGGTCGGCATCTACTACTTCGAGAACGCTGCCCAGCCGGAGGCCTTCGCCTCGGTGTTCCACTCGCTCTGGTGGGCGGTGTGCACGCTGACCACCGTGGGCTACGGCGACGTCTACCCGATCACGACCGGCGGCAAGCTGTTCACCTTCGCCGTGTTGGCGATCGGGCTAGGAATTGTCGCGGTCCCCGCGGGGCTGGTCGCGACGGCGCTGTCGCGGGCCAGGGAGTTCGAGCAGCCGGCCTCGGCGCCGCCCGCCCCCCACTTCGCCCGGGAAGAGCGCCCCGCCGACTCTTACAACAACGCGTGATAACGGTCGGAACAGCCGCGGGCTAGCGCCCGACGGCTGATTGTTCGGCGGCGGCTTCGTTCACTCGGTACGCCTCGATGGCGGCGTCGAGGAGCGCTTGGGCCTGGTCGGCGTCGGCGTAGCCGCGCGATTGCATCTTGCCGGGGCCTTTGTAGTTGGTGAACCAGGTCTCGACGATCTGGGCGGCGCCGGGGAACTGCTTCTGCAGCTCTTCCAATGTGGTAACCTTTCCGAAGCACGAGTCGGCGAGCACCGCGATCAGCTTGTCGTCCCGCTCGCCGCGGTCGACCATTCGCAGCACGCCGATCACTCGCGCCGGCACGACCGACCCACGCGGCACGGCCGGCCCTAGCACCAGCACGTCCAGCGGGTCGCCATCGCCCCCCTGCTTCTTGGGCAGCAGGGTCCGCGGGATCATGCCGTAGTTGCCGGGGTAACCGAGGTAGGCGACCATCCGCGGCGCGCCGTCCTCGACCTCCCACACCAGCCGGCCAGACGCCTTGTCGGTCTCCCACTTCTGGCTGGTGCCGGTGGGGATCTCGACCACCACATGGGCGGCGCCGTCGGGGTCGACCGGCTCGTACCCGTGGATGAAGTGCTTGTCGCCCGCCAGCGTGTAGCGGCCGATCGCCCGCAGGCCGGGCGCGTGGCCGACGGCCTGCTGCGCCGCGGCCACGCCGCCCACGCCGATGCCCAGAACCAGAGCCGCAAAGAGGGTAAGCCGGGGGGGGCGTGCTGTCATGCGTTGGCGTGGGGTTGGTCGGATCGGCGCGGGGGTGTATCAGAGGATGTCGCAGCGGCGCGTCTCTGTTGCAAGATAGCGACACCGCGGCGGCGGCTCTATCGCCCCCCGTGACAGCCCGCCTAGAAACCGGCCACTAGCCTTGGCGACGACGTCATCGCCCCACAATAACTCGGATGGGACATCGAAGAATGCGGCCAGTTTTTCTCCCGCTAGCCCTGCTATTCACAACCGCGGCCGCCGGCGCCGAGTTCCGCGGCCTCTCTCCCTCCACGATCGCCGGCACGTTGCCCTACACGCTATCAAGCCCGACCGTCACGATCTCCGCGATCTCCGACGACGGCTCGACCGTTGGTGGGTGGCTGACCCAAACCGGCGTCATCTTCGACTGTGCAAGCTTTGAATGCGGCAGGTCGGCGTTCGTGTGGTCGCACGACCAGGGCGAGCGCACTGATCTGGGCGTGCTATTAATCGGCTCCGGCTTCGGTCAGACCGCCTACCCACTGTCAGTAGCGGCGTTGTCGGAAGACGGCTCTACCGCGCTGGCGACTTACGAGTTCCGTCACTACGAGTCGGCTCTGCACCGCGCGGACGGGGCCGTGGCCCTGCGGGACCCGATCGCCATTGGACAGTGGCTGCAAGCCACGGATATGTCGTCCGATGCTAGCGTGGTGGTCGGCACGCTTGGCGACGCCCCGTTCCGCTGGACGGAGGGCAACGGGCTGGAAGAACTGTCGGGGCTGGATGCCGCCGTGAATCACACGCCGGCAGCTGTGTCGGGCGATGGACGGGTTGTCTTGCTAAGCCGGTCGAGCGGCGGGCTCACCCCACCGGCCGGCGGCCGCCTGAGCTCAATCCGCTGGTCGCCCGACGGCGCCCCTAGCGAGTTCGTCCCAGCCACAGGTCTTGGCGTCGCAGCGGCGGTGGCTCTGTCGCACGACGGCTCCATTACCGTAGGCAATTCTTACCCGGACGGCGCACCGACTTCGCTCTGGGAGGTCAACGACGGGGCGCCCGACGCGACCCACCGCTCGCAGGCGACCCGCTGGCAGGGCGACGTTGCCCAGACACTGGCGGCCGCATTCCCGACCGGCAGTTCTTGGGCGATGGGGGTGTCGGCCAACGGCGAGGTAACCGTAGGCGCGGCGCACCCGGGCGACGATGGGACTGCCGAGGCGGTCCTGTGGAAAGACGACACCGCCTTCCTTGTACGCGATCTACTCGCGGGACCACTGGCGGCCGGGGGATCGCTTGACGGCTGGCGCCTGACGTCCGCGACCGCGGTGTCGGCGGACGGGGGCGTGGTCGCGGGCCACGGGATCGACCCCTCGGGCGCCCAGGCCGGGTGGGTGGCCCTCCTCACGGCGCCCGAGCCGGGCGCCATCGCGTTGGCGGGCGCCCTGCTGCTGTCCGGAGGCGCGACTGGCCGCACCCGCCGGCGCTAACCCAGGTTTGGCTGCCCGTTGGAGGCGCTCAGCCCGCCGTCAACCGGCAGCACAACGCCATTGACGAAGCGGGCGTCGTGGCCGGCGAGGAAGGCGATGACGTCGGCCACCTCGGCGGGGTCGGCCGCGCGGCCCATCGGCAGGCGTTCCATGAACCGCTGCATGACGGCGTCGTCCTCCATGATGCCGCCGGTCATCTCGGTGGCGGTCAGGCTCGGCGCGACCGCGTTCACTCGGACTCCCTTCGCCGCCAGGTCGAGCGCCAGCGCACGGGTGATGTTGCTGACTGCGCCCTTGGTGGCGTTGTAGCTGAACAGGCCCCAGTCGCCCGCCAGGCCGGAGACCGACGACACGTTGACCACCGAGCCGCGGGACTTCACCAGGTGCGGCAGCGCGGCCTTGATCATCTGGAACATGCCGCCGGCGTTGATCGCCATCTGCTTCTCCCAGTCCTCCAGCGTCACCTCGTCCACGCCGCCCTGCACCAGCACGCCGGCGTTGTTGACCAGCACGTCGATCCCGCCGAAGCGGTCGACCGTGGCGGCGATGATCTGCTTGACGTCGGCCTGGGCCGACACGTCGCCCGGCTGCACGAGCAGGTGCTCGCCGCCGCCGAGGTCGGCCGCGACCTTCTCCAACTTGGCCTCGGTGCGGCCGTTCAACACGACGGCGAACCCGTCCGCCGCGAACCGCCGGGCGGTGGCGGCGCCGATCCCCGAACCGGCGCCGGTGACAATGACGACTTTCTTGGCTGACATTCAGTTCTCCTGTTGCACGGGTCGAGTAAAGGACCTGGGGGCCCATCGCGGCGCCCCGTCCCGAACCTATATTGGAGCAAGATTGGCGCCACGGCCCGCCAGATTGCGCAACACGGGAGAGGGCGCTTGAAACTGAGCTGCTGGATTTGCGGTGTTCGGAGCCTCACCCCTAACTTCGACGCCCTGCCTAACACCCTTATCACAAACAACTTACGCCGACCCGCCAAGCGCTAGCCGGAATCATCGGCCATTGTGTGCAAAGGCCGGATGGATAAACTTAGGGGGCTGCAACTGCTTTGCGGCCAATCAGTTGAGAAGGAGAGGGGACGAGGGTCTGCGGTCAGGGAGCGGCCGACAGCGTACCGCCCGCCGGTTTCCCGGCCGGCGGCGCTGAGCGTGGACCCCCTGCCCCTCGCCCGACGCACACCCCCCTCACTCCCTCACCCCTTCGCACATGCATTCTCAGGTAGTTGTTCTTGGCGGTGGCCCCGGTGGCTACGCCGCTGCGTTTCTAGCGGCGGACCTCGGGTTGGAAGTCGCTATCGTCGAGGCCGACCCGCGGCTGGGCGGCACCTGCCTGCTGCGTGGCTGCATCCCCTCCAAGGCCCTGCTGCACGTCGCGAAGGTGGTGAGCGAAGCGCATGAGATGGCCGAGTGGGGCGTCGACTTCCAGCCGCCGCAGATCGACATCAACAAGCTCCGCGCCCGCAAAGAGAACGTCATCGACACGCTGTCGGGCGGCCTCGCGCAGCTGGCCAAGCGCCGCAACGTCAAGAAGATCCACGCGCGGGGCGTGTTTGTCGACAGCCACACGCTGCAGCTCGAGGGCGGCGACCCGGACACCTACGAGGGCGACAGCCGCCTGACCTTCGATCACTGTATCCTGGCGACCGGCTCCGTGCCGGCGGTGCCCAAGTTCCTGGACATCGGCTCGCCGCGGGTCATGACCTCCACCGGCGCGTTGGCGCTGGAGGACATCCCCGACTCGATGCTGGTGATCGGCGGCGGCTACATCGGCCTCGAGATGGGCACCGTGTACTCTGAGATCGGCACGAAGGTGTCGGTCGTCGAACTGACCGAGGGCCTGCTGCCGGGCGCCGACCGCGACCTGGTCAAGCCGCTCATCGCCCGCGTCAACGAGCGTTTCCACGCGGTGATGCTGGGCACCAAGGTGACCGGCCTGAAGGACCTGGGCGAGCAGGTCGAGGTCAGCATGGAGGGCCCCGACGGCCCGATCACCGAGCGGTACGACCGCGTGCTGATCTCCATCGGCCGCTGGCCGGTGAGCAAGGGCTTCGGGCTGGAGAACACCAAGGTCGAGGTGACCGAGCGGGGCTTCGTCAAGGTCGACAAGCAACAGCGCACCACCGACGGCAACATCTTCGCCATCGGCGACGTGGCGGGCGACCCGATGCTGGCCCACAAGGCGGCGTACGAGGGCAAGATCGCCGCCGAGGTAATCGCGGGCGAGCCGGCCGCGTTCGACGCGCAGGCCATCCCCGCGGTGGTGTTCACGGACCCGGAGATCGCCTGGGCCGGCCTGACCGCCGAGGAGGCCAAAGCGCAGGGCAAGAAGGTCAAGATCGCGCAGTACCCGTGGCAGGCCAGCGGCCGCGCCACCGCCAACGGCCGCACCGACGGCCTGACCAAGTGGATCGTCGACCCGGAGACCGACCGCGTGCTGGGCTGCGGCATCGTCGGCAGCGGCGCCGGCGAGCTGATCGCCGAGAGCGTGCTGGCGATCGAGATGGGCTGCACCATCCGCGACATCGCCGAGAGCATCCACCCCCACCCGACCCTCAGCGAGACCATCGCCTTCGCCGGCGAGGTCCACCTGGGCACGGCGACCGAGATCTACAAACCAAAACGCAAGTAAGAACACAACCCACTGCGGAGGACACGAAGGAAACGATGCGATTTAAGGCAAAGAGGGAACACTTGTAGCCGCTGACTGGATTGCCGCCGGGAGGATTCCTCCCACGGGCCGCCGTTCACGAGCGTTTAGTCAGTGATCCCCCTGCCCGCCCCGCGCCGTCTCCTTTGTGCCCTTCGTGGTTCATCCTTCACTAGGAATCACCATGGCTAGCGCCGAAATCAACTCCAACTCTCCCATCCCAAACGACGTCGACCCGCAGGAGACGAACGAGTGGCTCGAGTCTCTCGACTACGTGCTGGAGAGCAAGGGTCCCGAGCGGGTGAGCGAGCTCCTCAGCGCGCTCGAGGCGGCCGCGGTCCGCAACGGCGTCGAGCTGCCGTTCACAGCCACCACGCCGTACATCAACACCATCCCCCGCAGCGAGCAGCCCGCCTACCCGGGCGACCGTGAGCTGGAGCGGCGCATCAAGAGCTACGTCCGCTGGAACGCGATGGCGATGGTCACGCGGGCCAACCGGCACCCGTCGTCGCCCGGCGGCCACATCAGCACGTTCGCGTCCAGCGCGACGCTGTACGAGGTGGCCCAGAACCACGTGTTCCGCGGCCGCGGCGAGGACGGCTTCTCCGGCGACCAGATCTACTTCCAGGGCCACGCGGCGCCGGGCATGTACAGCCGGGCGTTTTTGGAGGGGCGGCTGACCGAGCAGAACCTGGTGAACTTCCGCCGCGAGCTGGGCGAGGGGGGCGGCCTGTCCAGCTACCCGCACCCCTGGCTGATGCCCGACTTCTGGGAGTTCCCCACGGTGTCGATGGGCCTGGCGCCGATCATGGCGATCTACCAGGCGCGGTTCAACGAGTACCTGACCGACCGCGGCATCAAGGACCTGTCGAAGAAACGCGTGTGGGCGTTCCTCGGCGACGGCGAGTGCGACGAGCCCGAGACCCTGGGCGCCATCACTCTCGCCAGCCGCGAGAAGCTGGAGAACCTCTGCTTCGTCATCAACTGCAACCTGCAGCGCCTGGACGGGCCGGTCCGCGGCAACAGCAAGGTGATCCAGGAGCTGGAGGGCACGTTCCGCGGCGCCGGCTGGAACGTGATTAAGGTCATCTGGGGCGGCGACTGGGACCCGCTGGTCGAGGACGACCACGACGGGCTGCTGGCCCGCCGCATGATGGAGGTCGTGGACGGCGAGTACCAGAAGTACGTGGTGGCCGGCGGCGACTACATCCGCAGCAAGTTCTTCGGCAAGTACCCCGAGCTGCTGGAGCGGGTCAAGAACCTCTCGGACGAGAAGCTCCGCAAGATGAAGCGCGGCGGCCACGACCCCGAGAAGGTCTACGCGGCCTACCACCGCGCCATGACGCTCAAGAACGGCAAGCCGACCGTGATCATCGCCAAGACCATCAAGGGCTACGGCCTGGGCGAGGGCGGCGAGGGTCGCAACATGACCCACAACAAGAAGAAGGCCAACGAGGAGGAGCTCCGCGAGTTCCGCACCCGGTTCGGCATCCCGATCTCCGACGAGCGCGTCGCCGAGGCGCCGTTCTACCGCCCGCCCGAGGACAGCCCGGAGATGCAGTACCTCCGCAAGCGGCGCGAAGAGCTGGGCGGCCCGGCGCCGTCGCGTCAGGCGGCCGCCGCCGACTTCGAGGTGCCCACCCTCGAGGAGTACGGCAAGACGCTCGACAAGCTGGTGAGCCGCGGCGAGGGCAAGGAGCTGTCGACCACGATGGGCTTCGTCCGCCTGCTGACCGACCTGCTGCGTGACAAGAAGATCGGCAAGTACATCGTGCCGATCGTGCCCGACGAGTCGCGCACGTTCGGCATGGAGGGCCTGTTCCGCCAGGTCGGCATCTACGCGCACGCCGGCCAGCTGTACGAGCCGGTCGACGCCGACGACATCGCCTACTACAAGGAGGCCCAGGACGGGCAGCTGCTGGAAGAGGGGATCACCGAGGCGGGCTCGATGAGCTCGTTCAACGCCGCCGGCACCGCGTACAGCAGCCACGGCGTGAACATGATCCCGATGTACATCTACTACAGCATGTTCGGCTTCCAGCGGATCGGCGACCTCATCTGGGCCGCCGCCGACATGCGGGCCAAGGGCTTCCTGCTGGGCGGCACCGCCGGCCGCACCACCCTCAACGGCGAGGGCCTGCAGCACCAGGACGGCCACTCGCTGGTCAACGCCATCGCGTTCCCCACCGTCCGCGCGTACGACCCGGCCTACAACTACGAGACCGCGGTCATCATCTTCCACGGCCTGCACAAGATGTACGTGGAGAACGAGACCTGCATCTACTACCTGATGCTGGAAAACGAGAACGTGATGATGCCCGAGATGCCCAAGGGCCCCGACGGCGGTCTGTCGGGCGAGGTGATCGAGGGCATCGTCCGTGGCATGTACAAGGTGAAGAGCGTCGACGCTCAGGACGCGAAGCAGCGGGTGCAGCTGTTCGGCTCCGGCTCCATCCTGCACGGCATTCTGGACGCGCAGCAGATCCTGGCCGAGAAGTACGGCGTGTCGTCCGACGCGTGGAGCGTGACGAGCTACAACGAGCTCCGCCGCGACGCGCAGGAGTGCGAGCGGTGGAACATGCTCAACCCCACCTCGCCCGCCAAGCGGAGCTTCTTCCAGGACCAGATGGAGGGCTCCGAGGGCCCGATCATCGCCGCCAGCGACTACCTCCGCTGCCTGAGCGAGCAGCTGCTGCCCTGGGCGCCCAACGGCATGTTCGCCCTGGGCACCGACGGCATGGGCCGCAGCGAGAGCCGCGAGAACCTGCGTCGGCACTTCGAGGTGGACGCCGAGTCGGTGGTGATCGCCACGCTGTACAAGCTCGCCAAGGACGGCCAACGCGAGATGAGCGAGGTCGAGCAGGCGATCAAGGACCTCGGCGTGAACCCGGACAAGGTCTCGGCGCTCTATGCCTAAGTAAGTAGCCCGCGAGCCACGCCTCGCGGGAAGCTGCCGCGCCAACGCCGAGCAAGAACCCTAGGACGGTTGAGAGAAGCAAGCAATGGATCTTCAGTGTGGACGACGCCTTGTGGCGGCCTGCTTGCTGATCTTGGGACTTGGCTCCCCCGTTGCAGCGGGCGCGTTGGATGAACTGGTCTCGTCGCTGCCGGTGCTAGAGAGCGGCCGTGAGGATCTCACGAGCTTCCAGGCAAGAATCGAGATTGCCGGTGTGCGGGGACAACTTTCCTGGCGACAAGGGGAGCCGCTTTCCGCCTATGTGACCAGTGGGGACGATCGCCCAATTGCGTTGCTATCCAACAACCGAGCGTTGCTGTTCGATCCGACCGTGCCCACCGTGTGGATGGCGAAGCTTGCTCGGCCGGTCATAGGCCTGACCGTTGCCGATGGGAAGCTTTCGTTCGATCTCGGCTCCTACAAGCCAGACAGAGTTGGCCCTGACGTGTTGATTGACCTGCCGGCTCTAGCCACTGGCGACTTCGCCAAAGCGCAGGTAGAGTCGCACGACGATGTCGACCGGTACACGTACCCTACACGGTCCGGAACCATTGAGCTGGTCGCCGTGTTCAAGACCGCCCCGGTTCCAAAGCTAGTAACCCTGTCCTATCGCCAGCTCGACGCTCAGGAAGGCATACCCTTTGAGTTGAAAATCGACCAGATCCGCGTCAACGCAGACGATACCGCATTGTGGCGCATCCCGTCGCCCCAGGAGGTAGCAGCGGTGGCACGAGTGAACGATGGCGTGGATGTCGCTGACGACGACAAGTTTGCTAACGTCGCGGATAAAGCATTTCACTTAATGGGCGGGATGATGGAGAGCTTCCTGCGAATAGTCACGGTGCGAGAAGCCCTAAGTAGCCAAGAAGATCCCCCACAGGTACCGTATGTTAAGAACTGGCAGGCGGTCAGGGACCTCGATGATGGAATCTCCCCCGCCCTGAGCGCCCTGATCCTCCTGACTCAAGAACCACCACCGTCCGAATCCTAATGCCGAACACACGCACAATGCTCCGGACTGATGGCAGCCCGAACTGAACGACACCTGAACTTGAACTCCTGCACTTGTGATCGCGACAGCGGTACGGAACCGGAAAGATCTATTAGTAATACGTACTAACAGGAATGACTGACCAGCCAACAGGCTCCGCACCCGCATATCATTCGTGGCGGGCGACCAATTAAGTCCGCGTGTGGCTGTGTTTGCCACCAGAGCCCTAAGCTACCTTCGACTGCAAGCTTGCTATGCCTACAGAAATCAAACTCCCCGCCCTGGGCGAAAACATTGACTCCGGCGACGTGCTCTCCATCCTCGTGAGCGAGGGCGACACCGTCGACAAGGACCAGGACCTCTTGGAGATCGAGACCGACAAGGCCACGATGCCGGTCCCCAGCCCCGAGGCGGGCACGATCACCAAGATCCTGGTCGCCGAGGGCGACACGGTCGAGGTCGGCAAGGCGCTGTTCGAGATCGAGGCCGGCGGCGGCGCGGCCCCCGCGCCCGCGGCGCCCAAGGAAGAACCGAAGCCGGAGCCCAAGCCGGAGCCCGCGGCCGAACAACCGGCGCCAGCCCCGGCACCTGAGCCTGAGCCGGCCCCGGCGCCGACTGTCGAGCATGAGTCAACGGCTGCTGCGACCGCGGTAGCCGAGCCGCAGCCTGCCCCCGCTCCCGCGCCGCAACCGGCGGCGACCGATGCCCCCGGCGACGGCTACTCGGCCGCGGCCGCCGGCCCGTCGGTCCGACGGCTGGCCCGCGAGCTCGGCGTCGAGCTGCGTCGGGTGCGTCCGTCCGGCGAGAGCGGCCGCATCACCGAGGACGACGTCCGCAACCACGTCCGCCGTGAGAGCGAGAAGGCCAACGCGGCCTCGACGACCAACGCCCCCGGCCGGCCCAGCTCCGACGGCCAGGGCGCAACCCGCGTCGAGAAGATGAGCCGCATGCGGCAGACCATCGCCCGCAACATGGTGGCCAGCTACACCACCATCCCGCAGCTCACCAACTTCGACGACGTCGACATCACCGAGCTGGAGGAGATGCGGCAGCAGTCTAAGGGCGACTACGCCAAGCGCGGCCTGAAGCTGTCGCAGATGCCGTTCCTGGTGAAGGCGATCGCCAGCAGCCTCAAGGCGCACCCGATCGTCAACGCGTCGGTCGACATGGAGAACAACCAGGTCATCTACAAGGAGTACGTGAACATCGGCATCGCCGTGGACACGGACCGCGGCCTGGCGGTGCCCGTGCTCCGCGACGCCGACCGCATGAGCATCTCGCAGATCGCCCGCGGCCTGGACGACCTGGTCGCCAAGGCGCGGGACGGCAAGCTGTCGCTCGAGGAGATGCAGGGCGGCACGTTCACCATCAGCAACATGGGCGCGGTAGGCGGCACGTACAGCACGCCGATCATCAACCCGCCGGAGGTGGCCATCATCCTGATCGGCCGCAGCCGGATGCTGCCCACGGTCGTCGAGGGCGGTGGGATCGAGCCGCGGCTGATCATGCCGCTGAGCCTGACCTACGACCACCGCGTGGTGGATGGCGCTGACGCGGCCCGCTTCCTGAACGAGGTGAAGGGCTTCCTCGCCGCGCCGGGGCGGTTGCTGCTGGCGCCGTAGTTGCTGGACTCATAGTCGGTTGCCAATCGCAAACTCACATCTCCTGCTGCGGAGGACGGCGGAGACTTGAGCGCCCCCACCAAGGACCAAACCGCCCCAGAACGCGAAGAGCCGCTACGATTCTCGCTGCGGGATGGATTCGTCTTCGTGACCGTCTGCTGCGTGTTGCTTGCCGCCGGTATCGGCCTGGTCCGCTACATGGGCCCGATCATTCCGCTCAGCGTCGAGGCTCAGTTGACGCCAGGCATGTCGCAATCCCAGGTGCGCGAGCTCCTTGGAGAACCGAACGAGATCGAGGAGAGCCGATGGGTCTACACGAGATCTGCAAATCCGGGGTGGTGCTCAATCTATTGGGACGACTCGGAAAAGTTGAGCTACGTCGACAATGAATGGCCGTAGTTTCTTGCCTCGGCCGAGGTTAGCGTGAATCTCTATTGCCAATAGGCTTGTCCTCGCACCCGCTTATGTCTTTCGTCTACTGGATCCTGATCGGCCTAGCCGCGGGGTGGCTGGCGAGCCTGCTGACCAAGAGCGGGAAGCCCGGCATCGTAGGGCTGCTGCTGGTGGGGATGACCGGGGCGCTGCTGGGCGGCCTCTTGATCTGGCTCCTCGGATTCTCGGCCAACACGCTGCTGGCGGAGCTGATCACCGCGACCGCCGGGGCGGTTCTGCTGATCCTGCTGCTCCGCCGGTGGGTTTGGCGGGGCTAGTTCGGTGGTGTGGACCACCAAACCGCCCGCCACGCCGCCAAAAGCTGTCCGGAATCTCTAGCTTGTGGGTATGATGGAGGGGCAGCGGCCGCCTGGTTGCAACGCGACCACCTCCGCGGACCTACCCTGCTGCTCCGACTGATCGCGAAGCTCCCGCCCCCGGAACGGCCGGAGCCAGTACCGTGCGGTGGGCTCCTGACCCCCGCGACCCGAGGGGGTGCTCATGAACCCGACGAGAGTCTGGCGCGCCGCGATCGCGGTTTGCGCCCTCACAGTCGTTCTGGCGGGCCCCCTGCGCGCGTGCGTCCTGTGCGAAGCGCTGGGCTGTCCCGCCCATCCCTCGGGCGACCACAACCACGCCCTGCCGGAGCCTTCTCAGGTGGCGTCCGGCGTGGGCCTCTACTCGTACGACGCGCCCGTGCCCCGGGGCGGGCGCCCCACTTCGACGGTCCCCGTCTTTAACAGCCGCCCCGGCGCGCACGCCAAGCTGTTCCTCGACTTCGACGGCGTCGACTTCGGGTCGCTGTCGTGGAGCGGCAAGCTGCCCGGTCTGCGGCCGGCCTACGACATCGATGGCGACATCTCGACGTTCGGAACCGAAGAGCAGCGGAGGATCGAGCAGATCTGGTCGCGCGTGGCCGAGGCGTACTCGATGTTCGACATCAATGTCACGACCGAGGACCCGGGCAACTACAACCGCCGCGAGTCGGCGCACATTGTGATCTCCGGGAATAACGAGTGGTACGGCGGCGGCGGCGGCGTGGCGTACATTGGCGGGTTCTCCAGCAGCGCGTCCGCACAGACCCGCCGCACCGGATGGGTGTTCCCGGGCAACCTCCGCAGCGGCGACGCCAAGGTGGTGGCGGACGCCGCAATTCACGAAGCCGGGCACCTATTCGGCCTGCAGCACCAGAGCACGTACACCACCGCCGGCACACGCACCGACACCTACGACAGCAACTCCGACTCGATCCTCAGCGCCCCCAACCTGGGAGTGGCCTACAACGCGCGGCGGGGCCTGTGGTCCATCGGCGCCAACTCCAACAGCGCCAACTCGGTCGTCGACGAGATCACCACTATCGCCCGCAGCACGAATGGCTTCGGCTACGCTCCCGACGAGCCCGGGACCGGCTTCGCCAACGCGGAGCTGTTTATGCCGTCGGCCGACCCGCTGCGGGGCGTGATCCGTGACAACAACGACGCCGACTTCTACCGCTTCGAGGTTACCGAGCCGTCGGAGGTCAGCCTGCTGGTGGACGTCGCCCAGTACGGCCCGAACCTGGACGCCCGGCTCGCCCTGTACGACAGCGACCAGATGCTGCTGTTCGAGGACGACCCGACCCTCTCGACCAGCCGCGAGTCGCTGACAGCCAGCTTCGCCGGCGTGCTCGAGGCCGGCGTGTACTTCCTGGAGGTCGCCTCGCACGGCGGCTTCACCTACGACAACGGCCCCCGCGACCGCACGCTGGTGGACGCCGGGCAGTACTTCCTGAGCGGCCTGGTCGCGGCGGTTGTGCCCGAGCCGGGCGCGGTTGCGCTGCTCGCGCTGCTGGGGTGCGCGTCGGCCCCGCATCTTGGCCGCGGCGTGCGGCGACGCTAGCGCCCACCCGGCGACACTTGCCGACCCGCTGGGGCGGGGGGATACTAGGGGGCTCACCTCAACCTCCCCCGCTCCCCAGGAACCACCATGTCACGCCCCGGAGCCGTTACTTTCAAAGGCGCCCCCGTCACGCTAGCCGGCGACGCCGTAGCCGCAGGCCAGGCCGCGCCCGACTTTACCCTGCACTACTTCGAGGGCGGCATGCAGACGCTCTCGCTGGCCGACCTCAAGGGCAAGCCGACGCTGCTGAGCGTGGTGCCGTCGCTCGACACGGGCGTGTGCGCCATGCAGACCAAGAAGTTCAACGAGTCGCTCGGCGAGCTGGGCGACAAGATCAACGCCGTGACGGTCAGCATGGACCTGCCGTTCGCGATGAACCGCTTCTGCGGCGCCGAGGACATCAAGAACCTGCGGGTCGGCAGCGACTACCAGGACCGCGGCTTCGGCCAGGGCTGGGGCACGCTGATCGAGGAGCTGAAGATCCTCTGCCGCGCGGCCTTCGTCATGGACGCCGACGGCAAGCTGACCCACGTGGAGTACGTCAGCGAGGTGACCAACGAGCCCGACTACGACGCCGCCCTCGCCGCGGTGAAATCGGCCGTGTAACGCCGCTATAAGCTGCAGACCCGGGACGCGCCGCGGCGGATTGTCGCGTCTGCCGCGGCGCCCGGCGTCCCCGCCCCAGAGGCTGCTATAATACGAGGACCGCGGCTGCCCGCCGCACCCCTGCAGCCCTCCCGCCCTCCCCCATGCCCCGCCCCCTCGGCATCGCGCTCGCTAGCCTCGCCGCGGCCACGCTGTTCGCCGCCAACGAGCCCGCTGCGCAGCCGCAGCCAGGCGAGACTATCACCCTCGGTCAGGGCGACCTGCTGACCGGGCTGCCGGGCGAGGGTCCGCTGACCGCCGCGGAGCTGGCCGACTGGCTCGCCGACCCCGCCAGCCACCGCCCGCTAGACCCACGGCTGCCGCTCGGCCTCGCCGCGGGGCAGGCGAGCATCAAGGGCCTGGACGCCAACCCGCTGACCCGGGCGAAGATCGAGCTCGGACGGCAGCTCTACTTTGACACGCGGCTCTCGAAGGACGACTCGGTAAGCTGCGCCTCATGCCACTCGCCCGAGCACGGCTACGCGGCCGACACCCGCTTCGGCGTCGGCATCGAGGGCCTGGAGGGCGAACGCAACTCGCCCACCGCCGCCAACCGGATCCTCTCCGACAAGCAGTTCTGGGACGGCCGCGCCGCCACGCTCGAGGAGCAGGCGGTCGGCCCGATCGCCAATCCAATCGAGATGGGCAACACGCACGACGCCTGCGCCATGTGCGTCACCGGCGTGGCGGGCTACCGGATGCAGTTTGAGCGGATCTTCCCGGACGGCGTCACGATCGACAACATCGGCCGCGCGCTGGCCAGCTTCGAGCGCGCGGTGGTGACCGGCGCATCGCCGTGGGACCACTACGCCGCGTTCCGCGACTTCGAGAAGAACTTTGAGGAAGAGCTGGAGGAGCCCGAGTTCTTCGCCGAGGACGAGCCGGAGCTGTATCAGGAGTACCTGGAGCTGAAGCGACGGGCGGACGCCAACCCAATCAGCGAGTCCGCCAAGCGCGGCGGCGAGCTGTTCTTCAGCGACGCCTCGGGCTGCACGCAGTGCCACGTCGGCCCCAACTTCACCGACGAGCTGTACCACAACCTGGGCGTCGGCATGGACCGGCCCGACGAGCAGATCGACTGGGGCCGCTCCGCCGTGACCAACCAGCCGTCCGACCGCGGCGCCTTCAAGACGCCCACCCTGCGGAACGTCGCCCAGACGGCGCCCTACATGCACGACGGCTCGCAGGCCACGCTGGAGGAGGTCGTCGACTGGTACGCCGATGGCGGCCACAAGAACCCTCACTTGAGCGACAAGATGAAGCCGCTGAAGCTGACCGACCAGCAGAAGGCCGACCTGGTCGCATTCATGAAAGCCCTCACCGGGCCCCTGCCGCGGGTCGAAACCGGCCGACTGCCGGAGTAGCCGCCCGCACAGTGGTACTCAAGCAGTTGGAGTCCGGCCTTCAGCCCGCATTCGATGCCGTTCGGGCACGCTGAAGCGTGGATTCCAACGGGCGAGCTACCGCGGCCCGCCGCGCATGCCGTCGAACATCCCGCCCCGCATCTCGACGATCTCTGCTTCAAACGCGCCGGCGATCTCGTCGCCCTCGTTGGTCCCGCCGCTGGTGAGCGTAAGCGTGCCGGTGAGCATCTGCCCGGGGAAGCCGAACTGACCGGCGCCTTCGCGCAGCGAACCAGAGACCCGGATCGGCTCGGTCTTGCCGGCCGCGAGCGCATCGCGATCGATCACCAGGGTGAGCGTCAGCCGCTGGTCGTCCGACGCGCGGCGGCCCCGCACCTCGATCGTGGCGGGCGGCGCTGGCGCCGGACCGTCTGAAGGCCCTGGCGGTCCGAAGCGCGGCATCTGCAGCGGCTGGGCGACCACGCCGGCTTCCTCCAAGGTGACCTCTTCGCCGTTGAGCGTCAGCGCGAGCTTCAGCTGGTCGCTCTGCTGGGCGGCGTTCGGGTCGTCGGACCAGTGGGTTGTGAACGAGCCGCTCGCGGCGCCCACCTCAACGGTGTGCATCGGCACGCGCGGCTTCTTGGCGACCTCCACCGGCCCGTCCTCCAGCTCCGCCATCACTACCTCGCGGCGGCCCTTGATAAACTCCCGCACGCGGTCGGTCGTCAGCGGCTGGATGCCCCACCCGCCGGACCGCGCGGAGGCCAGCTGGTCCTCGTGCAGTTGGCCGTCGACCAGCTGCTCGACGCGGTCGACCTCCGCCAGCAGTTGCTCCTCTTCCCAGGCGCTTGCGAGCACGTTGAGCATCGCCTGCTTGTACCGCGCGGGGATCCCGTCGGAGTGGTACAGGCGGTTGGGCAGCATGGCGGCCGCGTGGACCGCCTCGGAGTGCCGGCCGCCGCCCATCCGCGCGAACGGCCCGCCGCCGGTTGTGAAGCAGACGTCGGCGCCCCACGGGATAAACCGGTACCTGCCGTCGGACGGGTCGTCGTAGACGAAGTAGTTGTTCTGGTCCTGGGTGTAGCCGTCCCAGAACCCCAGCAGGCTCTCGACCGCCCAGAACCTGAGGAACTGGTCGATGTCGACCAACGTGCTCAGCTCCTCGACCGGCAGCCCGCCCTCGCCCTCCAGCAGCTCGGCCAGCCGCTTGGCGTCGGCGCGGTTCTCCTGGTCGGTCTTGGCCTCGAGCTTCTCGACCGCGCGGGGGTGGAAGTCTACGACCGTCCCTTCGTACAGCGCGCCGCTGTCGTCGCCGAAACGGGCCTTGAGGAACGGGGCGGTCACCGACTCCACGTTTGAGTACACCCCCAGCGGGCGGCCGTTCACCTTGACCAACGCCAGGCTGCAGCGCGGCGCGTGCACGCCGGCGTCGTTGAACACGCGGTACGCCAGCAGCTGGCTCAGCACCGACGCGTCCTGCTTGTTGTTGTTGAGCGTCAGCTTGTCCAGGCCCGCCGCCGGGTCCTGGTCGACGTACTTGTCGAACTTGATCTTGAGCGAGGGGCGGGTCTCGTCGAGCGAGCCAAAGAACCCCTTCTTGCGGACGCCGACCGACCCAACCGCGACGCCGTCGATTGTGACGTCGCCCTTGAAGTACGTGAACGGCTTGTCGGCCGGGTCCGATCCGAACATCGCGCCGAACCCGCCACGGAACCGCGTCTGCCGCCGCAGCTGGTCCCAATCCTCCTCGGGCAGCGTGATCTCTACCTCTAGCAACCGGCCAGGGTCGAACAACGCGTCCGGGTCCAGCTCCGCCGCCCCGCACCACAACGGCGACAGCACGCACCACACGAACACCGCCATCAGGCGGAACGCGGACCGGTAGGCAACCCTGCTCGACATCCAATCACTCCCTTCCTCAGGCAACGGAACCAGGACGCTAGAGAAAAACCCCGCGGCGTCGACTGGGTAGCGATTCTACTACGGGCAGCCGCCGACCGCGAATCCCGCTCCCTCTGCGGTGTTCGTTGGTAGCGTCGGAGCCCCATCGGTTTCAGTCCTCAACTCAGACAACAACGAGCCGAGGAGCGCCCCTTTCGTTGCGTCGGCCCTCAACCCGCTGTGGGCTCAACGCGACGATGGGGCCAGCGGGACGGCTCTCCTTCGTCACGTCGTCGCGGAAGCCGCGCGCTGAGCCGTGGCAGCGCAACGGCACGCCGCCGGCCGGGCGCTGCGCCCGGGGGTTTTGTCCAAAAACACCGCGGAGGGGACAAAACTCAGCGCACAGCTCCGCCCAGCATTTCCCCTAAGCCTTTTGAAAAACAGGCCTTACTGCAACCGCCGCCGAGCTGAGTGGCAGGGGTTTTGTCCGTTTTTGCCCACCGCAACGGACACAACCCCGCCCGCCATCAGACGCCCCTGAAGCCGGCACAGCGCTTCAGAACGGTCGACACAGCACGCCCGGCAACCATTCATTAGATTGCGCTGGGTGGCCGGTTTCTACTGAAATCCGGTAGTAATGGGAGCGGCTACGGACCAAGCTCCGACTACTGACGGCGAGCCGAAGTCCCCGCTACCGCACTGCCGGACAAGCCGGAGCATGGCGCCTGTCAGATTCTAGTTTCTTAGAGACCAGAATGTGCCCGTTTATCCCGACTAAAGGATTGCTTATCGCGGAACGGGACACTCTAGATTCAGACCGTTGACCACGATTCGCACTGCCAGCAAGCTGGGCAGTGGCGCCGAGCAGCAGTGCCACCGGCCGCATCAGCAGATAACATCGTAAATAATGGGCTTGATGATGCTGCAAGGCGTCACGCAGGTGGCGGTTTCGGAGTTGACGACAAAGGTTTTTCAACCACTACCGACAGACAACAGCAGAAGCCTGGGCGAAGGTTAGAGCAGCTGAACGCGGGGGTAAACCAGTTGTCTTAGAAGCAGATGGCAATGGCTTGCCTTTGCGGCCTGGCAGCCCAGGAGACTGGGCTGATCCAGATGAATTGTTCATCGATCCGAGCGATTTTGGCCAAGTTGGCCCAGGGACTTTCCAACCCAACGGTACATATCAATGCCAATGGTACTCATTCGCTGCAGGTCTGATTCCGGAAAGCGTTTCGATCCAGAAGACCTTCGCAGCCGTTTACTCGAACAGTTTCCCGAAGCTACTTTTGACAGCGAAGAACAGACCTCCAAACGATTGCGATTAATGAAGGCTTTGCCTGTAGCCGAAAAGCCACCCAAGTATGTATTGGATAAGACAGCCAGCGACGGCCAAGAATACGGACCCACATATGCGTTTGAATTCCACTCAAATTGCGTGCGTGTGCATGGCAATGTTCGTAGTGTAGACGCAGTATTTCTTATGAACGATATGCCATCACAGGAATGCTGGCGACGCATGCTAGAATTTGCAGAGTCAATCGAAGGAGATGTGATAGAAATCGATAAAGAAGATCGCGGTCGCCGCTAGGTGGTGACCAGCCCCCCCGGACAGTACCAGTATCTATGTTAAGGCCAGCAGGCCGCTCGCTTGGCTCGCTGTAGGCGTAGCCGGAAGCGAGCCAAGCGAGCGGATCGCCTCGGGGGCTGGGGGCCGGTAGC